>NZ_JAUTAU010000001.1:481250-822500 GCF_030818775.1 Bacillus sp. SORGH_AS_0510 | reverse complement strand
CGCAGTCTGACTCCCACGGATAAGTCTTTGGCATTCGGAGTTTGTCTGAATTCGGTAACCCGATGAGGGCCCCTAGTCCAAACAGTGCTCTACCTCCAAGACTCTAACAACGTGAGGCTAGCCCTAAAGCTATTTCGGAGAGAACCAGCTATCTCCAAGTTCGATTGGAATTTCTCCGCTACCCACACCTCATCCCCGCACTTTTCAACGTGCGTGGGTTCGGGCCTCCATCCAGTGTTACCTGGACTTCACCCTGGACATGGGTAGATCACCTGGTTTCGGGTCTACGACCACATACTCATTCGCCCTATTCAGACTCGCTTTCGCTGCGGCTCCGTCTCTTCAACTTAACCTTGCATGGGATCGTAACTCGCCGGTTCATTCTACAAAAGGCACGCTATCACCCATTAACGGGCTCTAACTACTTGTAGGCACACGGTTTCAGGAACTATTTCACTCCCCTTCCGGGGTGCTTTTCACCTTTCCCTCACGGTACTGGTTCACTATCGGTCACTAGGGAGTATTTAGCCTTGGGAGATGGTCCTCCCTGCTTCCGACCGGATTTCACGTGTCCGGCCGTACTCAGGATCCACTCAGGAGGGAACGAAGTTTCGACTACAGGGTTTTTACCTTCTCTGACGGGCCTTTCCAGGCCGCTTCATCTACCCCGTTCCTTTGTAACTCCATGTAGAGTGTCCTACAACCCCAAGAGGCAAGCCTCTTGGTTTGGGCTATGTCCCGTTTCGCTCGCCGCTACTCAGGGAATCGCGTTTGCTTTCTCTTCCTCCGGGTACTTAGATGTTTCAGTTCCCCGGGTATGCCTTCAATACCCTATGTATTCAGGTAAAGATACTGTTCCATTACGAACAGTGGGTTTCCCCATTCGGAAATCTCTGGATCAAAGCTTACTTACAGCTCCCCAAAGCATATCGGTGTTAGTCCCGTCCTTCATCGGCTCCTAGTGCCAAGGCATTCACCGTGCGCCCTTTCTAACTTAACCTAAAAGGTTTATTACTCTATATATAATAGAGAGAAAACTAAAATGGCGATTACTCGATGTTTCTTGACTTTCTTCTTTACGATTATCTAGTTTTCAAAGAACGAAGTTCTGAGAGAAATTGCACTCTCAAAACTAAACAAACAGAAAACAATCAAACAAACATGTTTTGTCTGGCTCATAGGTCCAGCTTATATCCTTAGAAAGGAGGTGATCCAGCCGCACCTTCCGATACGGCTACCTTGTTACGACTTCACCCCAATCATCTGTCCCACCTTAGGCGGCTGGCTCCTTACGGTTACCCCACCGACTTCGGGTGTTACAAACTCTCGTGGTGTGACGGGCGGTGTGTACAAGGCCCGGGAACGTATTCACCGCGGCATGCTGATCCGCGATTACTAGCGATTCCGGCTTCATGTAGGCGAGTTGCAGCCTACAATCCGAACTGAGAATGGTTTTATGGGATTGGCTAAACCTCGCGGTCTTGCAGCCCTTTGTACCATCCATTGTAGCACGTGTGTAGCCCAGGTCATAAGGGGCATGATGATTTGACGTCATCCCCACCTTCCTCCGGTTTGTCACCGGCAGTCACCTTAGAGTGCCCAACTGAATGCTGGCAACTAAGATCAAGGGTTGCGCTCGTTGCGGGACTTAACCCAACATCTCACGACACGAGCTGACGACAACCATGCACCACCTGTCACTCTGTCCCCCGAAGGGGAAAGTCCTATCTCTAGGAGTGTCAGAGGATGTCAAGACCTGGTAAGGTTCTTCGCGTTGCTTCGAATTAAACCACATGCTCCACCGCTTGTGCGGGCCCCCGTCAATTCCTTTGAGTTTCAGCCTTGCGGCCGTACTCCCCAGGCGGAGTGCTTAATGCGTTAGCTGCAGCACTAAGGGGCGGAAACCCCCTAACACTTAGCACTCATCGTTTACGGCGTGGACTACCAGGGTATCTAATCCTGTTTGCTCCCCACGCTTTCGCGCCTCAGCGTCAGTTACAGACCAGAAAGCCGCCTTCGCCACTGGTGTTCCTCCACATCTCTACGCATTTCACCGCTACACGTGGAATTCCGCTTTCCTCTTCTGCACTCAAGTCCCCCAGTTTCCAATGACCCTCCACGGTTGAGCCGTGGGCTTTCACATCAGACTTAAAGGACCGCCTGCGCGCGCTTTACGCCCAATAATTCCGGACAACGCTTGCCACCTACGTATTACCGCGGCTGCTGGCACGTAGTTAGCCGTGGCTTTCTGGTTAGGTACCGTCAAGGTACCGGCAGTTACTCCGGTACTTGTTCTTCCCTAACAACAGAGCTTTACGACCCGAAGGCCTTCATCGCTCACGCGGCGTTGCTCCATCAGACTTTCGTCCATTGTGGAAGATTCCCTACTGCTGCCTCCCGTAGGAGTCTGGGCCGTGTCTCAGTCCCAGTGTGGCCGATCACCCTCTCAGGTCGGCTACGCATCGTCGCCTTGGTGAGCCGTTACCTCACCAACTAGCTAATGCGCCGCGGGCCCATCTGTAAGTGTCAGCCGAAACCGACTTTCAGCTTTTCCACATGTGAGGAAAAGGATTATCCGGTATTAGCTCCGGTTTCCCGAAGTTATCCCAGTCTTACAGGCAGGTTGCCCACGTGTTACTCACCCGTCCGCCGCTAACCACCGAAGTGGTTCGCTCGACTTGCATGTATTAGGCACGCCGCCAGCGTTCGTCCTGAGCCAGGATCAAACTCTCCAAGAAAGTTGATTAGCTCATTTTGTTACGTTGGCTAACTTCAATTATGAAGTTAAATGTTATTGTTTGTTGACGTTTTGTTTGTTTAGTTTTCAAAGAACAATTCCAGTAATTCCAGCGTCGCTCAGAAGCGACTTCGTTATCTTATCAAGTTATCAACTCGAAGTCAACAACTTTTTTAAGATACTTTTTTCAGCGTCGCTGACTAGCAGCAACAGAAATTAATATTATACTATAATAATAATTTCGTCAACCCTGATTTTTATTTTTTTCGAAACAACCAAAATAATTAGTGTTGTCCGCATCAGGAATTACTATATTACTATCACCCATCCCTTATGTCAATAGCTTTTCAATTTTTCTCGGTTAAGCAAAGAATTGGCCTAAAAGAAATCATATAAACCATTAACAAAAAAATCATATTCCTTAGGAGTAATGATTTTGCCCCCATATCCTTCAAAGAAGATTTGTTGATCTACTTCATTCTCGAATGCACGAGGTTTAGGTCGAATAGCTAATGAAACATCATATCTTGGATCTCCATATGCACCGCCTCCCCAATCGATTACACCAGTAATGATTCCGTTATTCACTAAAACATTATCAATAGTATAGTCACCGTGGATGAGCGTCTGCTCGAATTTAGCAGGACGATTCATTTTTATTCTTTCTAATAACTTTTCCGTTCCATCCGCCCTCCCATATTTTAAATTAAATTCCGCCTGTTCTAGCATTTGATCCAACCACGGTTGTTCGTGTTTAAATTCTTTCGGCCACGGAGTTAAATGAATATGGGAAAGGGTCTTTCCAAAGTTAAAGATCATTTCCCTCCTTTTCTCCTCATTCTTCTCGTTGAATAAAGCCGTTCTTAACGTTTCCCCCTCCAAAAAATCTAATAGAGCCCATGATTGACACTTATTCTTATCCACAAGATATCTCCTCACTACCGGAAGTGGCAATGCGGTTTCCCTACTCAAAAGATTGATCACCGCGACTTCTTGATCTAGCCACAAACCAAAAAACTCTCCCTTCGTCCTTTTTAAGGCGTAAATCCCATTCGCTGTTTCAATAATTCCTACATTAGAGGTATAGCCTTGTCGTGGAAATCTTATCGAATAGATATGTCCCACATATTCTTTTATTTCAGTAGGGATTTCATTCATATGTATAGGTTCCAATTTGTTCACTCCAAAAATTGTATAAGATTTTACTATTAATTTCTGATGTCATTAGATAATCCCTTCTTTTTGATTAAAAAAATGTCTGCTCCACTCGAACAGACATTTTCCCTTTCCTATATTTAAATTAATTCAAGCTGCCAATCCAACTATCAACCGTTTGCACATCTGCTTGGCGTGGAAACACTTTTTCCATCAGCACGCTGTGAACTTCAGGGTCTGCATCTAGACAGGCATCAGATAGCACCGTAAGGGAATAATCTTTATCTGCCGCTTCCCTTACCGTTGATAAAACGACTCCACTAGTGGAGATACCGCTAATAACAAGGGTATCGATTTGTTGTGCACGAAGGATGACTTCAAGATTGCTGCCTGCAAATGCACTAATACGGTATTTTGTAATAATTGGTTCCTCCGGTCTAGGCTGAACCGATTCGTGGATTTGTGTGGATGAATCATTGAGAGTCATTCCGCCAGATTTAGAAATAGCAGAGAATATTTTGTTGGCTGGACTGACCTCTGGATACCCTTCACTGAACCCCACTCGAACAAAAATAACAGGCATTTGGTTTTGACGCGCAGCTTCTACAGCTTTTTGAAACGGCTGAAGGACTTCTTTATTTTCGGCGAAGCGTGATACAATTCCGTTTTGAAGGTCCATTACTAACAATGCCGCTTTTCCATTTTGTTTTTCCATATGCTAAAATCTCCTATTCATTAAGTTTTACACAAACTAAATCTATACCAATAAATAGATTTATGTATTTATTAAGTACCTGTTTATATGATATTATTTTAAAAAAAAGAAGAGGTTATCATATGAATACTACCATATCACAGACAGGAACAACTTCGAAAACAAGAACCATTGTCATCAATGCCCTTTTCATCGCGTTAACCCTGGTAGCCACGATGTTTATTAACATTCGGCTCCCATTAATGGGGAACGGAGGTCTCATCCATTTGGGGAATGTGCCTCTGTTTATCGCAGCCTTGGTTTACGGCAAGAGAACAGGATTCATCGCAGGCGCCTTCGGAATGGGATTGTTTGATGTCATCTCCGGTTGGGCCATCTGGTCACCTTTTACCTTTGTCATCGTAGGAACAATGGGCTTCTTAGTTGGCTTGATTTCTGAAAAGATGCCTGGCAATCGAGTTCTTGTCAACACACTAGCCATCGCAACAGCCCTAATCATCAAAGTGGTTGGCTACTATTTTGCGGAAGTAATCCTTTACGGCAACTGGGTCCAGCCGTTCGGCTCCGTCCCTGGTAACATCATGCAGGTAGCAATAGCGGGTATCATCGTCGTTCCTCTAGTAGGGCGCTTGAAAAAAAGAGCAAATTAGTAAGAAAAGCGCAAGCGCCTTGGTCAGCCCAGACAGGCAAATGTTCTTCGGCAAGAAAAGTCGCTCTTTGACTTTACTTGCCGAAAGTTATTTGACCCGAGGGGCTAGGCGCTGGAGCTGGTCAATTATCAAAGTCGAATCTATCGATTATTAAACGAAGAGAGGGTCACTCCCCTCTTTTTTTTGCGGCTTAAAATTTAGCTGTTTTGGATTAGCATGCATGAAGTTTGTCGAAAGAACCACTAGGCGTTCCCCGAAAATACTTCATAATAAGTGAAATTTCTTGGGAAATGACTTTTTTCGAAGTCATTTTGTCGAAGTTTTGTTCTATAAAAGGAGGCAATAATTAAAAGATTTTGTGGGATTTCATTAAATTGTGGTATGCCTAGTTTGCAAATTTCGGCGACTGAGGTAAATCATGATGATGAAAAAAGTAGTAAGCGATTCCTTAGAGTTGTAAATGACTTTTAAGTTTAGCTAATTCTCTTTCATTTTTCACAGCCTTCTCCCATATATGATCCTGGTTGGCTCGTATATCAATAAGTATACGATTAGTTGCTACCTGTTCTTTTTTAACTTCTTCCATATCATTTTTAACTGTTTGTATTTCATGCTTCATCTCTTTAATCTCTACCTTCATATCCTTAATGTCTACCTTCATCTCTCGCATTTCTTCTTTCATCACTTGAAACTCATTGCTTAAGGTACCTACAATTTTAATGAGGTTTGTAAGCATGTTTTCCATGCGATCAAGTTGCTTCAGCTCCATTCGTTACACCTCCTTTTTTTATGATTATACTACCCCCACCCACCAATATCCATCATATCTCGACTTTCTCCACAACGAACAATGGGGATTTTTATAAGGTCAAAAAAGCGCCAGCCCATTTAAGGCTGACGCTCTCCTATTATGGAACAACATTCCCTAGCGAGAACTTTGCTTTCTATCCAAATAAGACATATAAATCGTAAGTACCCCTGATAAAACCGCTCCTCCTGCAGCAATCAGGATTCGCCATACTAAGGGTACTTCCGAATGGAATTTCCCTAGCATCCATGTTGCTATGATGGCAACCAGAATCATGGTAGGAACGGCAATTTTCCATTGATTCATGAACACACCTCCTCCGTTCCATTTGTACGTGGCCAACGGGAACAACTTTTATATAAACCTCATTATACTAGAACTAAAAAGAATCCCAATCAGAAACTCACTGTATGGTCATTTTAA
This sequence comes from Bacillus sp. SORGH_AS_0510, assembly GCF_030818775.1. Taxonomy (NCBI): domain Bacteria; kingdom Bacillati; phylum Bacillota; class Bacilli; order Caryophanales; family Bacillaceae; genus Bacillus; species Bacillus sp. SORGH_AS_0510. Next base: position 816,012 of record NZ_JAUTAU010000001.1, on the reverse strand, counting down.
CTTGTAAATAGCCAAGTGGGAAGATTTCTTGTCAAACTAAGTGATTTTTATCCAATATAAAAAGACCATCATTTAGACGGTCTTTAATAAAAATAATGGATACACTTAAACCTTCGGACAATGTTTCTAGTCTTATGACGTACTCTGTCAGAACTCCACCCGTCTTCTGACAATCTTTCTCCTTTTTCCGCCTACTCTGTCAGAACTTCGCTTACCTTCTGACAATGTTTATCTTTTTACGACCTACTCTGTCAGAACTTCACTTACCTTCTGACGGTCTTTCTCCTTTTCACACCTACTCTGTCAGAACTTCCCCTGCCTTCTGACAGTCTTTCTCCTTTTCACACCTACTCTGTCAGAACTTCTCCTGTCTTCTGACAATCTTTCTCCTTTTAACGCTTACTCTGTCAGAACTTCGCCTGCCTTCTGACAAACTTTCTCCTTTTCACGCCTACTCTGTCAGAACTTCTCCTGCCTTCTGACAATCTTTCTCCTTTTAGCGCCTACTCTGTCAGAACTTCGCCTGCCTTCTGACAATCTTTCTCCTTTTAACGCTTACTCTGTCAGAACTTCTCCTGTCTTCTGACAGTCTTTCTCCTTTTCACACCGACTCTGTCAGAACTTCTCCTGTCTTCTGACAGTCTTTCTCTTTTTTACACCTACTCTGTCAGAACTTCGCCTGTCTTCTGACAATCTTTCTCCTTTTCACACCTACTCTGTCAGAACTTCACTTACCTTCTGACAATCTTTCTCCTTTTCACGCCTATTCTGTCAGAACTTCTCCTGCCTTCTGACAGTCTTTCTCCTTTTCACGCCTACTCTGTCAGAACTTCTCCTGTCTTCTGACAGTCTTTCTCTTTTTTACACCTACTCTGTCAGAACTTCGCCTGCCTTCTGACAGTCTTTCTCCTTTTAACGCTTACTCTGTCAGAACTTCCCCTGTCTTCTGACAATCTTTCTCCTTTTCACGCCTACTCTGTCAGAACTCCACCCGTCTTCTGACAATCTTTCTCCTTTTTACACCTACTCTGTCAGAACTTCGCCTACCTTCTGACAATCTTTCTTCCATTCCACCTACTTTAACTTCTCAACCGTACAGCATAAGGATAAATCGGATCCCTTAATTGAAATTCATACGTTACCCCATCGACAAGTCCAACTACTTTTTCGCTGTCGTATAAATCCAGCATGAATCCAGCCATTTCTTTCGCTGTATGGTATTTCGGCAGAAGTCCTTCGAATTTTACATTTTCCTCTAGGTCATTCGAGACTTTGGCAAATTCCGTCTCTGTTGCGGCAGGAGCTAGTACTTTTGCTTGCAGGCTTGCCCCTTGTTCTTTTAATTCATGAGCAAGACCTTCAGTAAAAGCACTTACATAGAATTTAGTAGCACAATAGGTGATGGCGTTGCCGACAATCGTATATCCTCCACCCGACGAAACGTTTATCAATTGCGTACCTTCAACGGTAGCATAATCACGTACAAAAAGAGACGTTAATATCGTTAATGCTTCAATATTTAAATGAAGCATTGTCTCGATTTTAGTTAAATTTTGCTCACCAACGGAGGCGAAATTGCCAAACCCTGCGTTATTAATCCAGGTTTCAATTTCGTATTCCTTTAATCCTTCATATAAGGTATGGGCATTTTTCGCAAGAGATAAATCCACTGTTTTAATAACGACATCTAATTCAGCATTAATTTTCGCGATTTCCAACTTTAGTTTCTCAAGTTCCTCTGTTCTACGAGCCACAATCACTAAATTTTTTCCACGAGCCGCAAAAGCAAGAGCTGTCTCATAACCAATCCCAGAACTTGCACCTGTTATCACTGTATATTTCTTCATTTCAAATTCCTCCTCCTACTAGATAAAAATAAATGGTTTAATTGATTCGGATTTATTATATTGGTTAGAGTAAACTCTAAGGCAAACCTTTTTTACACCAAATAGCATTGGTTAATGATGGAGGTATTTATGTATACAATTGGAGAAGTGGCACAATTACTAGGCGTCAGTGCCCATACATTACGTTACTATGAAAAAGAGAACATCATTCTGCCAGATCGGAATGAATATGGAGAAAGAAAATATTCTGAATCCCATCTACAATGGCTAAAATTTGTATTAAAATTAAAAGAAACACAAATGCCTATTTCAAAAATTAAAGAATATGCCCACTTGTACACAGAAGGGGAACATACAGCATTTAACCGATTAAACCTATTAGAAGAACATAAACGTTCAATCGAAAATCAGCTAAAGGTACTCGAAGAAACAAATAAAATGTTGGAACATAAAATTACGTCCTATAAAGCAATGATTCTGAATTCAAAGGTTCGCGGGTGATGAGATGAAAATTTCAATAGAAGAAATAAACAAGGATCTGGCAGAAGAAATCCTTATTAGGTGCCATGAGGTCGATGACGAAGTATATGATATCGTAAGCAAGCTGAAATCCGAAGACCTCATTTTACTCGGCTATCAAAATGATAAGGTTCACCGTATGAAGCTGAGTGACATCTATTATTTCGAAGCCGTGGACGGAAAGGTTTTTAGCTACTGCAAGGACAATGTGTTTGAGGTCAAACAAAAGCTTTATGAACTAGAGGAACTAGGCAACGGAAGGAACTGCTTTCGTGCATCGAAATCGACGATTCTGAACATCACTAAAATCTCTTCTATCCATCCGTCCATAAGTGGCCGACTCGAAGCGGTCCTTGATAACGGGGAGCGCGCGGTTGTATCAAGGCAATATGTGCCTGTCCTTAAAAAGATGCTTGGATTATAACAGGAGGGATACATATGAAGCTGTCCGAATTTGTAAAAAAGATCATCAAGGATTTCCTACTCATCTTCGCACTCATTATTATTATCATTACTATTTTGCGACAAGTGTATTACCCTACTGAAGCCTTTGATTTGCAGTCGATTTATATCATTATGGCCTTTGCCTTTTTAAGTGCATTAATAGGATTTATTTTGTATTCTCCTACTGACGTAGGCGAAAAAAATATGCGTATTAGATTGATCCTTCATTTTTGCACGTTGGAGATTCTTTTGATTGCTCTTAGCAGTGTTTTGGGGATTGTGGAAAGTCCATCAGATGGAATCATTTTGGCTGTGCAAATAGCCGTCATCTATTTCATCGTTCGTTTCCTGTCATGGAAAAAGGATCAAAAGGAAGCCGAACAAATTAACGAAAAACTAAACGCATGGAAGAAAGACGTTCCTCAATAATCACATCTGCAATACATAATTAGGTGGTAAGCAAGAATGCTTACCGCCTTTTTGCATCTTATTGCCCCGTGGATACAACTTACTGTTTTTCTATATACTTCCTTTCATGATTTTTTTATGATGAGTTCATCAAGAATCATTTGAAAGAAAAGGGGTAACCAACATGGGAACTTTATTTTTATTAATTGCATTGGTGTTTGAAATTTCATTTGCCGTCTACTCAATCGTAACGAAACAAAACCATAAAAAACTTAAGAATAGAATAAGGGTCGGACTATTTGTCGCCTTCGTCCTTCTCACACTTACATCCGTGATTGTGTGGAGCTTACGCTGGGTCTTACCCGCTATTCTACTTTTTCTTTTAGCCATAAAGGGAACGATTTCTCTGGTCAGAAAAAATACAACTCCAAAAACATACAAAACTTCTAAAGTCGTCTGGAAAACCATTTTTATGGTCGTCACAACAGTCATTGCCTTTGTACCTGCCATTGTTTTTCCGCAGCATCCATCACCAAAAGTGACAGGCAAGTATAGTGTGGCGACCGCTACTTACACATACGTGGATAAAAATCGAATAGAGGAATTTACCGATAAGGGTGACAACCGATTTGTAAATGTGGAATTTTGGTATCCTAAAAATACTGATGGGAAGTACCCTCTAGTGGTGTTCTCACATGGCGCCACTGGGATTAAAGCAAGTAATTCTTCTACCTATACGGAGCTTGCCAGCCACGGTTATGTAGTGGTTTCGATCGACCATCCATACCACTCCTTTTATACGAAGTCAGATGATGGAACAGTGGCGACAATTAATTCGGACTATAACCGTGAAATCACCAATCTCAACATGGATGGTGTATATACCAATGAACAACTCAATGAGCTTATTAAAAAATGGATGAAGCTGCGAACAGACGATATGAACTTTGTTATTGATACCATCCTTGAAAAAGCAAAAAGTGATGCGAACCCCGTTTACCAACGTATTAATACAGACAAAATTGGTGTGTTCGGACACTCCATGGGCGGTGCCGCAAGTGTGTGGCTAGGCAGAGAACGGGATGATGTAGATGCAGTCGTTAATATTGATGCTCCCTTCTTTAGTGAGCTGGAATATAAAAAAGAAAACGATAGTTTTGTAGCAAGCAGCGAAGCCTACACCACCCCGATTTTTAACCTATATTCGGACGATGTGTGGGGGCAGCTTGATAGTACGCCGATTTATGTAGCGAACCAACTCAACAATAAACAATTTAAAGATGCCTATTCGACTCATTTCAAAGGGGCAAAGCATTTAAGCTTGACCGATTTACCACTGTTCTCACCTATACTCGCTAATATGCTGCAAGGCGGAAAAGCTGACATCGATCCGTATTACTGTATTGAAACCGAAAATGATCTGATTCGTCAGTTTTTCGACTATGAATTAAAGAGCGTTGGTCATTTTACTCCAAAAGCGGCCTATTGATTGCCTTCATTTACAAGGAAGATGGCGGTAACGAATGAGGAATGATCCGCATATACTCATTGTGGGTGGGTGATAGTTATGGATCAATATCTTGAGCAGGATTTTAAAATCAACCTTCTGAAAATTGGTATGATAACCAATGCGGGTGTTTTGCAGATTGGTGTGGGAGCTGGCAAGAGGAAATCTGGTACTAAAGCGGGTTATACAACAATTGGAGAGAAACCAGTTTCTATTTCAGCCCCTGCCGTGCCATTGCAAGCAGCAGTACGGGATGTTACAAAAAAAGAGATGGCTTAGTTCTTTGGAACCGGGCCATTTCTTTTTTTTATGTGATTCTTACACAAACAACACCGATAGTTTAATATAATTCTTCACAGACTTTTTGCGTTACAACGCATTAGGAGCATTAATCTGTTCATCAAAATTTATTTCTAAAAGTTGGCCAGCTTGAACCAAGCCTGCTCCAAAACCATACATAAGAACTTTGTCTCCATACTTAACTTTTCCCTCACGGATTCCAAGGTCAAGTGCCAAAGGAATTGTAGCAGCAGAAGTATTTCCAAAGTTGACCATACTGTAAAGGGTTTTTTCCATAGGGTATTCTAACTTTTCACAGATTGGCTCTATGATCCGTAAATTGGCACTATGAGGTACAAACCAATCAACCTTGTCTAAACTCAATTGCGTTTTATTCAAAATTTGTCTAACACCAGTAGGAACACTCCTTACAGCCCACCGAAAAACTTCCCTACCATTTTGTACAAGGCATTTCGTATCGATTAACTCAATCTCATTAACCTTGTTTGAAAGTCCAGTTTGATACACATTCTGTGCTCCACTTCCATCACTTCCCAAATGGAATCCAATGAAACCTTCTGATTGTTCATCCCTTTCAACCATTACAGCCCCTGCTCCATCACCAAATAAAACACATGTGCTTCGATCGGTATAATCAGTTATTTTTGAGATCGTATCGGCACCTATTACCAGAATCTTCTTGTGAAGTCCAGAGGCAATATACGTGTTTGCTGTATGCAGACCATATACAAATCCTGCACACGCCGCACTTAAATCAATGGCGCCTGTTTGTTTGATATTTAATCGTTCTTGTATGATGCTTGCGACAGATGGAAATGGAAAATCAGGAGTGCTTGTTGCCACGATGATCATATCTACATCATCGACTTTTTTATTATATCTGTGCATTAAATCCTCTACTGCAGCTACACATAAATCGCTGGTAAATTCATCGGGGCGACTAATTCTGCGTTCACGAATTCCTGTTCTTTGAATAATCCAATCATTAGTTGTTTCAACCATTTGTTCAAGATCGAAATTTGTTAGTTTTTTTTCGGGCACATATGTACCAATAGCAGTTATTCTCGAACCTATCATAGAATTCACCCCACATTTTATTATATCCTGGTATTAGTACCTGGTAATAATTATAGCGATTTATATTATTAAAAATCAACTTCTTTTCATAATAAAAAGGTTACTCCTTATTGAAGTAACCTTCTCATTCGTTTAAGTACATAACTTTAACAAAACCTACTTTTATATTGAAGACTCTAGATTTTCACGAAGGCAGATTCAGTTGCCATGAGACTCCAAAACGATCATTTAGCCAACCGAACCTCTGACTAAAACCATAATTTCCAATCGGCATAAGTGCTTGCCCACCCTCGAGAAGTTTCTCATAAAGATGGTTAATTTCTTCTTCCGTATCACAAGTAACAAAAATGGAGAATGAAGGAGTAAATGAAAACTGATGCTTCACATGACTGTCAATGCACATAAATTCCTGCCCTTTTAAGGAAAAAGTAGCCTGCATAACAGTTCCTTCGTCTCCAGCTGCATTGGCTCCATAGCGAACAATACTCGTAATTTCCGAATCGTCAATGATTGATAGGTAATAATTCATCGCTTCTTCTGCTTGACCATCTTGAAACATTAAGAATGGCGTAACTTTTCCCATAAAAAATCATCTCCTTTAGTAAAAACCACAGGGACGGTTCTCGTGGCTTTTCAAAAATACTTAATAAAAATACCGAAATGGTTCATTCGTGGACACATAAAAAGGACCAGCTGAACCGTCCCCTTGGTCCCTTATTTCTCCCAAAGCTCAACCAGTCTGCCTTCAGGGTCTTTAATCCAAATAAACTGACCAAATTCACTGGTCTCTTTTTCCTTTTCAAGAGGTACACCAATTTGTTCAAGATGCTTAATAACCTCGTCTAGATTATACACTTGGAAATTTAACATCACTTGCTGTTCTGTTGGGAAGTATTGGTCATCTTCCGTAAAGAAAGAAAAGATCGTTTCATTTCCTAAATCGGGTTTAATAATAGTCATATTCCAATTATTTATTTCAACCTTCAACACTTCACTGTACCATTTCTTTACCGCTTCCAGATTTTTTGTCCTCCAGAATATTCCACCGAATCCTTTTATCACTATAAGCAACTCCCTTACTTCTTTAAGACATCATTTTCCCAATAAAATTAGATATTCAAGAAATATGAACAAATTCCTGCTTTAATCAACCTTCACCCTTCAAAAAAAACTGACCGTCACTGCGGTCATTGAGTTAGCTAATCTATCTGTATTATTTTCATTATAGCTATTAACTATTTTAAGTAATTCGTTTGAGTTTTCGGCCTTTGTTTTACCTCTACCAATGATATATTTCATCTGTCTGTTATTATTGAGTTTCTTCGTCGCTTTTGTACTCCAAAATATCACCTGGCTGACAATCCAAAGTCTTACATATCGCTTCTAATGTTGAAAAACGAACCGCTTTTGCTTTCCCATTTTTCAGAATAGAAAGATTTGCCATGGTAATTCCAACCCTCTCCGAAAGTTCCGTTACGCTCATTTTTCGTTTTGCTAACATCACATCAATATTAATAATAATTCCCATATCCCCCACCTCAGACCGTCAAATCATTTTCTGATTTTATATTAATTGCTTCTTGCAAAATCCTTTGGAGAACAGCAGCAAAAACTGCGATAACCACCGAAGCAAAAGGAATGAGCATTCCAACAAATATGAGTCCTGGGGCATCGTCTTTATCTGCCACGAGATAATAGATCGGCAAACCTAAGACATGCAAACTACAGATGGAAATGGCGCAGTATTTGATTCTCATTAAAGTTCGAACAGATAACTCAGAGAAAGCAATGTTCTTGTCAATATAACTTAACAGTTTAAAAGCTTGATAAAGGGCGAAGTAAAAAGGTATTGCCCCTCCGTATAAAAGGATGAAAATGATATATTTTATGGAATGACCCCCTAAGTAATCCGCTACCGCATCTGCCAGTTCAGGAACCAGAAATATGCACAAAGCGAGAACTAGAATTCCAATGAGAATAACTGCTATCTTCAAAAATAATGTGGTTGCTATCTTCATAAAAAACACCTCTCGTATATTTCAATATGTTAATTGTTTTTTGGCTGTGAATCCAATACATTCTTAATAGGTTTTTGAAGTACGTCCACAATGGCTGCGATAATACTTGTTACTAAAATCCCTATTAGACCTATTGCTACCGGACCTGCTGCATCATCACCTGTGAATTGAGCATGCACCCTTATATAAACTATTGCTAACAAAATGAAGAAAATGACAGTGAAAGTGCATTTTTTTATTACCTCCAAAGATTGAAGAGATAACTCAGAGAAAGCATCTTTCTTTTCGATATTGGTTAAAAGTTTAAATAATTGATGCAATGCCACAGAAAACGTAATACATATTCCATAGGCACATACCAAAAGTGGATATAGCGAATAATCCCCCGGACGCTCTATCGCATCTCTTCTGCCTGCTTCAGGCAACAAAACTATACACACGGCAAGCACTGCAATTCCAAACAGAAAAATTATGACCTTTAAGAAAGTGCTAGAACCTCTTTTTACATTCATTTAAAACACCTCACTTATTAAATGATAATACGACATTAACATATTATTTATCGTTTTACAATAAATTAATATTGTTTTATATTATATTATTATTGATTCTTATTAAAATACCCGTTAAATTTTAAACAAAATAAAAAGCATTTCTCATTTATAAAGCACAATTCCTTCGTACTGGAATTGTGCTTTTTCTTTGCCAAGCAATTTATGTTATTCCTTTATAACTGCTTTCATCGGATAAAACTCCGTTGTCATCAGTCCTGCAATAACAGCGGGATCTTCTGCGATAAGTTTTGGGACTTGTTCTTCATTCTCGACTTCAATAATTGCCAGTCCATGTGGCTCTGCAGGATTTAGAACAGGGCCGAAAACCAAGGCAATCCCCTGATTCTGTTTGTCCGTCCAATAGTTGATGTGTTCTAGCATGATTTTCCTTTCTTCATCGGTCATGTCCTGATGAAAGGATACTCTAGGGGGAGTAGACTTTAACATGAAATGTATTTTTCCATGATTAGTACTTGAGCTGTTGTTCGCCATTGCAAATCTCTCCTTCCGTTGACTTGGAACCATCGGGACGGTTCTCCCGGTTTTTTTAGAGATTTTGAAAAAGAAAACCATCAGAACCGTCCCCACGGTTCATACAAAAATCGTTTTAACACATAATAATTACAGGGTGATTATTGTATGAAAGTACTGAAAATAATTGGGCTTGGAATTAGTTTCTCACTATGGGCAGCCATAACAGGTTTTGTTTTTATCAATGTATTTATACCTTTTATATTTAAGCTACTAAAGTGACTCGTAGGAACGTATCTTTAACTCTATCTCCTGTTAGTTCCCGTTAACCTTCCGTGCAAATGGGGTATAAAGAAAAGTAAAGGGATAGCCATTGCATGTTAAATATAGGAAGGTGGACTTTATGCAAAATTTCATTATTGGATTTATTCGAGGAATTGCACCAACTATACCTTTATGGGCAGGCTTCTTTATGTATTTTGTTTCCAATGCGAGAGAGAGTGATTAAATCATTAGACGCCCCAAACCAAAATAAATTGAAATTCAAAGGGAGGACAGGTTGGTTAAATAAATCTGTCCTTTTGTAATAAGGGTATACCGAATTTAAAGGATGACACCAGAAAAATTTCCTGTCCTCTATCCATCAAAAGATCATCGGGCAACTAGCGTTTTAATCAACCTCGTCAACGCCATTATTCATCCTCAAGTTCAGGATCTTGAGGGCATCCCCATCACTTTTTCACTTTTATTTTCTCAGGTATAGTTGTCCAGTAGTTTGGGTCTTCTAAGCCGAGCCGCCAAATCCCGAGCCCCTGTAAGTTATATTTTTCTACTAGATCTAGCTTAAATCGCAGACTATAGCTATTCTCAAACCAAGCCTCGTGGCTATGGTTTTTTTCATCCACATAACTGAAATGAGGGGTTTGCGAACGGGAGTCCCAGATCACTTTTGCTTTATATTTCTTTTTCTGATCCATTACCATGGCATACGAGCTGTAGAGGGCTTGGCCCGTTGTTGTATCCCAGTCCCATCCGTAGCCAGCGATGCCGAGTAAAATTTTTGATGGCTTCACTCCCTGTTTCAAGGCATAGCGAATCGTTGCTTCTGTCCAATCCACGGATGCGGATGCCCCTGGCTTTGTTCTTGGATTGTGTTCATCGTATGTCATAATCATGAGCCCATCAGAATTTTGACCCAGCTTTTCGTAGTCAAACCACGGGGACCAGGGATTCGCCCGGGAATCACCGCTGTTCGCAGGAACTGATACCGTGACTACTTTTCCATCACGATGCAGTGCATCAGACAATTCCTTTATCATAAGACTAAAGGAATCCCGGTCAGCCAAATGCAAATTTTCCATATCAATATTAATTCCGTCGTAGTTAAATTGCTTGATCTCATTGCGTAGGTTTTGAATGAAAGCCTGGCGGTTTGTATTGTTATCAAGCACCGTGCTCGCTACCTGCTTGCCCTTCTCCACCGTTTCGTAAAAAAGATTATGTACCACCATATATACCTTCATTTGTTTTTCATGAGCACTCTGAATGACCTGTTTCTTATGTTCGGCTGTAACGGAACCGATAAGACTGCCTGGTTCCTTATCATCAAGCTTGTACCAAAAAGGGGCAATGGTGCTCAAACTGGCGAATTGCGAATCAACTGTAGGTTGTGACCCAGGAAACGCTCCTTCCTGTTCTGTATAAAAACCTAACACTTCACGAGGAGTCTTTTCCTTATGAGATTCCTTTTTTCTTTGGGGCTTTTGAGGCTGACTACAGGATGACAGTACTAATGCCATGCTTAAAATAATGAGAGTGAAAACCCGATAACCATTTCGCGCCATACTACACCTTCTTTTACTTTATCTATTCCTTAAGTTGATAAGAAAAGAGGGAACTTATTCACAAATTAACGATAACCTATAAAACATGCATAGGAAAACAGCCTTCTTTTGCCCAATATAAACTTCATTTAATCTATACACTGAATTTACTAGGATTTAATATTCAGATGATATCATGGGCTTATCAACGAATGAGGAGGCAGTATAAATGAATGTGCGTGCGATATTTATTGATATGGATGGTACACTACTAACAGCCTCAAACACTATTTCCACTCGAAATATGGAAGCCCTTTATAGACTCATTCATCAGGGAGTTAAGGTATTTCTAGCTACTGGTCGACATTTTGAAGTAACCGCTCCCTATCATAAAGAAATTGGATTACAGACCCCCATGATCTGTCTAAATGGCGCTGCCATTCATGAAGCTGAGACTGGAAGGGTCCTGCAAATGAAAACGGTTCGACTGGACGAAGAACGGTTCCACCAAGTGACCGCTGAAAATTCTTGTAATGTAATTATTCATACAGCAAATGGGCTATATTGTAAGGAAACAAATGAAGAAATCAATTATTGGACAAATGTCGGGCAGATTCCGCCACAGTATATTGGAGATTTAAGGCAGGCAAATTTTCCAGATGTCCTTAAATATAGTGTTCGAACGGGTGCTCCAAGTCCTGAATTATCCGCTTTGTTTAAAAATGAAGCAGAAGTCATTAATTGGAATGACGGATTTGAGTTGATTGCTCCTAATGTTTCCAAGTGGTCTGCTATAAAAAGCATACTTCGTACCGATCGAATCAGTCCAAACGAAGTCGTTGCTATCGGTGACGGACCAAATGATATCGAGATGCTCCGTCATGCCGGTACGGGTGTTGCCATGGGGAACGCAAGCGAAGAGGTGAAAGCAGTAGCTGATTTTGTTACTGGACACCACGAAAATGATGGATTAGCAGAATTTATCGAACGTTACCTTCTTAAATCATACGAATCAGTGATATAGAGTTTGGAAAACGGGGACAGTCCCCCAGCGCTTTAAAGCGCCGGGGGACTGTCCCCGTTTTTTTCGTTTTTTTCGTTTTTTCCGTTTTTTTCGTTTCTTCTATAAGACTGTAAATGAAGCTGTAGCGACTGCGTCGTAACCACTGCCATAGAAGTAGACGAATTTATAGGTTCTGCCTTGTTTGTATCTCGCCGGGAATAGATTCGCTTTTGGATCATAAGTGAATGAAAATCTACCATCCGTCACTTTTGCGTAGATCCACCAGATAGAGCCTACATTGCCTGGGTTTTCGTTTACTTCATAAAGCCCAATCCAGTCCCCATTAGGCACTCGCACATGGTCAACCATAACATCTATTTTTTCCTCGGTGCCATTTACAGTGTTTTTCGAGAGAGTCACTGTGGGTCCTTCCGACGTTTTCCCCAGTACCTTTAACCCAGTTGGGCTTTCGTTTCCAAATGCATCAATTGCTATCACACTGATTTCGTACAATGTATTGGACTGTAACCCATGGATAGGAAGTGTAAGCGGATTGGGAACCGGGTCTTTATAAAACTCAGAAAACGCCAGTACTTCCTTATCCTTCTCACCAGTCGCTGCCTTCACAGCCGTTATTTTATAATCATGGACAAGCAAGTCATCTTTTGCCTGCGTCAGCATGATGGTAAGACTCGCCCCTGCCGTTTCCTCATGAACAATGGACATCATCGCATCCTTTGTAAAATAAGGAGCCTTTTTATCACGATCTGCCGTGTATGTAAATTTATTTGGCTTTGCCGGGTAGCTAATTTCAAACGGCTCTCCGGTCCAATCATTGTTATGGATATCCCGGCGCTTCAATAAGACTTTGTTTTGGTGCACTTCTACAATTAGCGCTTGATTTAAGACAGCTGCCCCCTCTGGAACCTCCCCTTGAATTCTTCCCGCTTCGAGCCATAAATAGGCACCGGTAGAGGTTCCGATGGAGGTGAAATCCTGTTGATGGATGATTCTTGGGTCGTCTAATGGATAATGGGTATGGCCAGAAAAAGAAATCACCTGCGGATATGGCTTTAAAGTATTGTAAAATAGATCTCTATTTTTCGAAAAGCCCCACTCACTGCCATAAATGGTCCCTTTAATAGGCTGGTGATGAAAAACAAAAATCGGTTTATGAGGATCATCAGCCACAGCCTCTTTAAGCTGCTCAGCCAACCAGGCAATTTGCTTCTCCGAATAGGTCCCTTCTGTTACGCCGTCTTCAGGTCCAAGGATGATAAAATGATATCCTTTAATGACTCTATGAAAATAGATTGCTTCCATTCCCGACTTCTCAAGGAACCGGTTCTGGGCTGCCGCAGCAGATAAACTATTCCAATAGTCATGATTACCAATCGAAAACATCGAAACAGCTTGGGCTTGTTTCCTCTGATTATACGCTGCAAAAAATTTATCATATTCTTCTAAATTTCCGTTATCCGTTAAATCTCCGACCACTACAAATGCATCCTGTTTAGGAACAACCCCATTTAATTGCTCTAGAGTAGTAACGAACTTGTCCAATGTTTGATTATCACTGGACTTAATATGTATATCACTAATTACCGGAAAAATAAGATCGGGCTTGCTTCCACTTGACTTCGTTACAGAAGAACCCGATGCCGCACTAACGGGTAACCCCGTTAAGGCATTCACGAGAGAGGCTCCAACCGCTGCACCAACAACCATTGTTGTTTTATGCAAAAAAGAGCGCCGGTTCATCTCCTTATATATAAACATATCTGCTGCTTCGTTATGTAAATCGTCTTTCATGTCTCAAACTCCCCCTTTGATATTAATTTCATTTTTTGAATATTTACATTATAAAACAATTCATATTTTGAATCTATTGTTTTTGCACAGTAGGGATTCAACTTCTCTACTAAAATATTACTTTATGTACATTGAGACTCTGTTAAGCAGGAGTATAAATTATGTAAAAATGGAGAACAAAATTGGGGGAAATACATCCTAAAAAAGACCATCTATTGTCATAAAAACAATTGATGGTCTTTCATTACGTCTGATTAATCCTTATTTTTTAATTCTTTTATAAATAACCAACCATCACTCGCTATCTCAAAAACTGGATCATAATCCCCCCATTCATTCAGTATTTTGGTAAAGATATAACGTTTCACTTCCGCATAGTATTTACGATTTTTGGGTTGCGTCGAGTTATCACCATGTGAAAGACAATTATATAGATCTTTATCGACCCAATGGAAATGACTAATCCCTATCAATTTCAGAAGAAGATATCGATCTTGTTCATATCGCCCTTGATAGGGGTCATCGTTTTCAAATCCACCTACCTGACGGACCGCTTCCGTACGGAAAAAACGCGGATACACCATGGGCCCGTACATAAGGTAATCGTATTTATCCTGAAAAGAACGGTGTTTTTGGACAGATAACCTTTTTAATTCTTCATCTATAACTCTCCAAATAACTGTGTTTGAATAAATCAATGAAGTCTCTTTTGGCTGTTTCTCCATTTCATCTAAAAGCACTTCTAATGCTTGTGGTTCAATCCAATCATCGGAGTCTACAATGACAAAATAAGGGGTATCAATCATACTTAATGCCATTTGTAACGATTTTCCCGTTCCTTGATTTTTTGAGAGGCTTACATATTGAATTCTTTTGTCGGATGTGAATTTCTCGATAATATCAGCTGATGAGTCCGATGAGCCGTCATTTATTATGATCATTTTCCATTCTATTAATGTTTGGTTTAAAACACTGGTAATCGCTTTTTCAACGTATTTTTCTCGATTATATACAGGCATGACTACTGTTACTTTCCCGTTAGGCATGTCTTCCATTCTAGCCTGTACAGGAATCAAATCTGTTATGGGGGATTCCATAGGCCTTAACTTTTTTATATACAACCAACCATTTTCATCGACTTCAAATTCTGGTTGATATTCGTCTCCCCATTCTTTTAACAGTTTCGTATACATATATCGTAAGACATCTGCAAAGTATATCCGATTTTTACCTTGTGTAATATTATTGTCATGGATTCTTAGGTTATAAAGATTGGCATCCACCCAATGAAATTGACTAATGGTAATCAATCGGAGCAGGAGATACCTATCCTCAGCATAACGTCCGTTATAAGGATCATTTGATTGGAATCCACCTACTTGACGAACAGCCTCTGTACGAAAAAAGCGCGGATACACCATGGGCCTATACATTAAAAAATCATATTTATCCTGAAAAGAACGGTGTCTTTCCATATGACCACGTTTTAATACCCCATTTCTCTCATGCCACCAAATGGTGTTAGAGTAAACCAGAGAAGTCTCCTTTGGTTGTCTCTCCATTTCATTTAAAAGAATCTCTAATGTTTGTGGTTGGATCCAATCATCGGAGTCCACAATAATAAAATAAGGAGTATCAACCATACCTAATGCCGTTTGTAGGGCATTTCCCGTTCCTTGATTGTTTGGAAGTTTTACATGTTCAATTCTTTTGTCGGATGTGAATTTCTCGATAATATCGGCTGTTCCGTCCGTTGAACCGTCATTAATGATCAGCATTTTCCACTTTTTTAAGGTTTGGTTTAAAACGCTGGTAATCGCATTTCCAACGTATTTTTCTCTATTATATACAGGCATGACTACTGTGACCTTTTTCTTAGACATATTCCGTTAACCTCCCTTCATATTAAAAAAAAAGACTCTCGGAAATTAAAATCTTTACAGAAATTTTCCCTATGTATATATACGTATTGGTGACAGAACTTGTACTAAACAGACGCCTACCCCTTTTAAAACGGGATGAAAAATGGGGACAGTCCCCCGGCGCTTTAAAGCGGCGGGGGACTGTCCCCAAATTAGATTAAGCAAACATCAACTGAGCTGAGAAAATTACTGTTGTTACGGTCATAATGCTGAATACAGTTGATACCAACACGGCTTGTGCGGCATATTCTGGATGGTTTCCATATTCCAATGCAAACAGGGAACTGTTTCTTGAGGTGGGAAAGGAGCTCGCAATGAACAATGATTGGGCAATCGTCCCGTCGAGCTTTAATGCGAATATGATGAGGAGCGCAATAAAGGGTGAAAGAATAAGCCGTCCAATCAGGCTTAGAACGAGAGGCCGCGAAAACCTACTTAATTTTAAGAATGCACATTGGGCACCTAATGTAACGAGTGCGACCGCCAAAAATGCATTGGAAGTATTTTTAACAGGGGTCCAGATGTAGTCTGGAACTCTGACAGAAATGACATGGAAAAGCACCCCTAACAAAAAAGCATAGATAACAGGATTTCTAAAAAACTCTCTTAGCGCTTGTAATTTTGCTTTATCAACAGAAACAGAATTAAATAATCCATAGGTATACGTAATGAGGTTTTGAAAAATCAGGACGACAATTTGGATGGATAGACCAAGAGGATTGTTCTGAAAAACAAATTGACTGACAGGTAATCCAAAATTTCCTGAATTAAATAGGACTACACTGTTTTTAAAGGTAGCGGAAAGGCTGCTTTCAAATTTGGCGATTTTCGATAATCCGGCACTTACAATCATTAAACAAAGGCTTTGTATGACAAGGAAACTAAGAATTTGCAGGAGCGTATCTCCTTTGATCTTACTCTGATAGACATTGGTAAAACACACTGCAGGCATGAATAAAAAGGTATTTAATTTAGATAAGGTTTTCATGTCAAAATGAAATTTTCTATGAAGAAAGGCTCCCACTCCGATAAGAGCAAATATAGGTAAAATAACGTTCAACGTAATTTGAAATAGTACGCTCATTCACAACTCCCCCCTAACACCTTCATTTTATAAACAATATCCAAACAGTTGAAATACGAATAAATTATCGACCACCATTCAAAAAAGGAATGACCATTTTGCACCAAATAAAAATGCCTGAGCATGTGCCCAGGCTACTTAAATAGTAGAGGTAAAATCCAGTTTTTTCACAAACTCTACAAACTCTCTAATCAATTTGGTTTCAAGCGATTTTTCATGATAAAACATCCATGTTCTCCTTACAATAGGATCCCCATTCTTATCTTTTAGTATGATGCGATGAAGATGTGGATGCTCTTGTAAGAGAACACTAGGAAGAATTCCGTATCCCAAACCGTTCAAGACCATTTCTGTGCATGTATCGGCTTTATCCACTTCCATCCCTATAAAAGGCGGCTTTGCAAATTCTCCACTCCACCAATGATCAATCATGGTTTTTAATAAGGCATCTGTTTCATAGTCAATTCTTGGTAGTGAAGGCAAATCACGTAGCTCCATTTTTTCTAACGATGCGACACAGAGGTTTTCTTCAAAAAGAAGGATTTTCGAATCGGCCCATTGATAGTCTCCGCGGACCATTCCAATATGAACATCGCCATTATAGACAAGTTGAAACGCATCCCTACTCCATCCCGTGGTCACTTTATAATTCACTTTCGGGAACTGTTCAAGAAAAAGCTTTAAAAGGGGTGGCAGCTTGTGCCTGGTTATGTAATTAGAAACGCCTAATCGTAAGGTCCCGCTAACCTCTTCACTCATATTAGAAACGGTATCTTTAATCTGTTGAAGGCGACTCAGCATTTCAACCGCACATTGAGCTAAATATTCTCCCACGGGCGTAAAATGGACCCCTTTCGTTCCCCGCTTAACAATTTCAACTTGGTACTCCGTCTCAATTTGCTGAATTTTTTTCGTTAAGGATGGTTGGGAGATATACAGACTCTCCGCTGTTTTCGTGATATTCTTTTTTTCGAAGAGTACCTTTAAGATGATCCAATCCTGTTCATCCAATTTCCTCATCCCCCCCTTATTTATCTATAGTGAAATTCTACGAACTCAAACGAAACACCTTTTTTGATTAAATGAACCCCCTATCTGTTACTTGCAATTTTGGGATTGCGCTATGTGACAGGCGAACTTGCATTTTCGTATAATGAACATGGATGGAAAACAGATTAAAATAAGATGGTGAAACTGATATGAGAATAGATTTATCAGAGAAACAAATGGAGGCAATCAAACAAATTGTTCAAAAGGAACTTTCGTTAAAAGGAATAGTACCGACAGATGAATATCTATTTATCCACTGTTTTTCTAAATTACACAAAGAAACCGTCTATTATCATTTGTTAAGAGAAAATGATACGTTGATCATCCGCTGCTATGCACGCGTGTTTGACAACTTACGTCTGAGCGGAATAATCAGAAGTGCAGCAAAAAATGTATTTGAATATCTGGTAAACCAAACTGGATTACAAAACACAATCTATATAGAAAACGGGAAAGAGATTTAAGTTTCATCGGCAGGAACAGCCAATCATTCTTGTGGGGACAGTCCCCCAGCGCTTTAAAGCGCCGGGGGACTGTCCCTAAAAAAGGAAACTTTTTCCCTTTTAATTCGTATAAAGTATTAAGAAATAAAGTTGCCTTTTGGGAGGTGGACAGTGATTATGGATTATGGACTATTGCTTATCGGCATTGCCCTTTTACTAGTGTCATACCTGGTAGCTGTAAAAAAACAAACCTGGTTGTTAGCTGGATTTAATGAAAAGATGATTAAAAATAAGTCTTTATTAGGTACAGTAACAGGTGGAGTCTTCTTTCTTCCCTTAGGATTATTAGCAATAATAAATAGTATCATTGATTATCCACATGAAATAAAGATTCTTATTATTGCGATGTTCGTTTTATTAACCATCGTGTATGTATTCATCAATAGAAAGTTACTCGATTAGTTTCAACTAGATGTGCAATAGTTGGACAAATGGTCATCAAAAATGAGGGACAGACCCCCGATGCTTTAAAGCATCGGGGGTCTGTCCCTCTCATTCACCATATTTTACCGAATATGAATTGTATCGCAATCCAAATGATCATAAATAAAAAAACAGTCAGGATCTTCTTTTTTAGAGTCATACCTTTTAGAATTGTCCACCATTCGGGATCTTCCAATGTCATTACAAATAAGATAATCAAAATGACAATGATTATAAATACAAATCCCAGAAGTAGATTGCTTAAAATCCCCAAAGGGTTTCCCTCCAACCAATTAACCTTCACTGAAGAATCAATATAGTTTCTCTTGCTTCTTTCTTAAATATACCAAACAGATTGGGGACAGTCCCCCGGCGCTTTAGCGCAGCGGGGGACTGTCCCCAATTAATTTAAATAAATTTTTTGCCAATCCAATGAGCCAGCAAGACAACCGGAACAGCTACAAGGACAAAAGGCAAGCATAGGAAAATAGTGTGCCAGGTTATCCAACCCTGTTGTAGCAACGAGCCAATCATCAAAGTGCTGTACGGTAGAACGATTATGACTGATGTGATGACCCCAGGTGTAACCGATTGAAAAAAGGTGGATTGAGCAATATGTGTAAATGCATGTAGAAAAAACACTAACATTATGACGAGGAAAATATGAATATTTCCAAAGGTCCCTGTCGTCACGTACTGGCTAGCCAGGAGCGTGGAACTAGCCACCAAAAGAAAGACAACCAATACCGCTACCGCAAATTGGGCGGTAGACATAGAAAACTGGTTCAGAATTCTATTCGCGAGCTTGGGTGGAAACTTCTCTTTTATCCGCTGAGAATGCTGTTGGACCCAGCGCTCAGCCATAATAATTTCCTCAAAATCATGCAGAATGAACATGACCAGAAACAACCAAATAAGTGTTTGAATATCGAACGCGAACCATTCTTTCATCGATTTCCTCTCCTATGAAACTGGTTGATTTTTGATTTTTGGGCCCTATTTTCTATTTTCCTAACAGATTTTCAAGAACCTTTTGCACCTCTAACCCCTCACGAAAGGTGATAACAGAGGACTCTTCATTATTAAGTTTTTTGATGATCTCATCAATAAAAATTTGTAGATGATTCCTTTCCGATAACGCAATCGTTTCAGAGGCTCTGTTCCTAGTTTTAATAGATAATGTACGCCAGTTCTCAAGGGCCATTACACCCTCACTTCCTATAATGGAAAATTTAATATCTTCCATCTGACCAATACCGGATATTCCATTAAATAGGACAGGGATATGACCTTTTACCTCTCCATGCGCGAGGAAGCTGGTCTCGCACTGTTCCGTGTCCTCCGGGAATTTTACCAATGAGTATTGAATGTCTATCTCACCAAACAACATTTGAACCATTTGGATATAGTGTGGAAAGACTTCCCGAATAAACCCACCTTGCTCTCTTGAACGAATCCAGCTATTCTGTTGCCATTGCCTTGGCCACTCTGGAAAATAACACTGAATTTCCACCCGTTGCAACTCGCCAATATCCCCCTTGGAGAGATACTCTTGTAAAGTTAAGAAACATTGTCTGTAGATGGTTGGGAAATTCATCACATGAATAATATTTCTCTCATTCGCTATTGAAAAAAGGTCCTCCGCTTCCTCGATGGAATTAGCTAGCGGTTTTTCACAAATAACATGTTTGTTTCTTTTCATGGCCTCTATCGCAATGGCGTGGTGGTACTTCGGCGGTACGGCAATATAGACAAAGTTAATTCTTGCATCTTCAATTAGATCGATATAATGCTCAAAGTTAGGCACATTATATTTCTCACTAATCTCATTCATTCTGGACGGATTGGTATCATAAATACCGACTACATTGCTTCCCGGATGGTTTAAAAATTCCTTTAACAGCAATTCCCCTACTCCACCAACACCAATAACTCCTACTCGAAGATTCATTTCCATTTTCTTCCCCTCACATTCTATGAAACATCGTTTAACCATATTCTTACATACCTGGGGTGCAATTAAAATCGAAAAAATCGTTTGGATTTTTCAGGTTTTCTTTTATTTAAAGTGGATTCCTTAGTCCAATTAAGTTCTTGCTATAATTACAAGTAGAACAAAATATTGGTAGAGGAGAACTCAATGTATGGAAATAAGAAAACCAAACGACGCGGAATATAAAACGATTTTATCACTTTCACCACAAGCTTTATTCGATGGTACATTAGGCGAGGCAAAGCTGTCAGATGAAAAGGTCAAACAAATTATTGAACCATTATTGCAAAAAGGAAGCTATTATTTAATAGCAACTGCAGGCGATCATCTAATGGGTTGGATTCTTATAGGAACAAGCAAAGACCCCTTTACTGAAAAGAAATTTGGATTTATTTATGAATTCTTTGTGTTAGAACAATTTAGAGGGAATGGAATTTCAAAACAATTAATGGAGACTGGTATCGAACATCTTAGACAAGATGAATTTTCAGAAGTTCGTTTAAGCGTATATGCAGGAAATAAAGCTATTAAACTATATGAAAAATTAGGATTCAAAGATAGAACCATTACAATGAGTATGACCATTTAAAACAACTATCTTTTTTTATATTTAATAGACTGGTTTATTAAGAATTGGGAAACCCCAAAATGGTTTCCCAACATTTTGTTGAAAAATCAGCAATTTTATTAAGCAGGAGGACCAGTTCTTTGTAAGCAAAAAGACAAAATCCCCCATCAATCCTTATGTGCTATACTATTCAAACGATTGATTAAACAGCCTAGAAATAGCTATTTAATCGCATTCTTACCGAAATATGCTTATTAAATTTGTCAAAGGGGTTAACTGTTATTTCCCTATTTTTCTACAAAACAAGTGAAATTTCTTGGGAAATGACATTTCTTTCTGTTTTTCCCCCTTATCCGACACTATCCAAACGTTTGGTTAGTTTGGCTAAACCAGGGTAAACAAAGAGAAAAAGCGCATAGACCCCAACAAAGGGGACAGTCCCCCGGCGCTTTAAAGCAGCGGGGGACTGTCCCCCACAACAAAAAAACTCACAAAGTTGCTAGTTTACAAGAAAAAATGTTAAATAGAAGTAGTACTTTTTATAGTGAATGATCTGAAATTAGAAATACCGAGGTGTTTAGAATGCACAGAAGCGAGACGTTACACTCTTTTCTATTAAGCAAGGCAAGCCAATTAACGGAAGATTGGTATAACTCTCTAGATAAAAGTGACCCAACGGGTGTTTATTCTTCAAATGATCCGAAAGTGATTGAGAATGTTAAAAGACAAAACTATGAGTTCCATTTACATCTATGCGAAATCTTTATCCTAGAGGAATGTGAGTTTTTTACGAAATTCCAATCTTGGATAGAGGAAATCGCACGTGATACTGAACATCAGAGAACGCCGATCCATTTCGTCATCAGGGAATTCATGAGAACACGTGAACAGTATTTAGATTTCTTAGATGAATTTGTTGAGTTGCATCAAGATGAAGTAACGCCAAGAGAAGTGAAAACGTGGAATCGATTAATCGTCAAGACCTTTGATACAGTCATTCTTCGCTTTGCAGAAGAAACGCACAATGCTTCTACTTCTCAGCTTATTGCACAACAAGAAATGATCAATGAATTAAGTTCACCCGTGATCACCTTATCAAAAGACTCTGCCCTACTTCCATTAGTAGGTGACATTGATACAGCTAGAGCAAAACTAATCCTAGAGAATACCCTTGAACAATGCGCAAGTAAAAATGTAAACCAGCTGTTTATCGATTTATCAGGTGTGATCATGATCGATACGATGGTCGCTCATCAAATCTTTCTATTAATCGATGCCCTGAACTTAATCGGCGTGGAAACCACCCTTTCAGGACTGCGCCCTGAAATCGCCCAAACAGCCGTACAACTGGGACTTAACTTCAACAAAGTCTCAATCAAATCAAATCTCTCAAAAGCACTATCACTTTCATAGACATATTTTAGGGACAGTCCCCCGTCGCGTTAAAGCGGCGGGGGACTGTCCCTAAACACCTATTCTCCAACAATTGAATGATTGATTTTTTCCTGTAGCTTTTGAAGATAGAGGTCACTATCAATCGGGAACTCTACTGTTCTTTTTAGCCAAGAGGATAACTAAATGGAATTTGCCAATTCTACCCCTTTTAACCCTTCTTCTCCTGGTGCAAGCAAGGGTGTTCCCTTCACAATAGTATCCGTCCAATTTTTAAGAATCCCTAAGTGTGCAGGGTTTTCCCCTTGTACCGGTATATCGATGGTCCAGCATTCGGGTTAAGGTCCACGATTTACGCTACTATTTTTTATAAACAATTTTCTATACCTTTTAAAAAGATAATTATTGAAGTGTTTTGGTCATTATAAAATCCGTTTGTTCCTCATCACCCATATAAAACGAATGGGATCCCGTTTGAACAAACCCCATTTTCTTATAAAAAGCAATCGCATTTTCATTCTTTTCCCATACGCCTAGCCAGATTTTCCTTTTATTCTGCTTCACTGCAATATCCATAGCTTGATTGAACAGATATTTGCCAAGCCCGTGTTTTTGAAATTTGCTTCTGATATAAATCCGCTCTATTTCAAGCGAATCGTCACCCATTTCTTCAGACTGTGCATCATTAGTATTGACCTTCAAATATCCAGCGACTTCATTATGAATAAAAACAAAAAAGAATGCAGAGGAAACATCAGACAATTCTTTTTCTAATTGTGGTAAGTTAAATGCCCTCTCCAAATAGGCATGGATATTTTCGGGTGAATTCTGATGTTTAAATGTCTCATTAAACGTTTCATAACTAATTTCTTGCAGCATGTGTAAATCGTCAAACGTGCACTTTTTTATAGTTATATTCATTTTATCTGTGACTCCTTCTTTTTAACTAACTATATCACATGATTTACTCTCTTCCTCAGATCTTGAAAGGATTTAATTCGCCGCTGTATGACTTATATTTTTTTACATAAAATACAGACAACTAGGAGGTGAACGAATTGTCTAACCAAGAAAAAAACAACAAAAATGTTTCAGAGAATATTAAAAATGGAGCTGGGGCTATGTTTCACTCGATCCATAAAGGACTAGAAGCCACGGAGAATGCGGCAATGAATGCTGTTGACGCAACGGCAAACGCAGTTGATAATCTAACAGACAACGATAAGCGTTAATAGCGAAAAGCAAGACTGACGCCAGTTTCTTGGCGTTTTTTTTCGTCCTCTTAGCGCTATGCGCAAAAAAACCCCGGAATCAACCGGGGTTTTCACTCAAGAACCCTTCAATGATACTAGTCCAACTAAACCGTCCACCCTAGAAGTACACTTGTCCACGAATGGGGTCAGGCACCATTACAATTTTTCTACTTCTTTAAGCCCCCGGTGGGCGATTTTCAAAATCATAGTCTACCGGTTGCGGTGCTACCCTAGAATGCTGTAATGCTGGAGTTTCCGGACGGGCAATTTGATAGACAGATGCACCGACAATTTCAGCCGTTTCCTGCAGTTTGTTTTTATCAATTTTGTCGATCGTATCAGCCGGTGAGTGATACCATGGCTCCAGCGGCGAGTGAATGAATAATGCCGCAGGGATCCCTAACTCATGGAATGGTTGGTGGTCGCTTCGTCCCAATTGACCATACGGAACCACTTCACCCAAGGCCGTCCTCGCCCCTGCCGCGGAAGCAAGATCCGTCACCAAGTTTTTCTGTCCATCAATGGTGTACATGATTAAACCGTTCGCCTTATTGTCCCCACCGGCATCCTTACTGCCGATCATATCCATTTGGAAGTGGGCAACGATGCGGTCCGCATCCTCATCACTTAAGGACTCTGCATAATGATAGGACCCCAATAGCCCCAGTTCCTCCGAGCCGAACGTCACGAAACGAAGCTCAGTGTCAATCGGCGCAGTAGCCATAACTCTAGCAAGCTCTAGCACCGCAGAAACACCAGAGGCATCATCATTCGCTCCCGGGCCGTTCGGAACGGAATCATGGTGTGCTCCAATCATGACTACTTGACCGGTGTCTTTGTTTTTCTTTGGCTTCATTTTGGCGATCACGTTGTAGGAGGTTTTTTTCTCAAGGCCAGACCCTGTGACCTTAATATGCGCCGTTACAGGTCCACTTTTCACTTGTTCAGCGAGCGCCAAACCTTGGGCCCTCGTAATCGCAACAGCAGGAACATTTTGTCCAAAACTAACTTGTCCAAACGTGTTCGATGTACCACTATTGTTGTACATAACGACCCCAACCGCGCCCATATCCACTACATTTTGCACTTTTTCAACAAAGGGGATATCCCCGCGTTCAATCAACGCAATTTTCCCTTTTACGGTATCAGGCACCGTGCCTTTCAGCGCCTTGCCCACATCCACCAATTCAGCGGTCACCTCTCCACTGTAGGAACCTGAGAAAACATAGGGCTTCAAATTCTCCCCGCCAATTTCCAATAAGCCGCTGACATTATTGCGAACAACAGTATAGATTGGGAAAGGCTGCACCTCCGTCTCATAGCCGTATTGTTTAAACTGGCTCTCTATGTACTGAACGCCTCTAAGCTCGCCATCCGTTCCAGCCTGACGAGGAACCCCTGATAAATAGGCAATGTGGTTATACATGTTGTCTGCACTGATTTTCTTGATAATCTTGTTGTCAAACGCGGACGCCGCATTAGCATTTGGCGCACCTGCATCCGGCTCTTTTGCATAAGCCCCATTCACACTTAAAATCAAACCTGCAGCTAACAAAGCTGACATTGTTTTTTTCCGCTTCATCTAACTCCCCCTTAGAAAAATTGTTAACCTTTTCCAGTAGATTATCAGCGATTTTAGTAGTCTAGTAAACTTCATTCCTTTTACAAAAATCTACTAATTCAAACATTTTGATGGACCTTTTTACTAGAAAGAGGATGGATTGATAGATAAGTATGTTGATTAATTTGGAAATATAGAAAAAAGATTGGACTAAGGTCTAGGTGGCTATAGACCTAAGCAGCTAAAAAAAAAGCCCCCAAGAAGATGGCGGCTGGATTATGTCTATCCTATTTCTATGATATTTTTTTAAAAGAGAAATTCCGCTGTCTACCTACTCAAGATACCGATTCAAGTAACAGGCTAAACAGGTTCTCTCTACTTTATACCAATAACAACCGTCGCATCCAATTCTTCATCTCTTGCAATTCGCGCAATTAGCCCCGCCTTAGAAAAAATTTTTAAGGTTTGAGCAGACTGCCTTTCACTCGTCTCGACTAATAGATGTCCTCCAGAAACCAGCCATTGTGGCGCTTCTTCCGCTACTCTACGCTGAAGGTCCAACCCGTCCTCTCCTCCATCAAGCGTAACTGTTGGCTCATATATGCGGGCCTCTTGGGGAAGCAGCCCAATGGCATTAGTTGGAACGTAAGGAACGTTGGCCACTATGGTGTTCACACGGCCCCGTAACGATTGAGGCAATGCACGATACAAGTCACCTTCATAAACCCCTCCACCAATATTCGAAAGGTTGCGAGATGCACATTGCACAGCAATGGAATCAATATCAACAGAGTGTAATTCAATTGGCTTCAATCCGGCTGCAATCGCTGCCCCAACAGCTCCACTCCCGCAACACAAATCAACTACAACGTCATCTGTGCGAATCAATGCTTGTGCCTGCCGAACCAGGAATTCCGTTCGTCTACGCGGAACAAAGACTCCCCGCTCTACCCCTATTCGCAACCCAAAAAAGTTTGTATATCCAAGTACGTATTCTAGCGGTAAGCCACTTGCCCGTGTTCCTACCATTCTCATTAACTCATCGATGCTGCCTGCTTCTGACATCAGTAACTGTGTTTCTTCTTCAGGAAAAACACAACCTGCTGCTCGTAAAATAACAATGATACTTTTTACCGTTTCATGATCTTTTAATAATCCTATTAATCTCACACCCCAGAATTTCTAGATTTTATATTATCTGTATTCTAGAGTTATGAGAAATATCCTTACTATCTTTCCCATTCATTAAAAAGAAGAAAAACTAGAAGGGATTAGAGGCACTTGCTTCCGTCCCGTGATTCTCACCTGCTGTTCGCTTTAAGAGGGCTTTACCTAAAATGACCACCATGCTTACTAAGCCAATCCACACCAGAGCAGAAACGGAAGTGCCCCAACTTAATCCCTTTCCAAAGAAGAGTAATTCCCGAAGGCCTTCTACCATAAATCGCATCGGTAGCCAGGAGTAGATCCAATCTCGGTAAAACGGCGACATCATTTCGGGGGCCATTGCAAGTAATGGCCCTCCGAAGAACAGTAATAGGACAAAAATGGGTATGCCTCGTAACCCCGTTAACGAAAGCACGGCCGAGATCAGTAAGATGAAACTAAAGGCAGCAATGGTTAAAAATAATGCAGTATCCGTGAAATCGTTGATATGCAATCCTACCATCCCGCTGGCGATCCAGGTAAAACCAAAGCCAATGACAACTGATACAACGGCTCCAAACAAAATTTGTCCGACCCTAGTCACGAGGGTATCTTTTCGCGTCCTGATCGGCATTTTGCTGGCGGCGATAAACAGAATGACAGCACCTGCCATACTGGCCATCCATAATGGTTGGAATAAAGAAACAGGCGCGTTCCCATTTGCACTATGTTTGCCAACCTCGTTTACATTGGTCACTTTCTTCGTAATTGGCGTCGCTAGATGGGCAGCCTGGTCCACGGTCAAAGAAGCCCCTTTTGCTTCAAATCCTTTTAGGAGTTGTGTACGAACCGTTTGGTTCATATTGTCCACTACTCCATTTAACAGTTGCCCCGCCATGGTGGATGCCGCCATGTTCATGCCTTGATTGATATAGATTTGTACTTCTGGTGAAGAAGGGGCCGGTGTCCGTAATGATGCTTGCTTGGCGCTAAAGTCTTCAGGGATGACTAATGCCGCATAATACTCTTGATGATTTAACCCCGTCAAGACCTCCTCTTTACTCTTTACTTTTACCCACTTAACCACAGGCTCTTCAGTGGTTTTAGAAGATTTTTGTATCATCTCAACAATTGTTTGGCCCATATTCAATGCGGGTTGATCCGGGATTTCCACTCCCTGATCCTCATTCACAATCGCAATGGGCAAATTTTTCGGTTGAGGCTGGACCGTTGGAAATAATGTTAATGAAAAAAGAAATATAACGGCCAGTGCAATGGTTGGGGACAGCCATGCTAGTTTGTTTTTTAACATAGAAGGGTTTTCCTCCTTTGAAATGAGTTATAATAATAAACATCGTGTTGTTTATTTAATTGGATTATATGTGGAGATACCGTGTTATACAATAATCAATAAACGTGGATGTGTCGGTTAGAAGACACCTTTTATCAATGTGTTGGATAAAACTTGAAGGGGGAATACGTTTGCGGGAAAGTAGCATGGATTTGCGCGTACTTCGGACAAAAGAGGCGATTCGAAAGGCATTAGTCGAGTTAATGGAGGAAAAGGGCTTTGACGCTATCACCGTGAAGGATATTACGAGTAGGGCAAAGATCAATAGAGGCACGTTTTATACTCACTATCAGGATAAGTTTGATTTAATGGTCAAATGTCAGGAAGAAATCATGGCTGAAATGGCCGGCATTGTCAAAAAGAACTTGCCAGAGGTGCTTGCCGAGCTTGAGACTACTTCTTCGCCCATCGTGCCATTTGCCTTCGCTGTTTCCATTTTCGAATATTTCAAGGAGAATAGTGGGTTTATGAAGGCGGTGTTAAGTCCCAAGGGGGATTTGTCTTTTATCATCAAATTGAAAGAGTTTATGTGGAAAACCCTGTTTGGTAACCACGCAAACGCCCTGATCAAAGAGGAAGATTTACTTGTACCAGGTCAATATTTAGTGTCGTACATATCGTCGGCACATTTAGGAGTGGTTCAGCAATGGCTGAATAGTGGCATGAAAGAATCTCCGCAAGAGATGGCGCGCATCCTTTCCACCATTACCATTAATGGCCCGTTCTTTGCAGCGGGATTGAAAAAGGGGGACAGTCCCCCGGCGCGTTAAAGCGCTGGGGGACTGTCCCTAAATTCTACCTCTGTTGGTCTCAATGCTAGCCTTGAAAAGACGATGCTGAGTACGACTAGTGCCAGGAATCCAGCTCCCATCGCTATTCCACCGATGATGTTGCCGATAATCAAACCTAATGCCCCAATCATTTTTCCCACTTGAAATACGAGGCCATTCATAGCCATATAGGTGCCCCTCTTGCTGTCATCCACAATATCCGCCAAGAGTGACTGCCTTGTCGGGACATAGAGCAGTTCGCCGATGGTTAAGACGACCACTGAGATAAAAAGCATAGGAATGCTGTTGCTGAAGGCCAAGAAGAAGTAGCCCAGACCGAAAAGAATAAAACCCACATACATAATCGGCTCTTCTTTCTTCCCTTTAATCCATTTTGCGGTAACCGCAGTAAAGAGAACAACCATCATGGTATTGACCACTGTCAGGAGGCTCAATAACTTGATTCCGTCTAAGTCAAAGGCGAAGCTGTTAAACAGATGAATTGTCTGTGGAATGATTTCTTTTTCAAGTCTGACGGAGATAAAATTATTCCGTTGAAATTCAATGGATAAGATAGCAATCCCACCCAGCGTAAACGCCATGAACGCCCAGTCCTTAATGACCAATCCGTAGCTTTTCACCATAGGCTTCAATCCATATGTCTTGTCGCCTGCCCCCTTCTTCACTTGATACGTATCGATGATGAAGGCTGCCGTAATCCAAAGCGTCACAAGGCTCATGAAGGTTAATACCCCTAACAATTCGAAAAAGTAATGTTCAAAAAACCAGCCCCCGATCATCAGGCCGATCATGATCGACAAGTTCACCGCCCAGTAATTGACCGAGTACATGAAGGCCCTTGTCTCCTTCGTACTCACATCAATCAGCATCGCTTCTGCTGCAGGGTTTACGATCCCAGATGAAACGCCGATTAACAGCATCATGATAAAAGTGATCCATGGTGACACAAATATCGGTGAATTCACAGCAAGCATACAGGCAAAGGCGCCTACCTTCATGACTTCCCCAGCCACCATCAGCCGTTTTCGTCCGATGATATCTGCCAGGTACCCACCATAAAGTCCAGCAATGAATTGAACACAAACTTGAATGAGAACGAGAATGCCTGCTGTGGATACATTGATTTCCTTCGTAAAATAGATCGCCATGAACGGGAATATGGCGGAACCAACCACTCGGCTTAAAAAAGATGTATAGATTCTGATTTTAATATTAGGATGTAACGTACGAAACATACTATCTCCTCCTTGCTTCCATTATGCTCTTGGAGAAAAGGGATAAAAAGGATATAATCTAGAAAAAAATGTACCCTTTTAGGAGGGAATTGCCAGTGAATGAACGCTATTTTGCCATGAGAGCCCACTTTCTTCAACGCGAAGTGAATGGGGAGTGCACCTTTAAATTAAATGAGCTAGAAGAACTTTGGTTTTGTTCGTTGCAGAACGTCAAACGAATACTCCACCAGTTCGAGGAGTCATGCAAGATTTCCTATCTGCCTGGTGTGGGGAGAGGAAACCCTTCGAGACTACGATTTTCCGAGCCTTTTCAGAGGGAAGTCGAAGAGTTTATGAAGGATTGTATGGAAAATGGCCAACTGGATCAGGCCGCACAGCTCCTAAGACTCCCTATCCCAAAGTCGTGGATTGCTAAGGTGTCG
Organism: Bacillus sp. SORGH_AS_0510; assembly: GCF_030818775.1. Taxonomy (NCBI): domain Bacteria; kingdom Bacillati; phylum Bacillota; class Bacilli; order Caryophanales; family Bacillaceae; genus Bacillus; species Bacillus sp. SORGH_AS_0510. The sequence goes on along the minus strand of NZ_JAUTAU010000001.1, from coordinate 785,535 downwards.
GCCGATATCCAGGAAATGTTCGGCTATCACCAGGGAACCGAATCCAAGGATGTTCTCCATGCTTTTATCTCAAGGGATATTACGACGTTAGATCCATTGAAAGTATCCATTTCTTTTGAATCTCATTTAATAGAATACCTGGGGGATACGCTCGTCAAATACGAGGCGGCAAATGACCGGATTCTCCCTCATATTGCGCACCATTTTGAATCGAGTGAAGACGGGACGAAGTGGACCTTTTACTTAAGGAAGGGAATTGTCTTTCACCACCATGAGCCCCTGACGAGCAAGGATGTTGCCTATACCGTTGAAAGAATGAAACACAGCACTGATTCTTCTTATCAATGGCTTGCGAGAGACATAGAAAGTGTGGAATGTTCAGGTCCCTATAAAGTTACGATTCTCTTGAAAAAGAAAAATCCATTTTTTTTAAGATACATAGCGTCACCTAATTTCTGCATCCTCCCTGCCAACCTGCCTTTCAACGAGGGAGAATGGATTGGTACCGGCCCCTTTCTGCTGAAGGAACGTTCACGAAATAAAGTAGTGTTGGAGGCATTCGACCGCTACTTCCTTGAACGGCCGCTCCTGGATGAACTTCATTTTTATAAGGTGACAGAGGAGGCTGCAGCAGTCGTGGATTTCACTTTGGAGAATCCACCATCGGAGGAAACCCTAAGCAAACATGAAATTGAAACAGGCTTCCGATTTATGATGTGCAACTTGAAACGAGAAACGATTGTCCAGCATCCTTCCTTCCGAAAAGCGCTGTACCATTTGATGGATGTGAATCTACTGGCGAAGGACCTCGGGTGGGAACAATGGATCGAAGCGAGTAGTTTTATCAACCAGCGATCATTTCCACAGTCGAAAGACCCTAAGGAGATCTTTCCACTTTTAGAAGAAGCGGGCTATACGGGGGAACCCATTCAGCTGTATCACATGGATTATCAGAAAGCTTTTGTGGTCGCAGAGTGGTATAGGAAACAAGGGGAACAGTATGGAATCAATTTTGTCCTGCAGAAATTTACCTTCGATGATTTCTATCGTCGAGAAATGGATAAGAACGCTGACTTGGTTTTCATCGGAGAGGTTTCATCCCTTGATCCCCATCTTTCGTTCTTGGGGGCCTTTTACAATGACACGCTTTTATTCCGGCGGATGTTCCCATTGGACTCTCTGGAGTGGATTGACGCAAAGCTGGAGGAATTCAAACAAGTGGATGCAGTGATTAGGGAAGCGATTATGGTTGAAATTGAAGCACATATACGGGAAAACAACCTGTTGATATTTCAGCATCACCCAATAAAAACAAGAACCTTCCACCCCATGATCAAAGACGTCAAATTCCACTCATTCGGACACTTTGACTTTTCTCGGCTATGGATTCCGAACTAGTAAAGGTGGGGACAGTCCCCCGGCGCGCTAAAGCGCTGGGGGACTGTCCCCACCAAATTATTTTTCGGTAAAGTGAACTTTATGCCCCTGTTGTTACTCTTATAAGGGAGAGAGGTGAAGAGATGAATGTGGTACGTTTAGTGAAGAAGGCAAAGAAGGGGAATAAGGAAGCGTTACTTGAATTAATCATGGCTGAAAAAGAGGCTTATTATAAACTTGCCCTTACGTATCTGGGTAACCAGCACGATGCGCTAGACGCGCTAGAGGAGATGATTGTGGTTTTATATGAAAAAATCATTCAACTCAAGAAAGATGAAGCATTTTATAGCTGGAGCAAAACCATTTTGGTAAACACATGCCGCTCCATGCTTCGAAAGCAAAAAAAGGTAGTCTCCATCGATGGATGGGAGACGGCGGCAAAAAATCAGGAGCCCCGTGATGATCGGTCCTATGACGCTTATAGGAGTAGTGAGCAACTTTTAGATATCCAAGAGTCTCTCAAACAGTTAAACCCTCATCAAAGGGAAGCCATTCAATTAAAATATTTTCACGACCTCGATTATGAAACCATCGCTACCGTTACAAATGTTTCAATCGGAACGGCTAAATCAAGGGTCTTTCAAGGATTAAAAAAGCTAAGAGAATATTATGGAGGGGAAATGGATGAAACGAGTTGAGGAACAGTTGATGGACGAGAAGAAACGCCTGGACTCCATCATCGTACCCGAAGATTTAGAAGCTAGATTAAGAAATGCGCTCACCCCTGTGCCTCAAAGGAGCAAACGAAAAGCGCCGATGTGGATGTTCATAGCGGTCGCCCTATTATTTATGTCCATCGTCAGCTATCAATACAATGCTTTTGCATACTACGGTAAGAAAATTTTCGGATTTGATGAAGTCATTTCCGGCCCATTAAAGCAACTCAATAATGAGGGCATGGGACAGATCATTGAGAAAAAAACAAAACTAAAAGATGGTACCGATTTTATCATCAATGGAATTATGACAGATGCCAATCAATTCATTTTGTATTATACATTAAAGAATCCAAATGGAATCGAGGAAGACATGTCGTTTCATCTTTCAAAATTGACCGGCTTTTTAACGAATTCCTATGCAGTGTCAGAGACAGCAATCTCGAATCCTGATCAAACAGAAGTGAAAGGAACCATGTCCTTCGAGCCGGTCAGTCCATTTTCAAAAACATTGACGCTGCATTATATTCAACAACTTGATAATAACAAAATGACTGCCGAAAGTATTTCATTCTCTTATAATCCAAACCAAGCATTACAAACGGAGATAAAACAATCGATTAAAAAGACGTTTAAAGTCGACAAAGGCACCATTACCTTTAACTCCATTACAGCTACACCAACAGCAACCGTCATTAAAGGGTCTCTAAATGTCGAGGACTTCGACAGGGTTGAATCTTCATGGGATGGAATAGAATTACTTGCAAATGGAAGGGCCATTCCAATGCAAGGCAGTGGTACCACAACTGGATTCACTGGCAGAACATTCGAGCTCCGATTTGATCCATTGCCCAAGCAGCTAGACTCCCTACAATTAGTTATTAAAGAGTTTGTAGGCTATAAAAAGCTGAATCAAAAAATCTCCCTAACTGCAATAGGGAATAAGCCCATTGCGATGGACAATAAAGAACTTTGGGTAAAGAATATGAAAACGACAGCACAAGGTGTTGAAATCACCATTGTGACTGAAGATGATGTGATGCTTGATGGGGTATCAGTTAAAACGCAGAACAAGGTCATTCCTTTACAAACAACAGTCAATCAAACCAAAACACAACTAGAAGACGGGCGACCCATGAAGGAACGTACATTATTATTTAAAACAACCAAAACGCCGGAATATCTTTTGATAAAAGGTATGCACTATATGGAACCATATCAGGTTACCTTGGATATTCCATTGGATTAGCGGGGACAGTCCCCCGGCGCTTTAAAGCGCTGGGGGACTGTCCCCACTCAATGCCTGCAATGTTCGATCGCGGATTTGAATCCGGTTGACGTAGTCTTTGGCGATAAGCTCTGTGTAAATTAGGTCAAAGAGCAAGAACAGCGGCAGGGTTGGGGAGATATTTTGTCCCATATGCATGCTACTTTTACTCATGACTAGAAGGGTGTAATCAGCTAACTGGGAGAGTTCCGATTTCTTATCACTGGTAATCGCCAGAATCTTTGCCCCTTGTTTCTTGGCGATTTTAACCGCATCGATCACTTCCTTGGTTTTCCCTGAAACAGAAATCCCAAGGACTAGACTCTTATCAGTGCATAAAGCCGCATCCATCACCGCTTGATGTGGGTCCGTAATCGAGTCGACTTGGACCCCGATTCGAAAAAACTTCCATTTAAACTCTTGCGCCGCAATGCCAGAGTTGCCAATCCCGTATACATGAACCTTCTGTGCCTCGTTTAAAAGAGATACAGCCTGCTGAATATCTGTATAGGTCATTTTTTGAAAAGTCGTTTCGATAATTTCTAAATGGTTTTGATAGAGATTCGAAAAGTAATCAATCTCCTTAATATCACTGGTCGTTGTCGGCTTGTTCCGTAAATCGATATATCGCTTTAGCTCGTGCTTAAATTCATTAAAGCCTGAAAAAGAAATCTTCTGACAAAAACGGGTAATCGTAGCCGGTGAAATATGAATTTTTTTCGCGATTTGACTGATCGATAGTTGGCTGGCCTCATCAGGATTTTCGATAATATATTTAGCTAAATCCGCCTCAGAGCTTGTAAATTTCCCCATTGTGCAGGCGATCCCATGAAGAAGGTTCTCACCGAGATATTCCATATGCGTTCTCCTCTAATAAATAATCGATATGTCCATTATACAAGATGATAACGTTATTCTTCGTAAAATGGTTGGAAACTATTATTATTTGCCAGGGGAGGAAAAGCGCAAGCGGCCTTGGTCATCCCCGATTAAGGAGACTGATTGATTTATCGGAGTGCAGAAATAGATAGTCGCACTTAAGAGTACAAAAGTTCATATTCTTTAGTAGTCAGGTAACAAGCTTGCATCTAGCATTAGAACCTTGTCTTATTTACTGGTCGACCACTTTTTCTCTTACCACGGGCAATAGAACCTTCCCCTATTTACCGGTCAGGCGCTTTTTGTTTGTTCACGGGCATTAGAACCTTACCCTTTTTACCGGTCAGGCACTTTTTGTCTGTTCACGGGCATTAGAACCTTACCCTATTTACCGCTAGACCACTTTTTCTTTTATCACAGGCATTAGAACCTACCCTATTTACCGCCAGACCACTTTTTCTCTTACCACGGGCATTAAGGACTGTGGCTGTGGCACATTTTATACTTCCCTACCTTTTCAAAAAAAAGCTGAAAACACCCCAGGCACACATCGTGCCGCCTGAGTTATTTTCAGCTCCTTCTTATTTTTGCATCGCCTCGACAAATCGTTTCGTGATCACCTGTGGTCTGGTAATCGCCCCGCCGACAACCACCGCGTGAACACCGATATCTAGTACTTTACGGGCAATTTCCGGCGTGGAAACATTCCCCTCTGCGATCACTTTTGCGTGCTTCACTTCTTTGACGATTTGCTTAATCACTTCATATTCTTGGTCATCGATTTTCAAGCCGTTTGTCTCTTCCGTGTATCCGTATAAGGTTGGGGCCACAATATCAAACCCTAACTCCTCTGCAAAAATTGCTTCTTCAACCGTAGAGACGTCCGCCATCAGGAGAAGTTCCGGATACTTCGCGCGAACTTCTTGGTAAAAAGTTGCTAAGTCTTTTCCATCGGGACGGATACGATTCGTTGCATCAGTCGCAATGATTTCAACACCGGTCTCAGCCAAAGCATCGATTTCTTTCATTGTCGGCGTAATGAAAACCGGTTGGTTATCGTATACTTGTTTGATAATGCCGATGACAGGCAGATTGACTTGTTTTTTAATTTCGAGAATATCAGAGACGGAGTTGGCACGAATGCCAACCGCGCCTCCTTCTCTTGCAGCTACTGCCATACGACCCATAATGTATGAACTATGCAGCGGCTCCCCTTCTAACGCTTGGCAGGAAACCACTAAACCATCCCTAATCTTCTCTAAAACTTCATGCATTCAAAACACGTCCTTATGATTTTTATGCTGTATTTGCAAAAATTGTTATTTTAATGTTCGCCTGGTCTTCTGACAATGTTATAAGGTTTTTCTCCTACTCTGTCAAAAGTTGTTCTAACTTCTGACAATCTTGTGGAGTTTTACTCCTACTCTGTCAAATGTTGCCCCGTCTTCTGACTATGTTAGGCAGTTTTACACCTTCTCTGTCAGAAGTTGCCCCGTCTTTGGACTATGTTGTGCGGTTTTTCTCCTACTCTGTCAGAAGTTGCTCTGTCTTCTGACTATGTTAAGCAGTTTTACACCTTCTCTGTCAGAAGTTGCCCCGTCTTTGGACTATGTTGTGCGGTTTTTCTCCTACTCTGTCAGAAGTTGCTCTGTCTTCTGACTATGTTAAGCAGTTTTACACCTTCTCTGTCAGAAGTTGCCCCGTCTTTGGACTATGTTGTGCGGTTTTACACCTTCTCTGTCAGAAGTTGCTCTGTCTTCTGACTATGTTACTGGGTTTTACACCTTCTCTGTCAGAAGTTGCCCCGTCTCCTGACTATGTTGTGCTGTTTTTCTCCTACTCTGTCAGAAGTTGCTCTGTCTTCTGACTATGTTATGAGGTTTTTCTCCTTCTCTGTCAGAAGTTGCTCTGTCTTTTGACAATGTTGTGCGGTTTTACACCTACTCTGTCCAAAGCTCCACCAACTTCTGACTATGTTCCAGGGTTCTCCCCCTGCTCTGTCCAGAGCTCCCTTTACTGCCCTAAATACTCCTCAACCTCGTTCTTCACAATCGTAACCTGTGGTCCGTAAATAATTTGTACGCCTGTTCCTTTTTTCACGATTCCTTTTGAACCCGTTTGTTTAATCACATCGTCCTTCACCAAAGCCTCGTCCTTAATGGTTACACGCAGACGAGTCGCGCAGCAATCGACTACCTCAATGTTTTTCGGACCGCCTAATCCCTCGACAATTGTCTTCGCCCGATCCGTAGCGGACACCTGCTCCGCAACTGCCTGTTCTTCGTCTTCTCGGCCAATCACTTTGAAATTCTTTTTCCTAATTAAGAACTTGAACGTAAAATAGTATAAGAAGAACCATGGAATCCCTACCACTAACACATATGGCCAGTTGGTTTTGTCAACACCTTGAAGTACCCCGAATAAAATGAAATCAATGAATCCGCCTGAGAACGTTTGTCCAACCGTAATATTGAAAAGATCGGCCATCATAAAAGCAAACCCGTCGAAAATCGCATGAACTACATATAGAAGCGGTGCCACGAATAAGAAACTGAATTCAAGTGGCTCGGTGATTCCTGTTAAAAAGGATGTTAACGCGGCAGATAACAAAATACCCGCTACGACTTTTCTATTCTTCTTTTTCGAGCAATGATAAATCGCCAATGCGGCACCTGGTAAACCAAACATCATCGTGATAAAACGACCCGACATGAATCGGGATACGCCTTCGTAATATTGAGTGGTCGAAGGGTCACCCAACTGAGCAAAGAAGATATTTTGTGTACCGCTTACAAGTTTCCCGCCAATTTCCATCGTGCCGCCAAGCGCGGTTTGCCAGAATGGAAGATAGAAAATATGATGTAAACCAAGCGGCCCAAGCATACGTAAAATAAATCCGTAGAAAAGAGTACCGACGGCCCCTGTGCTTGTCACAATTGAACCAAGCTGATTAATGAAAGCTTGGAAATAAGGCCAGATAACAAACAGAATCGCTCCTATAAAAATTGACGCAAACGAAACGACAATCGGAATAAAGCGAGAGCCCCCAAAGAATCCTAACACTTGAGGAAGCTGAATTTTATTGTATTTATTATGCAGCACGGCTGCGACAATCCCGACGATGATCCCGCCAAACACACCCGTTTCTAATGTCTGGATACCGACCGCCATCCCTTGTCCAGCTCCAGCCAGATTGTCTTTTGTCAGTTCACCAGTTAGGGAAAGTAGTGCATTAATGGTACTATTCATAACAAAGTACCCAATCATGGCAGCTAATCCGGCCGTCGCTTTATCGGACCGGGCTAACCCAATCGCTACCCCTACCGCAAAAATAATCGGTAGGTTACCGAATACAATCGAACCCGCTGCACTCATAATGGTGAAAATGGCCTGCAGCCAACTAATATCTAAAAATGGATATGCTGCAACCGTATTCGGATTCGACAGCGCTCCACCTATACCTAATAACAAACCCGCCGCTGGTAAAACCGCGATCGGAAGCATGAACGATTTACCAAATTGCTGCGCTTTTTCAAAAGCTTTTTTCATTACAGTTGACCTCCTTTGTCTTCATTAAAGTTTGTGGCACCAAAGCAGCTGAATCAGAGTTAGAAGCTTGTTGGTACCAAACCTTACACCGGTATCATATATCCGCAAGGAATGTCTTACAATGGGTTTGGAATCGGTTTCAACCATTTTCATTGTTTCCACTGTAACCATGAAAAACGGTTCAATTTAGAGTGCGGTACTATTTTTCAAGGACGCCGAGTAGTAGAATCTAGTTGAAAAGAACCTCCATTACATTTTTTCCATAGAAAGGGGTTGTTAATAGATGAATCATGAAAGTAAAGCTATTGTGCTGAAAGGCATGCAACTATATACAGAAGATCAAATCATTGAAAAAGGCTACATTCACTGGCAGGATCAAAAAATTATCGCGGTTGGACCGATTGCAGAATGTCCACATATAGAAGGTGCGGACGTGATTTACGTTCCTTCTACCTTTAAAGCCATCCCCGGTCTCATCGATATTCATATCCACGGTGTCAATGGTGCGGACGTGATGGATGCCACAACCGAAGCCTTGGAAACCATGGCAACGGCTCTGCCGAAAGAAGGAACAACCAGCTTCTTAGCTACCACCATGACCCAGAGCCATACTGCTATTGAAAAAGCACTACAAAATGCAGGGAATTTTATCCAGAACCAACAATCTTCCGGTCAGGCAGAAGTTCTTGGCGTCCATCTCGAAGGACCGTATGTCAACAAATCTAAAGCCGGTGCTCAGCCCATTGATTTCATTGTCGATGCGAACATCGAGCAATTGGAAAAGTGGAACACGTTAACGAAACAATCGATTAAAGTCGTCACTTTAGCACCGGAACAGCCAGGCGGCATGGAAATGGTGAAATACTTACACGAACACGATATCATTGCCTCGATTGGCCATTCGGACGCCACTTATGAAGAAGTGATGCAAGCCATCAAGGCAGGCGCAAAGCATGTCACTCATCTATATAATCAAATGCGCGGCTTGCACCATCGCGAACCCGGCGTCGTTGGCGCGGCATTTTTACAAGAGGAATTAACAGCAGAAATTATCGCAGATGGCGTCCATTCCAGACCGGAAATGGTGAAGTTGGCTTATCAACAAAAAGGAAAAACAGGATTAATCTTAATCACAGATTCCATGCGGGCCAAATGCTTGAAAAATGGCGTCTATGACCTTGGCGGCCAAGCGGTAACGGTAGCAGACGGACGAGCGCTTTTACACGACGGAACCCTTGCCGGCAGCATCCTAAAACTCGGTCATGCGATGAAAAACATGATTGATTTCACGAATTGCTCCTTGGAAGACACCATCCAAATGGCCTCCGTTAATCCTGCGAAACAACTGGATGTCTTTGATCGAAAAGGAAGCATCACGAGCGGTAAAGACGCGGACATCGTGCTATTGGATGAGGAATTGGAAGTTGCCCTGACCTTTTGCCGTGGGGAACTTGCTTATGATCGAGGGGGAGAACGTCAATGAAGATTATACATGTGAAAAATTATGAAGAAATGAGTCAAAAAGCCGCGGAGTATCTAATCGAAAAAATTCGCCGCAATCCTGCCATCACTCTTGGGTTAGCAACAGGCGGAACTCCGGTTGGCTTATATGATGAATTGGTGAAGGACCATCAAACTAACCAAACTTCCTATCAAGACGTCACCACGTTTAACTTGGATGAATACATGGGCCTTTCTGGTGAAGACCCTAACAGTTACCGTTATTTCATGAACCAGCAATTATTTAATCGGATTGATATCCCAAAGGCCAATACCCACGTTCCTTTAGGAGATACAAAGGATCCGCAGCAGCAATGCAGCGACTATGAAACCCTTTTGAAAAATCATGGCGGGATTGACCTGCAAATCCTTGGCATCGGCAGCAACGGTCATATTGGTTTTAATGAGCCAGGGACCTCCTTTCAATCCGAAACACATATTGTCGAACTAGCACCTACGACACGCGAGGCCAACGCCAGATTTTTCAACAGTCTGAATGAAGTGCCTACGCAAGCGATTACCATGGGGATTGCGAGCATTCTGCGCAGCAAAGAAATTCTATTGCTGATTTCAGGCGAGAACAAACAAGACGCGTTGGCAAAGCTAATACATGGTGAAGTGAGCGAAGACTTTCCTGCCTCGGTCTTGAGGAATCACCCACATGTGACCATTATCGCGGATGAGGCGGCGATCGGAACTATCGTTGTATAAGACTAAGCCATGGAGGTAATGAGGATGTTGAAGAAATTATTTGGAATAGGTAAAGATAATAAGGGGGATTCGGTCGTTTCTCCGATGAAAGGGCAACTGATACCCATCACAGACGTGCCTGACGCCGTCTTCTCCGGAAAAATGATGGGCGACGGCTTTGCCATTGTGCCATCAGAGGGTACGGTCGTTTCTCCCGTGGATGGAACCATTATGAATTTGTTTCCAACGAAGCATGCGATGGGGATCCAATCCGACTCAGGCCGCGAAATCTTACTTCACGTGGGAATCGATACCGTCAACTTGAAGGGCCAAGGCTTTGACGTGTTGGTTACCGAAGGCGCACATGTGAAAAAGGGACAACCGTTATTGAGGGTCGACCTGGATTATGTCAAAGAACATGCAACGTCAACCATCACACCGATTGTATTTACCAATCTGGGGGACGGTGAACGGGTCGAGATTCGAAAGAGTGGACAGGTTGATGTGCAGGAAGAAGATATTATTTCTATTTTAAAATAAACGAGAGAAGTTACATTCCAACGGAGTGTAACTTTTAAAATGCCCAAAAAAGGAGGGGACAGTCCCCCGCTGCTTTAAAGCAGTGGGGGACTGTCCCCAAAATGTGGCCATCTTTCAATGTTCCGATATGGCATATATGGGGGGATCTCTACATTCACTCTGGAAAGCGGGACTTCTACTTCACTTCCGATGTCCGCCCGATATGGTGGCATCATTCGGTTGATTCGGGCCAACTCCTCTAGCGTTAAGCGATTCTCAGCCGCAATCTGTTCTAACTTATCGGAAGAACTAACCCGGTACCGTTTCCTCAACGTCTCCACCCGGCAGGAGGACTGCTTGAAGGTTGGCTGTTTGGATAAAGGATCCGTAAAATCAACGGTTAATTCATTCGCCGCCTCATCGTTTTCCCATGTTCCGTAATGAAAAGGGACAAATACCACCCCCTGTTTCACGGTATCTACAATTCTAGCAGGAACCTTGATGCTGCCTCTCGGGGAAACAACCCGAACCACCTCTCCCGGAATCAGCCCCAAGTCCTCCGCATCCTTCACATGGATTTCCACATACCCTTGAGGGGCAATCATTTGCAGATAAGGCGACCGCCCCGTTTTTGTCCGCGTATGCCAATGCCAGACAAGACGACCCGTGGTTAACCAAAGCGGAAACTTCTCTCTTGGCTGCTCCGCCGGCGGAACATAATGGGTCGCATACATAATGGCTCTTCCATTGGCCTGGAGACGTTCAAACTCCTCCTTCGTCCGTGGCCTTCCAGTAAAAAGAACCTTGCCATAGCTTTGCGCATCATCCGCCGTCGTGTGAAACTTAAAATCACTATACAACCTCGGCGTACCAAGCGGATGCTCCTCATTGACCGGCCACCTCAGACCATTGTATTTCATTAATTTTTCATACGTAATACCCGACATATCACTCGGTCTTCCCCTAGAAATCCCCTTCCACTCTTCAAAGCATTCCTCTGGCGTCCGATACGAAATCAGCGGGCTGCCATCCTTATCCTTAAACTCCATGCGTTTAGCGAATTCCAGCAAAATGTCAAAATCAGATAATACCCCATTTGGCGGATCAACTGCCTTCGTTAAAAGGTTAATGGTCCGGTCGGTATTTTCCATCGTTCCTTCTTTTTCTCCCCAAATGGCAACAGGCAGCACGACATCAGCCACTTCCGTCGTCTCCGTTAAAAAGGCATCTTGCACGACCACAAATGTTTTTTCAAAAGCCTTCCTCGCTCGTTTGCGATTCGGAAGCGAAACCATGGGATTCGTATTGATGTTCCAAAACACGCCCACCTTCCCCTGCTCCATCAAATGGACAATCTCTTCAATCCCCTTCTCTGGCCCCACTTCAAGATGCGTCGGGTCGACATTCCATAAGCGAGCCATTTCTTCTATATGTTTCGGATTATCCGAATTTCGATTACCGGGATAGGTACCCACACCACCCACCGTTCGATTAGAAGAAGAACTCGGCTGGCCAGCCATATGGAACGGACCACATCCCGGTTTTCCAATTAATCCTCTCATTAGGTGCAAATTATTAATCGCGACACACGAACTGGTCGCGTCTACACTTTGATAGGCACCTTGAAGGGTGGTAGATACAAGGGTTGGTGTTCGCCCCAACACTTCCGCCGCTTTCCGAATCTGCTCCACCGGCACACCTGTGACTTGTGCAGTGAGCTCCGTCGTCCACGGCTCCACCGATTTTTTCATCTCATCGAAATGAATCGTATGGTTTCGAATAAATGGATGGTCAAGCACGCCTTCACGAATGATCAGATGAAGGATGCCATTTAACAGCGCCAAATTAGTTCCAGGATTTAATTGTAAAAATAAATCCGCTTCCTTTGCTGTTAATGTTTTTCTCACATCCACAACAATCAGATACGGCGACCCCGTCTCCCTCTTCCGTTTCATGATTCGTTCAAAAAGAACGGTTCCCGTCTCTGCAGGGTTATGCCCAAACAGCATGAGCGTATCCGCCATGTCCACATCGTCCATGGAAGCTGGTACGCCATCCGCACCAAAGGATTGCAAGAGCGCCCATTCAGTGGTAGACGTACACAATCGCGTATTGGCATCTAACAGATGGGAACGAAGCCCCGCTCTTCCGATTTTTCCAATCGTATAATAGGTTTCGATCGTGGACTGACCGGTAGAATAAATCGCGACTCCATTTCCCCCGAACGTGTCGAGGGTTTGTTTTGTTTTTTGAACAATGAGGGTTAACGCTTCGTCCCATGAGGCCGGAACCAGCGTGCCATGTTTCCGGATTAACGGTGTGAGCAACCGCTCAGGACTGTTATTGGCGTACCACTGATTTTCCCCTTTCGGTCCTAATCTCCCCCTGTTGATAGGGTGATCCGCATTCCCCTTTATCCCCACAATTTTGTTATCCTTCACAGCGATGTAGCAGCCGCAACCGATGGAACAAATATTGCAAGTGCTATACACCCATTTATCTACTTCTCCTTGGGAGTACACATTCATATCGACCCTGGATTCATCATTCCAAGACATCTACGTCACCTACTTCCTACCCTCTGAATAATGGAGGGATGATAAAACGAGCTTCTTCCTTACCAAAAATTTTTTCCACATAAGGAACCAAGCTTTTTAACTCCTCTCTCAAGAAGTGATAAAGTTCTCTTCTTTTCACTATTTCCGGGTATTCAGGACTTTCCATCCATTTGGCCGCCCTTTCCCAGCCATGGATTAACGGGTCCGCCGCCTCATCGGCACGATATAAAACGGAGATATATGGTTTAAGATGATCTTTGTGATTGGTTTGTTGTTGAAGGAGATGGTTGATGTGTTGGATCGCCCAGTCCATTTCCAATAAGAGCGGGGTTAGCCGAAATCCGATAGGGTTTTTATAAGCTGGAGAGGTTTCCGTTAGGGTCTGTAAAATTTGGGCAATCCGTTCGACATGCCGGTTCAAGCCTTCACCCCCTGAGTTGATTCCATTGTTATCATGTATATGAGCTGAAATGGGGAGAATGCCAGGTGCTTTCTCAGAAATACGTGTAAAATGGTGCGTTGTTAGTAACTGGGGATTCTTTTGCATATTTGGGGTGGTTATTTGTGAAAAATAATATTGTTTAATTATGATTGGAGGGGATTTTCTATGAAACAGAATCAACAAACTAATAAGAATGCGGGTTCCGTCATGCAACCGGAATTTGCCGGAACCGATGCACAACAAGTGAAGCAACAAATCCAAAAAGATGTAAACGCAGGACAAGGGGCAATGACATCCCGCGAAGCAGGAGCCATGAGAGATTAAAAAAACCACGATACGTGGTTTTTTAATTTTTTAATTTAACACCGGGCTAATATTGTATTTCTCTAGTAAAGCTAGTGTTGGACAACCTGGATCATCACAAGGCTCATCCGGATCCATACCATCGTGGTTAAATTCATAATGAAAGCACGTCCAGTGCATTTTTTCAAATACTTCATAGCTGTCTTGATTTACTCTGACCGGACTTTTACAACGTACACAAATTGGATATTCCATTCACATCTTTCTCCTATCATTACTTGAGTTCTACTCCTATGAGCATATTAACCCACTCTGCCCCGATGTATCAATATAGAAAAAAGCCAACAAAGCGAGGAATTCTACAAAGTTTTGATATTTGCTATAATGACCACTATGTAGATGTGATTTTAATTTTAGGCTGTGTTAAAGAACATTGTTGATTTTTATACCCTGTTGATTGGAGCGGAAGGCACGAAGACTCCTGTGGGAGTGCGGGTCAGGGGAGCCCCGCAGGCGCAAGCGACGAGGAGGCTCGCCGAAACGCCCACGAACCGCTCGTGCCTAGAGCACAAATCAACAGACAAGTTTAACAAAGCCTAATTTATAAAAATGGGAGTGGACTATGGAAAATAACGTGTTTGAAGAGTTGGCAAAAAGATATGATACGGAAGAAAGAATGGAATTAGCGAAAGTGATCGTGAAGGAAGTAAGACCTGAATTACAAAATAGCAAATCAAAATCTTTAATTGACTATGGGAGTGGAACGGGTCTAGTTAGCTTAGAATTAACCGATTTAGTGGATTCCGTTTTGTTGGTGGATTCATCCAAACAAATGTTGGAGGTTGCGGAAGCTAAAATTTCTCATGGAGAATTAACCAACGCAAAAGTGCTTTATTCTGATTTTACCCAAGGAACGCCTGAACTGAAGACAGACATTGTGTTAATGTCGCTTGTCCTTCTTCACATTCCGGATACCGGGAAAATTTTACAAGAGTTGTTCAATATTCTAAATCATGGTGGCAAGCTACTTATTATTGATTTTGACAAAAATGAAAGTATTAACCACCCAAAAGTGCATAACGGTTTTTCACATGAAGAACTGAAAGAGAGATTATCCGAAGTAGGATTTCAATCCATTGAAATGAAGACATTCTATCATGGCCATAGTATCTTCATGAAACAAGACGCCTCCATGTTTATATCCAGTAGTATAAAGTGATAACAAGGGGTAACTTCTGCTACCCCTTGTTTCTCTTCACCAGGAAACTAACTCCCCACCTTCTCGCCTATGGAACAAGACCCAAATAGCGTTTTGACATGGCGAATTAGTTACCCATCCTTATTAATGTTTATGGCCCCCTGGTTTATGTTTTCCACCATTATGCTTAGGTTTGGGGCCTCCTGGTTTAGGCTTCGCACCACCACCAGGTTTAGGTTTCATTTTCTCATGACCTCCAGGAGGGTTACCTTTATTGTCGTTTTTTGGTAGCGGTGGTGGAATATCGCTAGATCCTTTAATATAAAGCTCATTATTAACTTGATAAACGTTACTTGGTTGCTGGAATTTGGATGGGTCTGTGGCGAATGTTTGCATCATCGCTTTAAACATAAGTTGGGAAATTTTCGTATCATTGCCCAGCATATAGTTCCCAGAACCATTTTTCGAATAACCAGTCCAAACAGCCATTGAATATTGTGGGGTATACCCAACCATCCAACTATCATTCGTAGCCTTGGACGGGTATCCGAACTGTGCAATCGTCTTATCGTCAAAATTTGTTGTGCCCGTTTTTCCTGCAACATCAATCCCAGGGACATTTGCTGTCGTTCCTGTTCCAGAGTTTACAACAGTCCGCAGCATATCTGTCACCATGTATGCTGTGTAATCATGCATAACTTGTTTTGGTTTCGGGGTAAAATTAACGACTTTTCCATCCGGAAAGACTACTTTTTGAACAAAATGCGGTTTATTATATACTCCATTATTTCCAAAGGCACTGTAGGCTCCTGCCATCTCTAACGGATTAACTGTATTACTTCCGATTGCATAGGATTCATATACTTGTTCATGGTCAAATGTAAGACCAAGTCCTTCAGCAAAGGTCTTCGCATCTCCCATTCCGACTTCCCTTAGTGTGAGAAGGGCGGGAATATTGTAGGACCATTGGAGAGCCGTTCTGATGGTCAGCTTTCCATGATATTGATGATCCCAGTTTGAAATGGGCTGCCCATTTGAATAGGTGGTTTCCTTATCGTCAATTTGATGCGCAGTAGACCATTTTAACTTTTCAATAGCCGGGCCATAATCAAGAATCGGCTTAAACGAGGACCCGGGCTGGCGCTTTAAATTAATCGCAAAGTTGTTCCCTAGAAATGACGCTTTATAGTCGTTTCTTCCACTTCCAATGGCACGAACTTCCCCCGTTTTTGTATCTAAAAAAACGAAAGCCCCCTGAAAATTTTCATTGGGATAAGAAATAATCGTATTGGTGTTCATGATTTTATCCGCATATTCCTGTGCTTTCGGATCTAGGGTGGTATAAATAGACACACCATCCGTGTGGATGTCTACGTTCTTAAGCTTTCCTTTCACTTCTTTTACAGCAGCATCCAAGAACGCTTCATATGGCATACCTTGTTGATTACTTTTCGCCACAAGTCCTTCTGTAACTGGAACTTTCATGGCATCCTTCATTTCTTTCTTAGAAATGTACCCTTGTTTGTACATAGCGCCTAGAACAATATTACGGCGTTTCGTCGCAGCTTCTTTGTGCTCAGGTTTAGTTGGATCATAATTACTTGGGCTTTGTGGGAGACCGGCCAGCATTGCCATTTCCGGAAGTGTCAATTCCTTTAAGTGATTGGCATCGATTCCATAGTAGGTTTTCGCGGCTGTTGCCACTCCATATGCCCCGGCTCCAAGGTAAATCTTATTTAAATACATCATGAAAATATCTTGCTTTGAATATTTTTGTTCCAGCTGATAGGCCAAGTCCCATTCCTGCACTTTTCGCTTTATTGTTTTCTGAGGGGTCAAAAATGAGTTTTTGATTACCTGCTGTGTAATTGTACTTCCACCCTGTGAACCAAAATTCCCGGTAACATTTTCAAAAATGGCTCTAAGTGTTCCTTTAATATCGACACCGCTGTGTTGATAAAAACGTGCGTCTTCCGTCGCAATGAATGCGTGCTCTAACATTTTGGGAACTTGAGCATACGTGATTTTTGTCCTCTTCTCTTTCCCGTATTCATAGAGAAATTGGCCATTTTTATCATAAAATTTTGTAGAAAGTGGATCGGCTAATTTCGAAGGATCTAATTTAGGCGTATCCTTAATCATTCCCCCGATTGCCACTGTGACTATTCCTATTGAAACAACAGCGAGTATCAAGCAACTAATTAGCACTTTTTTTAACAATGATCCTTTTTTAGGAGACTTTTTGTTTCTTAGTTGACTCTCCCTTGTTTTTTCAGCTTGTTTTCGCTCCTGACGATAACGATACGTTTCCTCTGACATTCATCTACTCTCCCGCGTATTAATTCAAACCTTTTTATTACATTCATATGTAATACCCGTATATATAACAGATTAAAGACTCTTTTGACGATAATATTTCTTATCTTTATTCCACAATAATATTACTTCGTAAGAAATCTTATATATATGGGGGGGATAGTGATTTCAACAGGGGGAAACCAGGGGGACGGTTCTGGTGGCTTTTCTTGATAAGGCCGACTGAAACCTTACCGTTACCTTCTAGGATTAGGGATCAAATTTTATGGTCAAGTTCCATCTGGATGGTGTGACTTGATTTGTTTTAAGCGATGATTTCGACAATAAGAACCATATCTATCGTCACGGTTTGTCAATTCCCTCTATATGCTATACTATTCAAACGTTTAATTAAAAACTTCAAGAATGGCTTAAACAAGCCTTATTCAGGCAAAATACTATAAGAAGATTGTCGAAAACTCAGTAACATGTTTCCGCTTTTTTCATCAAAATTATAGTATCTTCTCCTCAAAGGACAGTCTTCAACAAATTATCATGTTATTCGATACTAATCGGACGTTTAATTAACAGCGTGCTGAGCCTAGATACATAAAGGACTTCCGCTAATAAAACACGCAGAAGATTGTCGAGAGTTGGCTACGTTCCCATAGCAAAGTGCCACCAGAACCGTCCCCCCGGCACCTTAATCCATTCCTATTAGCTCATTTAGGTTGATAGCATTAGGAATATAATATTTTTGAGTGACTATATCTCCAGAATCGCTAAAGACCCCTACTTCAAAAACCGAATTCTTCCCTTCAAAAATAATTCTTCCATCTGCCCCGCGTTCAAACGTGATTTTAGAGATATCTCTTCTTGGCGACGTATTAATCTGACGGATGGTTCGATCAATAATCTTCTTATCTTTAATTACATACGGCCCTTCTTGCTCCTCGTTCGTATAAATGGTCATTTTTGTTATATCATTGCCTTTAATAATTTTATCTTGGAAAAGATTGGACTCGCATCCACATAATATTGTTATGGCCAGAATGATGGTTCCAACTAATAAGATAGACCGTTGATTCATTCGCATTCCTCCACCGTTAAAGCAAAAGTTATTTCTTACGGGATATTATAGTTGCTAAAACGCCTAACATGACCGCAAAAATATGACTGATTAAAAAGGTATACACATTAAAAAACAGGCTATTGGTGTATTGATTAAACCAACCAAAGCGGTAAATCCTTGAATCCGGGTTAGTTGGATCTCCTCCTAGAGCGGTAATCAGGTCGTTTGTGAAGTTAATTATGGCCGCTATTAAAATGGCACACAGGATGAGTGATAAAGTTAATATACGTGTATTTATTTTTCGATTGTTTAGTGTAATTAATTTTTCTCTTACACGCTTAAACGTTAGGGTGTAACTAGCTAGAAACACGGGTGAGAAAAGGAATATTACCACGATACCTAGATTGCCATTGCCCGAAATAGTATGAGGATTAATTGTAAAGGCATGTTCTATAATCATAAAACCGAGGAGAGAGAGCAGGAGACTGGTCATCCAATAAATATTTTTTCTTTTCAATGTTAGACCTCCTTTTCGAAAAATGGCATGTACTTTACACACCTAATTACTTCCACAAACAGGAAACGTTCTCCTGCAAAAAAATGATTTGGGGACAGTCCCCCGCTGCTTTAAAGCAGCGGGGGACTGTCCCTCTTTATATATGTATACTTCTTCCTAAATACCATAAAATAACCACAGAGTAGTAAAAAACAGAAGATGTTTTAAAATTTGGGGGTTATCCTTTTGGGGATTTTTAATAAAAAGTCAAAGCCTAATACGTTAACGGTCTCTGAAGTATCTGCTCTATGGCTTCAATATATGGGCGATAGTATGGCCATCTGTATGTACAAATACTTTCTCAAAATTGTAGAACAAAAAGATATAAAAGAAATCATTGAAATATCCTTAAAATTATCTGAAACCCACATCTCGAAGATTACTGAATTCTTGAAAGATGCCCATTTTCAAGTGCCAATCGGCTTTACTGAGGCGGACGTAAATCTGAATGCCCCGCGTCTGTTTTCGGATCAATTTATCCTCTTCTACTCTTACATAATGAGCTTACATGGGTTACCAGCGTATAGTTTAGCCATTACCACCCTAGAGCGGCAAGACCTGCAAAATTACTTTTTTGAGTGTACTAGACAAACGAACGAGTTATTTCAAAAAATCGCGCAACTGGCAAAGGATCAACCCAAATTTTCAAGTGTCCCCTCCATTCCTTCCCCACATGGGCCGGAGTTTGTGGAATCAACAGGAATCATTGATAATTTAATCGGAGATAAACGGCCGCTGAATAGTTCTGAAATCAGCACTCTTTTTTTTAATTCAAAGAAAACTGGATTTATCCGTTCGTTAAGTTTGGGGTTCAGTCAGGTGGCAAAATCGGAAGATGTTCGGAATTTTATGCTAAAAAATGTGAAATTAGCGGGGAAAGATGCGGATAGCTTTGATGCCATTTTAATGCAAGATCATTTACCCATACCTGAGAAGTGGGATGTGGAGATTACGGAATCGACAATAAGTCCATTTTCGGACAAATTGATGATGTATCACGCAGCGTTTCTAGTCAATACGGCCCTATCCTACTATGGTGCAGCACTAGGGGCCAGCTTGCGGTCAGACATCATGTTAAACTACTACAAAGTTTTCACCCACGCCATGGAAGCCGGGACCTTTTGCTACACCATCCTGGTGAAACACGGGTGGCTAGAAAAACAGCCGGAAACCATTGATAGGGAATCGTTGGCGAAGAATAAAGGGGACAGTCCCCCGGCGCGCTAAAGCGCTGGGGGACTGTCCCCAAATTTGTTAGGTTTGAAATTCCTGGTAGATAGCCATAATTGTGGATAGGATCAACTTTCTTTAAGGAGAGCTCAACTTACTTTTAAAGTGGTGGTTCTTATTAAGTTATCTATCTTACTAAGAGGTGATTGTATGGCATTACAACGCACATTTATCATGGTGAAGCCTGATGGAGTAAAACGAGGATTAATCGGAGAAGTCATTAGTCGGTTTGAACAAAAAGGGTTTACCCTATTGAATGCAGAGCTAATGAACGTGGACCGCTCAAAAGCTGAAGATCATTATATGGAACATCAAGAAAAACCATTTTTTGGCGAACTAGTAGATTTCATTACATCCGGTCCTGTCTTTGCCATGGTCTGGGAAGGCGAAAATGTCATCGAGGTATCTCGTCTCATGATCGGAAAGACTAATCCAACTGAAGCAGCACCAGGTACAATCCGCGGCGACTTCGCGTTTAAGAAAGAAGAGAATGTCATTCATGGCTCTGATTCTCTCCTAAGTGCAGAACGCGAAATCGAAAATTTCTTTGGACTACTGAAAAGAAACATCAAAAGAGATGATTTTCCATTCGACGAACGGAAATCAGTGTAAATTTCAAAAACGGGGACAGTCCCCCGGCGCGCTAAAGCGCTGGGGGACTGTCCCCGTTTTCAATTTAGGTAAATTGTCATAAAATGGACAATGGTTTTACTATATTTTTACTTTTACAATAATAACTAGATAATAATTTTTCTCTTAGACATACATGCGCATGTGAAGGGGTACAATAATGAGCTTTTTTCATGAGGTAATGGATACTTCTCTTATTACAGTGGCAGCATTATTTATTACACTTTTTATTAAAAATAAATTTCTGGATAGATTTTTTCCGAATTATAGGCAGCGGAATGAATTAGAAAGAAATTATCTAGATACCCTAAAAGACCTTCAAGATTTGAAATTTGCCTTAGACGAGGCGAATCTTGTTCAAGTAGTGGATAAAACCGCGAATATTTTATATGCGAATGAAAAATTCTGCCGACTTTCCGAGTATTCTTTTGAAGAAATCAAGGGGAAAAATATGCGCATTTTGAATAGCAGCTATCATTCAAAAGAGTTTTTCAAAAAGCTTTGGGATACTGTTTCTCAAGGAAAAGTGTGGAGTGGAGAAATTCGCAACAAAACGAAGAGTGGTACATACTATTGGACTTTTACCACCATTGTCCCGTTTTTAGACAAGCAGAAAAAGCCGTTTCGATATATTGTCATTCGAAATGATATTACCAAAAGCAAAAAGTTAGAGAAAAAGTTGGAATACCTCTCTAACGTGGATGGATTGACCTCTTTGTTTAATCGAAGGTATTTTGATAAAATGCTAGATTCCTATTGGCAAGCTCTCGGCGCCAGTCAAGACCCTCTTTCCGTAATTTTGTTCGATGTCGATTATTTTAAATGTTACAACGATCACTACGGTCATTTACTCGGCGACCAATGTTTAATTGATATCTCTAATCGGGTCAAGGACATCTTGAACCCATATGAGGCCACTTACGCAAGGTTTGGGGGCGAGGAATTTGCGATTATCCTGCCAAAGAAAGATGTACATGAGTCGCGCTTCCTTGCTGAAAGGATCCGCCTGGAGATTGAGAAGTTACATATCCCACATGAGTGGTCGAAGCAACACGGCAGGGTCACCTTGAGTTTTGGAGTGGCCTCCCTGGTTCCTGCCCAAGACAGGAATCCCATGGGTTTACTTGATTTAGCTGATAAGGCCTTATACCAGGCGAAAAACAACGGGCGGAATACAGTCGCTTAATAAAATTGGGGACAGTCCCCCGGCGCTTAAGCGCAACGGGGGACTGTCCCCAAAACTTTCTATTAACACCTTACATATCTACGTTTAAAACCCAGCCTACCCTTATCTACTTCCTTTTGAATATTTTCAGAAGCGTTCAGGATGCTGCTTTTCTTTTTGTCCCGTTTGATTTCGACAGGGCCTACTGCCTTTGCGGTTTCAACCGCCTTTTCATGAAGCGGCACATAAGAAATCGCCACGGTATAGATAAAATTATTCATAGCAGATTTCGTTCGCTCCGGAGCATCATGAATGGTTTTTTCTACCTGATCCAGCATACCCGCAAGCTTGCTTGCACTAAACTCCTCATCCTTACGATTACCTAAAAGCCAGCAGTAACAGCTCCAGCCTGCCGACATTTTCAGCTCTTCCCCGCTTGCGATCCATTTATCGGCAACCGCTTGGGCAATATCTGCTTCAGCCAGCGTGACGGCAACTACATAATCAGACAGCATATAAAAATATGCCCCCTCAATCCAACGGTCGAAATCCTCCTCCGTCATGGCCTTGGGGTCTGCAATGACGCCGGCAAAATACATCGCATCATAGTTCCCAGTGGCATATAGTTGCTCGGCCAATGGCTGGTTTTTCTTGATTTTCTTTGCCATCGGCTTCATCGCTCCAGTAGCCACACCAAAAACCGGTTCATGCGCTCCATTACTTATGTACATTTTTTTACTTCGCTCCTTACCGAGCGCTTCCAACTCCTGCATTACCGTTTCAAAATCCATTATCCGCACACATCCTTCATACAAGAAAAATACCAGTTTAACGAGTTCTTATGGCTACCATTATAACACCTTGAAAAAGAAATAAACCATAAAGAGGGACAGTCCCCCGGCGCTTTAGCGCAACGGGGGACTGTCCCCACAAAAACTAAATGTAAACTTTTTTTGACATGGTGCATATAATACTTTACCTGATGTAAAAGGGAGCATACAGGAGGTGTTAATCATGACGTATCAAGAAAAGAAAAGTATTGTATCATTGATTACCGTTCTTCTCATTTTCGTGTCTTTTGGTTTGTATATGTACCCGCAGCATCCCGAGGGCGGGCTGGAGTCGCCTGATGTCTTTCGCTATTGGGGCTTCTACGTCCTTCAATTGACTTTGGTTTCAATCGTCGTTCACATCGTGATCAGTATTATTTTTAACATCATCTTTAGAATGACGACTAAGGAAAAGGAACCCACATTTGCAGATGAACTCGATCAGCTAATTGCCTTGAAAGCAAACCGCAATTCTTTTGTGGTGTTTATCATCGGCTTCCTACTTTCAATGTGCTCGCTAGTATTCTATCATCCGTCACAGGCGATGTTCATCATTCTGATTTTCTCAGGATTTCTTGCAGATGTGACCGGCTCCATAACGAAAATCTATCACTATAGGAAAGGAGTCTAATATGGGCAAACATCTTGTCGGCAATCACATTCGAAAATTACGTTTTAACCATGATGAAATGACACAGCAGCAACTGGCTGACAAGGTTGGCGTGACTAGACAAACTATCGTCGCACTCGAAAAGGGGAAATACTCCCCATCCCTAGAACTGGCCTTTCGCATTGCTCACGCCTTTAACTTACCTTTGGAAGACGTATTCTTTTATCAAGGCAACACAAAGCGATAAGTAAATTTAGAGAGGGCGATGGAAAAATGAATGCAAAAAGAGCAGCAAAAATTGTAGGCGTACTGTTTATCCTTGCAGCCGTTACGGCGGTAATAGGTCTACTTTTATACGATCCGATCCTAAGCGGCCCGGATTACTTGATTAAAGGTTCCGAACACGCAGGCCAAGTCACGCTTGGAGCGTTTATGGAGTTATTGCTGGTTATTTCAGCCGTTGGAACCGCAACAACCCTATTCCCCATCTTAAAAAAGTATAATGAAACGATTGCTCTTTGGCATGTATGCTTCAGGTTTCTCGAAGCCATTATCATCACGGTCGGTGTCATCAGTATGCTCTCACTGTTGACGTTAAGTCAGGAATTTGTAGCAGCAGGTGCCCCGGATACCGCAGCTTTCCAAACTTCAGGCATTGTTTTAAAAGCCATTCATGCCTGGACTTTTATGCTTGGTCCCCTTTTCATGCTGGGAATCAATACCATGATGTACAGTTATATCTTTTATAAAACCAAGCTTGTCCCCCGATTTATCGCTAAATTGGGAATGACAGGGGCAACTCTAGTGTTTATTTATGGATTGTTAGTTATGTTCGGAGTCGCTCAACAAATTTCTGTCTGGGCTCTTATGTCCCTGCCAGTAGCAGCTAATGAAATGATTCTAGCCGTTTGGTTGATCGCAAAAGGATTTAATGAATCTGCACTAGTTTCCCTGAATGCAAAAAAGAAATGAGGGACAGTCCCCCGCTGCGTTAAAGCAGCGGGGGACTGTCCCTCAATTTTATATAAGTCTCACCACTTCTTCTTTGGTTGGCAACGCGGAAATTGCTCCTTTTTTCGTGGTGGTTAAGGCTCCGCTTGCGTTACCAAATCGGAGGATAGCATATGCATTCTCTCTTAGTAGTTCTTCCACATTGCCAGGGATTGCTCGCAGTTCTAGCAATTGGTATAATAACCCACCAATGAAAGCATCACCTGCTCCAGTCGTGTCCACCGGTTCAACCGTGTATCCGCTCGATGAAAACTTTTCATCCTTTAAGTACAAATCCGCTCCAGCCGCTCCTTTTGTATAAACGATAGCCTTCACGTTTCCAACGAATAATGATTGAATTGCAGCCGACTCCTCCTGGATTCCAGTAATAAATGCAAGCTCTTCATCCGACACCTTGACGATATCCGCCGCAGGTAAAAATTCGAGAATCGCCTTGCGACAGTCTTCTGGATTGCTCCAAAGCGGAAGCCGCACATTGGGGTCAAAGCTGACCAAGCCCCCAGCAGTTGAAACCGCCGCGATTGCTTTCTTATGTGCCTGCTTCATTGGGCTTTCCACTAAATCAACCGAGCAAAAGTGGAGAATATCCCCCGCTTGGAACCATGCCTGCTCGATTTCTTCCTCACTCAACAGCAAATCCGCAGAAGGCTTCCGATAAAAAGAGAAATCACGTTCGCCGTCTTCTTTTAACGAAACAAACGCCAAACCCGTATTCGCTTCCCCCGTCCGGTACACTTTGTCCGTCTCCACGCCAGCCTCGATAAGCTTCTCGACTAAAAAGTCACCAAACGCATCCTTCCCTACTTTCGAAATCATCGCCGCTTTTTGGCCATATTTGGCAACGGCCGCCGCCACATTGGCCGGTGCACCCCCTGGCGCTCTTTCAAACGCAACGACATCCTTTAAGGCTGCTCCTTTTTGAAGAGGAATGAAATCAATTAACACTTCACCAATTGAAAAAAGCTTTCCCATTCTGTCACCTCTGCCCATCTTTGATCTCCCATTTAACCGCAGTCACATTCGTTTGGCCACCACGGGCAAATACGCGGATTCCATTGCTATTTTTTCCAGGAAAAATCCTCCCCGTAAACACTTCCTCACCGTCATTTACAAACACCTCAACAGAGGAAACATCCACAAAAATTCGGAACGAAATCTTCTCCGTTTCAGCATCTAATCCACATTTACGAACGGTACCAAACTCCTCAGCAAACGGTTCGCCCGAACGAGCCCGATCAAACACAACCTTTTTCTCGACCGCATCATACTTGATCACCGTTTTCTCCTCAGCACCGACCCGAAGCTCCAAACCAAACTCCTCAGCCGTGCTCGCAGAGAATTCAGCAAAAAGCTCATACACGTCTCCATCAAAACCAGTCAAATCAACCGTTTCATTCTCAATCGTGCAACTCACTTCCACCTTATCTCCACGAAGCAATGCAAGCTCTGACACCGGCCGCTGGATTAGCTTTCCGCCACGAACCGAAAGCTCCCGCGGGAGGGTTAAACAGTGTGCCCAGCCATTTTTATCAGTAGGATAGTCAATCTCCGGCAAGCCCATCCAACCTACTAAAATCCGGCGTCCCTCGGGGTCCACCGTCGTTTGCGGTGCATAAAAATCGAACCCGCGGTCCAATTCATGAAAGGCGCCATGCTTCAGTTCCCTTTTTTCTAAATCAATGGGACTTCCCACTACATACCCTGACTGATAGATATTTTGATAATGGTCACCTTCCGCATGTAACCCTTGTGGGGAGAATAACAACACGCCTTGGCCGTCCAGCTCAAAATAATCCGGACATTCCCACATGTAACCGAAGTCTTCACCTAAGCCAGTCTTCACTTCACCCGCAAACTGCCAATTTTTCAAATCCGGAGAGCGATATAAAACGACACCTCCCGTTTCATTTTCCCTCTGCGCACCAATCACCGCATAGAAGGAATCCCCCTGCTTCCACACCTTCGGATCGCGAAAATGATCCGTATAGCCATTTGGAACCACACTAATCACCGGGGCATCCATTTTTACAATGCTTCCATCCGGATTCATCACTGCCAGACATTGATATGGATATCGAATCCACTGGTCGTCGCGCGTGTTGCCCGTGTACAGTAAATATAATTTTCCCTCGTGCTCAATCCCGCTTCCGGAATAGGCTCCATGACGATCAAACTCATTCGATGGCGCAATGCCCATTCCCACCTCTTCCCAATGAACCAAATCCTTAGACTTTGTGTGATACCAATGCTTCAACCCATGAACTGGACCGAGTGGAAACCATTGATAGAATAAATGATATTCCCCGTTAAAATAACTAAAGCCATTCGGGTCGTTTAGCAACCCTGTCACCGGCTGAATATGAAAAGCCTGCCGCCATGGGCATTGATTCACGAGCTTCGCTAACCCTTGGATTTCCTCTTCGGTCACGTCGTCCATGCTTCTGTATCGTTGCTCTTTTGTCCATTCCATGCTGATTTCACTCCTAATACAGAAAGGAGAATCACGGGATTCTCCTCTTTTTATTATGCTGCTCTTTGATCAGATGATAGTTTCACAGCCTTTTTTTCGTCTCTTTTTGCTAAAACAAGTGTGACGATGAAGGCAACAACAAACGCGATGGCCATACCGATGATATAAGAAACAATCGTATCTGGGCGAATGGAGATCACGCCTGGAATTCCAGCTGCGCCTAACGCCGTTGCTTTCACTTTAAACATCGTCACAAAGCCAGACCCAACCGCAGAACCCGTAATCGCCCCGATAAATGGATAGCGTAGTTTCAAGTTCACACCAAACATGGCAGGCTCCGTAATTCCTAACAACGCAGAGATTCCCGCTGCAGAAGCTGTTCCTTTGATTTTCGCATTTTTCGTCGTCTTAAGCACGGCAAGTGTCGCAGCACCTTGTGCAATGTTTGACATCGCCGCAATGACGAAAATGAACGATCCACCCGTTTTTGCTACATCCGCAAGCAATTGCGTTTCTACTGCTATGAAACTATGGTGCATACCAGTAATTACGATAGGTGCATACAGTAGACCGAAGATGATTCCGCCAACCACACCTGTTGAGTCATACAACCAAACAATTCCATCTGTTAATAGATTACCAGCTGAGCGTGTAAGTGGTCCCACTAATGTGAACGTTAAAATCCCGGTAATAAAGATCGAGAATAACGGTGTTAATAGATTGTCTAAAGCAGATGGGACAACCTTCCGCAGGTAGGTTTCAATTTTTGCTAAAATAAAAGATGCCGCAAGAACCGGAAGTACTGTTCCCTGATAGCCTACTTTTTCAATCTCCAATCCAAAAATATTCCAAACGGGAACTTCATGTTTCAGTAACGCGGCACCGTATCCGTACCCATTTAACAAGTCCGGGTGAACCATCAGCATGCCAAGTGTCGCACCAAGGAACGGATTCCCGCCAAACCGCTTCGTTGCTGAAAATCCAATTAATATCGGTAAAAAGACAAAGGCTGCATTGGCAAAAGTATTAATAAGTGCCGCTAAATCCGCCATTTCCG
The DNA here is from genome assembly GCF_030818775.1 of Bacillus sp. SORGH_AS_0510. Classification (NCBI taxonomy): domain Bacteria; kingdom Bacillati; phylum Bacillota; class Bacilli; order Caryophanales; family Bacillaceae; genus Bacillus; species Bacillus sp. SORGH_AS_0510. Next base: position 757,611 of record NZ_JAUTAU010000001.1, on the reverse strand, counting down.
GATTGGCGTCCACTAATGATTTTCCTTCTATAAACAAGTCTGGGGCTGTTAAGATATTGTTGATCCCCATGAGCAGACCGCCGGCAACAATCGCTGGGATAATCGGAACGAAAATGTCGGACAGCATTTTGACGAATCGCTGAATCGGATTTAGTTTCTTTGATGCCGCGTCTTTCACATCACTTGTGGACATTTCGGTTTGACCAGACATCGCTGCCAAGTGCTTATAAACCTCGTTCACCGTTCCCGAACCTAAGATAATTTGAAACTGACCACCTGTTGAAAAGGTCCCTTTCACTGCGTCCATTTGATCCAACGCTGCTTGATTCACGGCTGATTCATCTTGTAAAACTAAACGTAGTCGTGTGGCACAATGGGCTGCAGCTGCTAAGTTTTCCTGACCACCAATGGCATCGAGTACTTCCCGTGCAATTTTCTTATGATCCATCTTAATCCCTCTCTTTTTGTTTGGATTTGGTTTTCGGAACCGGTTCCACTTTAGAGTAAAAATAAAAGGTTCTTGCTTTTGGAACCGGTTCCACTTTTAATTAAAAAAATATAAAATGAACGGAGAAACCGAATCCGCTTGTGACCAAGTGATACGGCTCTCTCGTTTGGAACCGGTTTCGTTATTTTTATTATAGGGTACGCTTCAAGAGATTGTCAACGCTTTCTCGTTCGATAATTTCAAATGTAGAAACGGTTACTTTTTCCACTGGGCGTTCATTGATCAACTCAACCATCTGTCTCGCCGCCGTTTCTCCTGCTTCTTTGTAAAAAAACTTCGCTGTGGTTAAGGTCGGATGGATGATTTCGGTCACGTCATAACCCCCAAACCCTGTTACCGCTAGATCGTTCGGAATTGTCAGTCCCTCTGCATACGCGGCCTTCAGCACCCCAAGGGCAATATTATCGGTTGCACAAACAAAGATAGAAGGCTGAAATTCATGGATGATTTCCATTGCACTCGCTTGCGCAGAGGGAATCTTAAACAAGGTCTCATAGAAGCGAACCTCGCAATCCGCTGCTTCTTGAATTGCCTTTGTAAAGCCCTGCTTGCGCTTCACCCCTACGGCAATATCTCGTTCGGTTACACCCAGGTAAGCAATTTTTCGATATCCTTTTTCTAGGACATACCGTCCCATCTCATAACCAGCATGAAAATCATCATGAATGAGACTATGAAAGTCCTCGTGTTCTTGTCCAATTAACAAGACAGGAACGTTGACCGATTCAAATGCTTCGATATGCTGAGCCGTGATCTCAGTCGCAAGCAAAATAATCCCCGCCATCTTTTGATTGGCGAAGCTATAAATGCTTTCAATCTCTCTCTCCAGACTTTGACTGGTATTGGAGATCAGCATCTGATAATTGAGTTGCTTTAATTGTTCATCGATGCCAATTAACGTCTGCGAAGCAGCATAGGAATCCAACCTCGGAACAATCGTGCCAATAATATTCGTTTTCTTCGCCTTTAAGCTCTGCGCAAAGGGATTCGGCGAATATCCCGTCTCCTGGATCGCCTGTTCAATTTTCTTCTTCGTCGCTTCCCCAACAGAACCGCCATTCAAATACCGCGACACCGTACTCTTCGCCACACCCGCAAGCTTGGCAATATCCATAATTGTACTCATGATCCTCAACCTCATCACATATCAAAATCGTTATCATTATAGTACCACAAAATGGGGACAGTCCCCCACTGCTTTACAGCAGTGGGGGACTGTCCCTCAAAAAATTATTTCACCCAGAACATCGATAGTGCCGGGAAGTAGGTGATGATGAGTAGGTCGACGATCATGACGACGATGAATGGTGCGACCGATCGCACCAGTTTGTCATAGGAGACTTCCGCGATGCCTTTTACGACAAAGAGGTCTAATCCTACTGGCGGTGTGATGAGTCCGATGGACAGGTTTACAACCATAATGAGTCCAAAGAACACCGGATCAATTCCTGCTGCAAGAGCAATCGGCAGCAATAATGGTGTTAAGATCGTGATCGCTGCAGATGCGTTCAAGAAGCAGCCTGCGATAAAGAAAATGACCGTGAACATAAGCAGGACTAGATAACGATTATCAGAGAATCCCGCTACTAGATTCACAAGAAGCTGAGGGATTTGTTCGGCGGTTAACAGCCAGCCAAACAGGTTCGCGGCTGCAATAATAAAGACCACCATCCCCGTCATTTTTCCCGCCTTAATGAATGCCTCCGGAACATCCTTCCAATCCATATCTTTATAGACAAATTTATTAATAATAAAAGCATAGGCGGCAGCGATCGCACCAGCCTCCGTCGGAGTAAAAATCCCTCCCCTGATTCCAAAGATGATAATTAACGGAAGAATCAAGGCCAATATTCCTTCAATAAAAGTCTTTTTAAAAGAAGTGAATTCAAACTTCGTATTCTCTTGAGAATAGTTATTCTTTTTTGTCAGCCAATAGTTGAGCATCATAATCGACAACCCAATGAGAATCCCAGGGACAATCCCTGCCGTAAACAGATCCCCAATTGAAACGCCTGCGGTTACCCCGTATACAATCATGGGAATCGATGGTGGAATAACAACGGCGATGGTTCCAGCACTCGCTACTGTCGCAGCCGCAAATCCCTTATCATACCCTTTTTTCTCCATCATCGGAATCATCATTTTACCAACAGCCGCTGTATCGGCTGCACCTGAACCAGAAATACCAGCGAAGAACATACTGGTTAACGTCGAAACCTGTGCCAAACCGGCACGAAGCCAGCCGACCGAGGCAAAAGCAAAACCGGCAATCCTTTGCCCCATACTGCCAGACATCATAAATTCACCTGTCAGCATAAAAAAGGGAATGGCGAGAAGCGGAAACGAATCTACAGAGGTGATTAATCTTTGAGGAACAACTTCTAACGGAACATAGTAGATACTAGTTAAAAAGCCGGAAATGGATGCTAATATTAAAGACATTGCAATGGGAACACCCAGAAACATTAGTACAAACAGTACAACCAGGACGACAACTGCTACTGTCATTCATCTTCCTCCTTCTTTATCCTATATGGGGATTCTCTTTTGCCACATCCACCTGAACCATCTCAGCCACTTTCTCTTTCCCCACTGCCAAATCAAGGATGGCAACAAAAGAATGAAGAAGACAGATGAGTGAACAGACGAGGACGGAGCCATAAATCAAGGTCATATTTAGTCCCATAGAAGGGGATATTTGTTGACTGGTAAATTTTAAGATGCTCCAGCCATACACAATTAAAAATAGAAAGACGGCGGAATTGATAACTTCAACAAGGATTTGCAGTTTACCCTTCCATTTTTCAGGCAAATAATGAGCTAGAATTTCCACTTGCGCATGTTCCTTGCTCTTATAAACAATGCCGATACCTAAGAAAACAATCCAAACAAATAGATAACGAATGAGTTCTTCCGCCCAGCTTAGATTAAATACGGAAAAGTCCACCATGGGAAGCAGCTTTTGCACAAAAGAACTTTGTAAAACGAACCGGGAGAATACTTGATACACAGTCGCCACGAAGGCAATCACGAAAAAGAAGATTAAGAGATTTTGACTGCCTTTATTCACTTTATTGCTCAGCTCCGTCATAAATCCTTTCATTGAAAACACCTCCACATGTTTATTTTAGGCTTTCTATTTTTTCCAGCAGGTCTTTTCCAATGGAGTCTTCAAACTCTTTGTATACTGGTTTTACCGCTTCTCTAAAAGAATCTAAATCAGGGTGTTCTTCAATTTGAATATCTGTTTTTCTGAGGTCCTCGAGAAGCTTTTGCTCATCCTCTAAAGCTACCTTTCTTTCATATTGAATTGCTTCCTTGGACGCTTCGGTGATCACCTTTTGCAAATCTTTTGGCAGTGTATCATAGGTGGTCTTACTCATAATAAAAACAGCGGCATCATAGTTGTGAGCAGTTAACGTCAAATACTTTTGCACTTCATTGAATTTGTTCAAGTAAATCTGTGCCAGCGGGTTTTCCTGGCCATCCACCACATGCTGTTCAAGCGCTGTATACAGCTCCCCAAACGGTACAGGAACAGGCGTCGATTTCAGTGCCTTCACAAATGAAATATAAGGCGGTGATTCCTGAACCCTAATTTTCATACTTGCCGCATCTTGAGCGGTTTTGATTGGCTTCACATTATTGGTCATATGTCTCCAGCCATTTTCCATAAATCCTAAATTCATTAACCCGCGATTGGCCAAATCAGCTCCGAGCTCCTTACCGATTTCTCCATCGAGAACCCGAAAGGCATGCTCACGGCTTTCAAATAAATAGGGTAGATTAAGTACATTAAACTTCGGGGCAAAATTGGTCACGGGCGCAACAGAACCGATGTGGAAGTGAATCGATCCGATTTGGGCTCCCTCAATCTGATCCCTCCCGTTTCCTAACTGGCTGCTAGGAAAAATATCAATGCGAATTCTCCCTTTCGATTCTTTCTCAACAAGCTCTTTAAACTTTAAGGCTCCCTTATGATAGGGATGTGTCTCTGTCTGCAAATGTCCGAGCCTTAATACATACTCTGCATCTTTGCCTTTACTTGTTGCGGTACTGGTACTGGTACTGGTACTGGAACTGGCACAGCCGGTAATCATGAATAAACAAGTTAACACTATGAGAACGAAGACAGAAGTTTTTTTCATTTCCTAACCTCCCCACCAAATTGTAAGCCCTTTCAAATTATCGAAAAATTATGTACTCCTCCCTTCCATGTTTGGTTCAGTCACCCAACCACTAAATTAATTATATTTCAATTTTCTAAAAAATCAAATATTTTTTTACTCTCTAAAATATTAATTGAATCCTATCAATAAAAATGGTTTAATAAACATATACTGGTTGGGTCACCGGACCAATAAAACCAATTTACAAGTGAATCCCTCAGTGTTTAAATAAAGTTAGAGACAATTAGGATAAATCTACTATTTTTTCAAAAAGAAAGAGTAGCACTTCGATTATAACGAAGGAGGTCTGAAATCAAATGGAATTTAGTAGAAAAGGAATTTCTGAACAGGTAGCAGACAGTATTAAGAAAAAAATCCAGGCGGGAGAGTATCAAGTAGGGGAACGAATCCCAGGAGAACGAGAGATGGGGATTGAACTTTCTGTCAGCCGGAATACGGTGAGGGAAGCCTATAAAATTCTCGAAGCGTACGGATACTTACAAGTGAAGCACGGTACAGGGGTATTTGTGGCCTCACCAGAACATCAAATTCAAAAAGTGACCGAAGCACTTTTTGTCTCAACTGAACAAATCAAGGACTTTTTCTCTGTTCGCAAAATCCTCGAAGACTGGACCGTCAAGTGGGCCATTGAAAACTCGAGTGATGACCAAATCGCTGAGTTAGAGAAAATTGTCACTGAAGCTAATGAAATCGTTAAAGAATCGATCGATTATAAGAGACTAGCAGCATTAGATCATAAATTTCATATAACCATCGCCAATAACTCAAAAAATACCGTTTTAACGGGGATTATGAATTATCTCATTGATTTATTGTCGGAGTCACGAAATAAAACCATGCAGATTCCAGGCCGTGCCTTACAATCCGTGCAAGAACATGCGGAAATTATCAAAGCCATGAAACAAAGAAATTCCGAGCTAGCGCAGCAATGTATGAAGGAACACCTCGAAAGCGTGGAACGTTCCATTACGGAGAATACAGTGACTAAATCATAAGATGTGAATAAACGAATGACGTATGCACTAGCATACGTCATTTTTTCACCCAGGCTGGGCTGCGCTTTCTCTGATGATTAGTGTTGTATTGATGTATACTTTTTTACTGACGTTTCTTTTTGTGTTGATTTTTTCGAGGAGGAGGTCAACGGCTGTTTCGCCCATGATTTCGGTGAATAACTTCACCGTTGTTAGCGGCGGCACCATATACTGAGCAGATGAAATATCGTTGAAGCCTACAATACTTAAATCTTCCGGGATCGATACACCGAGTTCATGGGCTGCCTTATAGCAGCCTATTGCAATCGTGTCATTTGCGACAAATATGGCTGTCGGACGATTATGGACATCGCTGATCATTTCCTTTAAAAGGACATAGCCCTCCTTAGGGTCATAGCCGCCAATTTTCACCAACCCCTCATTATAGATTCCTTTTTCCTTTAAATATCTTTCAAATACATCCTGACGCAAATCCTTGAAACGGTTGCCATACATATCGGTCTCAATTCCGCCGATAAACCCGATTTGTTTATGGCCTAACTCCATTAAATAATCAAGCGCTTTTTTGGTAGCGGAGTTAAAATCGATGACAACGGAATCAAAATGGGAGTCATCAGGATTGGAATCCACAAAGACACAAGGTTTATTATAGCTTTTGATCCGCTCTATATCGTCTTTTTTAAAAGTACCTAAACAAATGATCCCATTCATCTTTTCGACGATCTTTTTATTGTCATCACGGAGCATCCGCTGGATTTCGACACCTTTTTCTTTTAGTTTTTTCTCTAAGGCTACCCTTATGGAAAGGTAGTAGGTGTCCACCAATTCCTCTTCCAAAGAATAAGAATAGTATAATCCTACTTTCATCTTTGTTTTTGATCTTTTCTTTGGTGCAATAATATATTCCAATTCTTCAGCGGCTTCAAAAATCCTTTGTCTTGTTTCCGGGGCCACATTCAATGTTTCATCGTAATTTAATACTCTTGATACAGTTGTGATCGAGACATTCGCCAGCTCTGCAATTTCCTTAATTGTTGCCATTCTTTCTACCTACTTACTCATTTTTATTTTCTATCGCTTTCATTCTTTCACTTTCGTCATGAAGGTCCCTGAAGGCTTTTTTATAAAAAAAGTGAATTTAGTTTCTGAAGAGATGATTGCCATGAGAATCAGAACTGCTCCGCTGATCATTTTAATGGTCAACATTTCATCCAAAATGATAATGGAGAACACCATTCCCCATAAGGCTTCTGTTGAAAGAAGAATCGCAGCATTTGTTTCAGTCGTAAATTTTTGCGCTACAGTCTGCAATAAGAAGGCGATCGTTGTGGAGAAAACCCCTAAATAAAGGAGCGATTGAATTCCTTCATGTTGCATGGAAAAATGTACTTCTCCTTTAAATAATACCACAATAAATCCCAGCACTGCCGCCGTCACCATCTGTATTAACGTTAAAAGGACCGGATCTTCTCCCTTTACAAATTTCGCAGTGTAGAAAATATGAAAGGCAAAAGCCACTGCACACAATAAAGTAAGAAGATCACCCATATTGATGTGTCCGGAAATTTTCAGTGATATGACTCCCACACCTGTGATCGCTAAGATTGCCCCAAGCAATTCAAAACGGTCAATCTTTCTCTTGTAGATAAAAAATGCAATAAATGGAACTATGACGACATTTACTGCTGTTAAAAAAGCATTTTTGGAAGGTGTCGTATATACAAGACCCACAGTCTGCAAAACGAAAGCACAATAAAGGAATAATCCAAGGATAATCCCTTTCGTGAGGACACCTTTATTTATCTGTTTTAGTTTTTTATAAAAGATGCTGCTTAAAATGAGCACACCGATTAAAAATCGGACAGCAAGAATTTGATAGGGGGTGTAATGCTCCAAGGAAATGGCGCTTGCTACGAAACCACTCCCCCAAATAATTGCCGTAAGACTCAACCCTAATTCACCAATATATTTCTTCATTACTCCTCTAACCTCTGATCATGATAGAGTAACAGGAATACACTTGAAGTCCATGTGAAAGAGGTGTCGACCAAGCCTTTTCCTGTTAACGGATCAAAGTTTTCCGCCATCCCGCCCACTATAGTCAAGTCCAGAAATTTATCTCGCAGCCTATCCGCGAACTCTTTGTGTCCATATCTGCGCAATGAATCAATAAACAAGTACGTAACTGGCGCCCAAATCGGGCCAAGCCAATAGCCATTCTCTTTATAGTACGGGCTGTTTAAGCTTTCTGTTGCTAAACCAAATTCCGTCTCAAATTCCTTTTCCAAATCAGCAACAAGCTGTTCCCTTACCCATGGAGTTAAGCGATAGGCGATGACCACTGGCAATCTTAAAATCAAACTCGTTCTAATGGATATTTTTTCGGCCTTCTTCCCGACACGGCCAAAAAATCCATCTTCATCATAAAGACGCTCCATCAGTAAATCAAAAAGTGAATTTGCTTTCGCTTCAAAGGTAATCGCTTCTTCACTTTCACCCAAAATTTTAGCAAACTGACAAAGAATGTCGTAGGAGCGAATGATAAAGCTCGCAAGGTCTGGTGACTCTACAGGCATGCCTGCATGAAACAAAGAGGCATTATCCCAGCCAGAATCATTTCCATGCTTATGATGTGGCAGCCGGTTCGGATAGCTCCGGTAGTTCTCGTAATACTCCATGACTTTCTTCGTAGATTCGTAGACTCTCCTGAGCCGGTCTGGGTCTTGAAAGTAATCATTCATGCCCATGAGTTTTTCATAAACTAGAGCAAAAATTGGCGGCTTGATACAATTAAAGGATACAAATTTATCATTCACAAAATCAGGGTAGCAGCCGGACTCATCCTGCATTTCAAAGAAAATCTCGAGCTGCGCATAGGCAAGTTCAGGGTAGTGTTTTCCCAAGTTCAAGGCGTTAAAGCAATTGTCCCATGACCAAATATTGTACATCCACAGTTTGGACATATACATAGCATAATGTTTTAATATCCCATGCGGATGGACGACACTAGACCAGGTAATATAGGCAGCCCTCTCGATGGATGGCAGGTATTTTACATTACCTGTATCAATTTTCGAAAACCATTCGTGATATATCCGTTCCATTTGTTTTTTACCTTCGCTGAATGAAGAATAATTCTTTTTCTTATAAACGGTCCGATAGCTTTCGATGACATAATGACCGTCCTTCATACGGATATCGATAAAATCATTTCCGATGACATTCCACGGTGCATGGACAGACATATCCCCTTCAAGCTTTATAATCATAAGCTTTAATTCTTTCGGATAGATGTGATACTCATACATTCCATCCGCTAATTCCATGATAGAATCATATTTCACCTTTTTATCCGTTAATCTTAGCTCGATTCCATTTACCTTAATATGGAGTTCATCTTCCTCTGGGATAATAAACTCGGCAAAGCAGTCAGGATCTTCTTTTAGTCGAAACGCCAATGCCACTTCCGAAGCGTCAATGTCCACCTCCTGCTGCATACCATCTTTAATAAACTCGACTTTAAAAAGCCTCGATGGTGCTTCATCCCCGCCGTTAACATTCCGTATATAAATATCATTGGAGTCTTTTTCCATCGAAAGACAGAAATACGAACCGAAGCGTGAAAAAGGAATTTCTCTTATATCCAATTTCATAACCTTTTCTCCTTCATATAGAACTGAATCAAAAAGCAGGGATCCCCCTGCCTTTAGATTATCTTGCTCTAAAAAATTTACTTTCTTTTACTAGGTCGTTTTTACTTATCTTTCTGATTTCAAATTCTATGTCAAAATCTTCGACCGTCACTCGGTATTCCGGAAGCTGTTCTTCACCACAGCTATTGCTGCCGACTCCACTCTGACGATAATCGATGGTCAGGACATGGAATGGTGATTTTTCAATGTGGCCCCGATGCTTAGCTTCCTCAAGGGCACTAGTTTCATAGTCATGGATGGTAAAATCACGATTTTCTTTAAAATTAATTAAGAAGGCATTCTCACCTTTTGAGACTGCCAAGAAAGAGCTGTCACATCTTGAACCATTCTCTTGTGGATAGACATAGTCTGTATGCATATCTTCTACGGTCCTTTGGTAAAGCCCCTTCAACTGGCTTAGTTTACTATCTTGATAGCTTTCAGATGGGCCTCGGCCATACCAAGTTACATTCTTATATTCTTTGTTCATGTGCAACGTAACGCCGATTCTTGGCAGCATCTGTGGTATCTCTTTTCCTCTGACTACTTTTTTGCCGTTTAAGTTAAGGTGTAAGACGCCCTCTTTTGTCACTCGATAATTGTACCGGAGATGGAACCCCCAACCCTGATTGACGGTTGAGAAATATTTTTCAATCGTAAGATCAACGTACCCCTTATGGACTTGATAATCAAAGGACATCAACTGCTCTTTGCCATTTTTCAAGAAATATTTATTTATCCATTCCTCTGTCTTGTACATATCGTTATCAATAGAGGCTCTCCATAGCGTAAGTTCCGGCCCTTTATGAATAATTTCTTCTCCTAGCACCTGATGGGAAACCAGGCGGCCTTGAACCTTTGAGAACACGGTTTTGAACAAGTGATTTTCAAGAATCAGTTGCATGTTTTCCTCATGAATAGCGATTTCCGCCGCGTCGTTGGAAAACTGGACGGCCACTTGCTTCTCCAGCTTTGTCGCTTCAAGAAGAAATCCCTCTTTTGTAATTTCATGACCTTCTGAAGCGTAGCGAGTATCCTCCCGCTCCAAGTAACTTACATACAGATAAACATCTTGGTAATTAAGTACCTTCTCGAGATCAACTGGTAAACTCATTTCTACTTCTCCATGTGCCTCGATAGTAGGAAGGGTAATATTTTTTTCTTCTATTAAACTATCAAACGAAACAAGCTTGATATTTAAAATAATTCCTTCTAGGTTTCTAAAATCATAACGGTTTGTAATTTTCACCCTCATTTCCTGCGGGTCAATCAATTCCGTTACAATCGGCTCGATGACTTTCTTGTATTCCAGCAGTCCAGGTGACGGCATCCGATCCGGGTAGACAAGCCCGTCAATACAGAAGTTCCCGTTGGTCGGAAAGTCTCCATAATCACCGCCGTATAAGTAATGAACATTTCCATCTTCATCTACGTTCTCAATGCCATGATCACACCATTCCCAAATAAACCCGCCATGCAGTCTTGTATATTTCCTCATGATATCCTGGTATTCAGCCAGTCCCCCTGGCCCATTTCCCATAGCATGGCCGTATTCACAAAGAATGTGCGGCTTTTTCCCCTCGTGGTCCTTGCCAATTTCCTCGAGTGCTTTTAATCTCGTATACATCGTAGTGTACACATCACTGTAGGATGCATGGCGGTCCCCTTCATAATGCACCAGTCTCGTATCATCGAGCTCCTTTATCGCTTTGTACATAGCAGCAAAATTCCGACCCGTACCGGATTCATTCCCCAATGACCACATGATCACACTCGGATGATTGCGGTCCCTTTTCACCAGCCGCACCGCTCTGTCGACATACTGCTTTTCCCATAGTTCATTATCGCTGATCCAGTTGTAATTGCCCGTGTTCTCAAAACCATGACACTCAAGGTCCGCTTCATCAATCACATATAGACCATATTCATCACATAGATCATAAAAAACATCATTGTTCGGATAATGTGCCGTTCTTACTGCGTTGATATTATGCTGTTTCATCAGTAGAACATCCTGCAACATATCCTCATAGGTCACCGTACGTCCCGTTTTCGGATGAGAATCATGTCGGTTCACACCGTTAAAAAATATTCTTTTACCATTTAATCGTATTTCATTATTGATTATTTCAATAGCCCTAAAGCCGAAACGTAATGGAATGATTTCTTTCTCTCCACTGGAAAGTTCATATTGAAGGGTTAATATATAAAGATTCGGCTCCTCCGCACTCCACAGGAATGGATTTTCCATTGTCCTCGCACAATGGAATTTCCCATTTGCTACATCTATTGTAAAGTCATCCACTTCTTTTCCTTGATAATAAAGTTTCACGTTGATTTCAGTTGTATGATTGCTGAAAAAATTCCCTGTAATGTTCAAGTCGAAATTTTTATAGTTTTCGTCTGGCAATGTTTCAATAAAAACATCTTCAAGGGAATCCTTTTTTATTTTGTATAGCTCAACCGACCGGAAAATACCCGATAGCCACCACATATCCTGGTCTTCTAAGTACGTTCCGTCGGAAAATTGATATACTCTTACGGTGAGGCGGTTACTTCCAGAATCCACATATTCGGTAATATCAAACTCAGACGGCAATCTTGAGACCTTACTAAAGCCCGCGTGTTGTCCATTCACAAATAAATCGAAGGCTGAATCTACCCCATTAAATTTAATAATGAGCTTTTCATCACTCGGAATATCTTCTAATTGGACATCTTTAAAATAGATCCCCGTCGGATTCTCATCCGGAACAAACGGAGGATTAATCGGGAAAGGATAGAGAACATCCGTATAATGCATCTTTCCGTATCCATTCAATTGCCAGCAAGATGGGACTTCAATCGTATCCAATTCGCTGATATTAAAATCTTTCCGTTCAAAATGCAGCGGAGAATATTCCGGTGCTTCAAGGAATAGGAACTTCCACGCACCATCGAGACTGCGGTATCCGTTACTATTTTTTTTATTGTAAGTAAAGGCTGTTTCCAGATCTCTGAATCGATAGAAATCGGTATGGGCATTCAGCCGGTTTATTCCTGTCAGATGGATATCTTCCCATCTTTTCATTTCTCGTAGCATATCTATGTCCTCCACAAATCTATTTACTTAATCGAACCACTAATACCTTCCACAATATATTTCTGTGCCAGGCTAAAGACGATAATTGGCGGAATAATCATGATTAAAGTGATGGACATAATTGGCAATATTTGCAGATCATGCACCCCTTTAAAGGCAGCTAATCCTAATGCCAGCGTATATTTTGATTGGTCCTGTAAATAAATCAATGGTCCAAGGTAGTCGTTCCACACGATTAAAATATTTAATACAGCAATTAAGATAAGCGGCGCCTTCATGATGGGCAAAAAGATTTTATAATAAATTTGAAACTCATTTGCGCCATCAATTCTCGCGGCATCCTCCAAATCTTTAGGAATAGACATTAAAAATTGTCTCAGCAAAAAGATAAAATAAGCAGAACCAAAAAACGCCGGAACGATTAATGGCTTTAAAGTATTAATCCAGCCAAACAAATTAAATTGCATATAAAGTGGAATCATCGTTACATCCCACGGAATCATCATCGTTGACAATAGCAGGATAAAGAGAAGATTCTTAAATTTAAACTCAAATCTAGCAAAACCGTATGCAATCAGCGAGCAGGATACCACTTGACCGATTGTTGTCATAACCGTGACAATCACGGAATTTTTAAAGAAAAGGCCAAACGGCTGCTTCGTCCATGCATCAATAAAATTATGAAACTGAGGACTACTTGGGAATATCTTTGGCGGAAACGTGAACACTTCGGATTCATTTTTCAGCGCTGTTAAGATCACCCACGCAAACGGAAATAAGAAGTAAAGAGAAAATAAGCCAAGAAACGTATAAACTACAATCTTATGTGTCTTTGAGATTCTCATTTTTTCTTCCCTTCTTTCTTCACTTCATTTTCATAAAAGACCCACGCAGAGGATGATTTGAAGATGAATAACGTTAATAATAAGATGATAATGAACATAAACCAGGCATTGGCACTTGCGTAACCAAGCTTGTGATGTTTAAATGCGTTATTATACACAAATAACCCATAGAAATAGGTCGATTTTAATGGACCTCCGCCTGTTAACAAAAGCACCAGCGTTAATTGCTGCAACGCGCCAATAACCGAGGTGATCAGGTTAAAAAGAATCGTCGGTGTAATGCTCGGGATGGTGATGTTAAAAAACTGTCTGATCGGCCCGGCACCGTCAATGGCTGCAGCTTCATATATATCCTTCGGTATACTCTTAATGTCCGTATAGAAAATCAGCATCATCGTACCGACTCCCCACGCACTAGCGATGACAATCGTCACAATAGCCCACTTGGGGTCAATCAGCCATTTCGGTCCTTCAATCCCTAAAAACGACAATAAGTAATTTAAAATTCCATATTCAGAATTAAACACCCAACCCCAAATGATGGAAATTGCTACCCCTGATACAACCGTTGGAAGATAAAATATCGTTCTAAATATTTTGATTCCCTTAATGGATTGAGTAATTAGGAGGGCAAGTATCAGCGCAATGATCAGGTTAAGAGGCACAAAGATAATAGCAAACTTAAAGGTAATCATTAGCGACTTATAAAACTGCGGGTCATCTGTAAACATTTTTATATAGTTATCAAATCCTACGAAGGTTGGCGCACTAGTGACTGGCCAATTATATAGGCTCATGATTAAGGAAAAAATAAGCGGTCCTAACGTGAATACCAAAAATCCAATAATCCACGGAAGGATAAACAGATAAGGTACCTTTTTATTGACTAAACTATATTTTTTGGGACGGGTTGTTTTATCATTCATAAAATGACCTCACGAACATCAGATTCACTACTTAGTAGAGGAAAAAGCATCTATTTGGAACAGTCGATGCTTTTTCCATGCAGTAATGTCTTTTTTAAATCTTCTTATTGAGCCGCTTCATTCAGTGCTTTTTTCGGATCCATTAACGTACTTGGGTTAAAAATTTGTTCAAAAACAAGATTTAAATTTTCAGATACCGTTGACCAGTCTTCTACGATAAAAGAGGCTGGTGTATAGCCGTTACTCTTTTCTAGCATGGAGTAGAAGACACTCTTAACAGGGTCTTCCCCAATCTTTTCTTTTTCTACTACGCTCTTAAGAACAGGAAGTTCATATTCGATTCTAGCTTTATTGGCTTCTTCTCCTGTCCAATATTTCATAAACTCAAAGGCAGCCTTTTTATGCTTGGAATCCTTTGACATCGCGATACCCGAAGAGCTGACGATACTTACATTTTTGCCGCCTTTGAATTTCGGAAGCTCGACAATTCCATAGTCGATTCCCGCCTCTTTCAGCGTACCTAATGACCATGCACCGTTTACAAACATAGCCACTTTTCCGGACTTCATTTCAGTAGAACCGGAACCTTCTGTCGTAATCGCACTACCTTCTTTTAACATGTTCTGAAACATATGAAATACTTCGATGGATTTCTTAGAGTTAACATGTCCCTCCAGATTTCCTTTCTTATCTACATAGGATGCACCGTTGCTCCATAAGTACATTTCAAAGTCATATGGGTCCGGCTTCCCGGAGAAAGCAAAACCTGTTATTTTCTTTTCTTTGTCTGTCAGTTTTTTAGCTGTTTCTTGCAGATCATTCCAGGTCCAGCCAGCCTTAGGGTATTCGACACCCTTTTCATCAAACAGCTTTTTATTGTAGTAAACGACATGTGTTGTGTAGCCTACAGGTAGACCCAGCACCTTGCCGTCAGCTTTATTGTAGTTCCAAAGGGCGTCATAGAAGTTATCCTTGTAATCAGCGCCTTCTTTTTTAATATAGGAATCGAGTGGCTCCAACGCATCTTTATAAGAAGGATAATTCCACATGTACATTACATCTGGTGCGTCCTTCGCCCCCATGCCCGCTGCAATTTTCGTATCGAAGTCAGCACCATACGCTTCAAGCACTACTTTAACCTTGTCATTTTTCGCGTTATATTCTTCTACCATTTTCTTCTGTAAATCTAGTGTTTCCTCAGAATCCCAAGTGGCAAAACGGATGGTCACTTTGCCATCTTTACTTTCATTTTGATCCTTCGTGTCAGATACACTTGAACTGCACCCGGATAAAACTAATGCTACGGATAAAACAAAAAATAAAATGAACTTTAATCTGGTAATCTTCATCATATCCCCCCCTATCAAGTTATCTAAATTTTATTACCATTTTTACTAAATGTAAACGTTTTTTTGTTTGTTTTTACTAAAATAATTATTTGTTTATTTGAAAAATAGATTGTATTTTACATATATTTTAAAAAATCTAAAGATAAAAATAGTAAAGTTATAGATATTTTCAAATTATTTTACTAAAAATAAACATGAATATGCCTATGCGAAAAAACACAAAAATGGTCAACCAGATAAAACTGGCTGACCATTTTTATATTTTTTCTAATGAAAGAGTCTCTGGAAACGCGATGTGATATTCTTGCGCAAGCCCTTTTAGCTCCTCTTCCACACTGGACGAAAGTTCAATCCCTATGAGTTGGCGCTGCTCCCGGTCCCTCTTTCTTCTTTCCCCTGGGTACCTGATTTCATTGGTTCCCGGCGCTTTCGGAACCTCCTTCATCTCTGTTAACAGCTGTTCCAGCGAATCAAAAAAGGTGGATAGGTGCATAAACTTTTCGATATCCAACAACAAGAAGAAATGCCCTACGTTGGCGTTCCCCGCTTCCGCTTCATCATAAATATTTTTCACATAAGGGCCAAATGCAGCACCGGTAAGAATCCCCGTCAAAATTTCTACGGCCAAAGCTAACGCGGAGCCCTTCGCTCCACCTAATGGTAGTACCGATCCCCTTAAAGCGGCTTCCGCATCATTCGTCGGCAGACCGTCCTCATCAATCGCCCACCCATCAGGGATGGAATGTCCCTGTTTCGCTGCTAAAATAATTTTTCCTCTGGCGACAATGCTCGTTGATAAGTCAATGATCACGGGCTGATCATTCCCCGTTGGAAACCCAAACGCAATGGGATTCGTTCCAAAAAAGGCATTCTTCCCTCCCCACGGAGCAATCCCTGGCGGCGAATTGGTGAAGCCGATACAGGCGAGACTTTGCTCACAGGCCAGCTGGCAAAAATAAGACGCCGTACCAAAATGATTGCTATTTTTTATCGCGATAGCCGTAATTCCACTTTGTTTCGCCATTTCTGCTCCTTTTAAGATCGCCTGATAGCTCACCACATGGCCAAGGCCATTATCACCATCCACTAGTAAAACAGATGGCGTCTGCTCGGTCATTTTCACATTGGGATTCACATTAATCCGCTGATCGTTAAACCGTTTGACATAGATGGGAAGCCGGCTGATGCCGTGGCTGTCCACCCCTTCAAGGTTCGCTTTTACCAGGGAATCAGCAGCCACAGTGGCATTCTCTTGGTTCATTCCCACGCTTTCTAACAGGTCTTCACAAAAACGTTTAAGATCCAATTCACGATAGGTTCCCATTCTACACTCCTCAACGTTATTTTAGGTTTTGTTACACATGTTTGTTGAGATCCGCTCCAGTCAACTTGTGATTAGTTCATCAATGTAACAAAGTCGATTTATATAAATTGCTATTTTCGTAATTTAGTTGCTTTTACCTTTATAAAACGCAATTCGAGGTGTAATATTACACTTTTTCAGTGGGTCTTGAGAGATAATCAGCGATTTTTGGCATTTATCAGCGATTCTTATGAGTTTATCAGCGAGTCTCATGAGTTTATCAGCGAATCTATTGCCGTTATCAGCGATTCTCATGAATTTATCAGCGAATCACAATTTGCAATAATTTTTTCGAAAAAAAAGCTTAATACTCCCAAAAAGTGAACTCCCTACGCATCACGATGTGTAGGGAGAATAGAATCAAGCACTGCGATATAGTTTTGTCATGACAAATTCACGATGGCCTAATGCCTCTGCACAAGTCAGACGGCCATTGACGGTACGGCAAATCATTTCCATTAACTGATCCCCTGCTTGTTCAAGCGAGATGTTACGGGCTAGCAAGCCTTGCACGTCCACGTCGATATGTTCACTCATAGTCGCAGCCGTAATTGGATTAGCCGTAATCTTCACGACTGGTTCAATTGGATTTCCAATGATATTTCCTTGGCCAGTTGGGAATAGGTGAAGCACCGCTCCCCCTGCCGCCATTAAAGTGATACATTCTGCCGCTGCAGAAGAGGTATCCATGAAGTAAAGCCCAGGACCGTTTTCCGGCTTGTCGGCAGGATCTAGGACACCTACCACTTCCTTCGTACCTGTTTTAGCAATATTCCCTAATGCCTTTTCTTCAATAGTAGATAAGCCGCCGGCGATATTTCCTTGCGTTGGCTGTGATCCTAATAAATCCACACCTTTAGAGGCAATTTCACCTACATAATCATCGTAGATGGCCATGAATCGCTCTTCCAGTTCTGGTGTGGCCATCCGCTCGCGGATTAAATGTTCACCGCCCGTTAATTCAGAAGTTTCGCCGAAGAACACGGTCGCACCCGCATCCACTAAACGATCCACTGCCTGAGAAACGGTTGGACATGAGCCCATGCCAGTCGTCGTATCCGATTCCCCACATTTAATGCTGATAGTTAAGTCTTTTAACTCAATAGGTTCTCTTTGAAGTTCCGTCGCCCATTGAACATATTCCTTGGCCTTCCAGGAAGCCGCGCGAATCGTTTCGAAATCCCCATTTCCTTCGATAGAAAAATAGGATACTGGTTTACCAGTTTCAGCAATCCCGTCAGCGATTTTCTTCGTCCAGTTTTGCTCAATTCCGATAACGATTACAGCCGCTACGTTCGGGTTGGATCCCGTACCAATCATCGTTCTGAAATGCAAATCCAAGTCTGGACCATACTGAAGTCGGCCATACGCATGCGGTAGAGCTAGCGTACCTTGAACTTGTCTTGCAACAGCTTCACAAGCTGCATTAGAAATATCATCCACTGGTAAAATAATCACGTGATTCCGAATGCCAACCTTACCATTTTCTCTGCGATATCCAAAAAGCTGTTGACCCATCTCCTACCACCTCGCCGTTTTAATATTGTGGGTATGAACGTAATCGCCAATTTCCCACTTTTCTGTTGTTAAACCAATTTGAACGCCATACTTTAAAACTGGTTCGCCTGCTTCTAAATTAACTAAAGAGATTTTGTGGCCTAAAGGAATGTCCCCTTTGGCTACAACTGCTACGTCGGAATTGTCATCCATATACACTCCGATGACTTTTTCTCCTTTTTGAATGGGAGTAGTGGCAACCCCTACATGATCGCCGCGATGATGGATTAAAAATTTGTGAGTGCTTACATTTCCGGCCGTCTCTTGCTGCTGTTCCGTGAGAGTATTTCCTTGACTGCTGTTGATACTCATTTGAAAGCCTCCTTTGTGGTTGTGTTGGTGGTTGTTTCGTTGTTGATTGTGTGGTTGTGTTTGTGGTTGAGTGACCCAACCAATTTCTATATCCTTATTAAAACACCTAATAACTGGATAGTCAACAATAATATTTTAATTTTCTAAATATTTTGTTTAGACGGTACATAAGGAGCGTTCCCCATTGACTACTTTAATTACTTCCTTTGCAACTAATAACGAAGTTCTGATCTGAGATTCATCGGTGAGTCCTGCAATGTGAGGTGTGATCGTAGCAGTTTCGCAGGATAAGAGTTGATTAGATGGTGAGATAGGTTCTACTTCCAGGACATCCAAAAAGGCCCCGGCAATGGTTTCGCTTTTTAAAGCGGCCGCCAGTGCAGGTTCATGAATGATGCCGCCTCTAGAGGTATTGATGATATACGCCGTCGGCTTCATCTTCCTCAATTCGATTTCGGAGATTAAATAATGCGTCTGAGGTGTTAACGGAACATGTAAGGAGATAAAATCGGACATGGTTAATACGTCATCTAATGTGTTTTTTAACTGGATTCCGGTTTCGGAAACGATGTGGTCATACTCAGTGACAAATGGGTCATAGCCAATGACCTTCATGCCAAAAGCAAGTGCCCGCTTCGCTACACGATGCGAGATTTCGCCGAGTCCAACTAGTCCGAGTGTTTTATTCGCGATTTCGCCACCGGTGAACCTTTTTCGGTTCCAGCGTCCTGCTCGAACATCCGCATCTGCTAGATAAAGCGGTCGGTTCGCACTTAACATAGCTGACAGGACATATTCCGCAACAGAAGTGGCATTGGCATGACGGCCATACACAACTTGAATGCCTCTTTGTTTCGCCGCCGGGATATCAATGTTATCCATTCCCACGCCCAGACGACCGACCACCTTCAAGCGGGTTCCGGCATTTAGCAGCTCCTGATCCACCTTGGTTTGATTCCTAACAATAATTGCATCGTACTCGGCGACCAGTTTGAGCAGCTGCACGCGATTATTCCAAAGACTCTCATCATAATGCACTTGGAATCCATGTCTGGTCAGTTCCTCAATTCCTTCATTCCAAATTAATTCCGTTATCAAGGCCTTCATAAAAAAATCCCCTCCTATGGTTATATGGCTCAGTGACCCAACCACTTTATCTATATTAAAGCACCCTTGGATTGTTTGGTCAATAAATTCTTCAAGATGGGTGGGGGGGACAGTCCCCCACCGCTGTAAAGCAGCGGGGGACTGTCCCCAAAAATTTTAATCGCCCAAGTACACCCGCAATGTCTCTATAAATTGCTGTAAGGCTTTCGTTTGGTAAGGAGAATGCGTTAGGATGGAGAAATTCCGTTTAAACGGCAATCCTTCGACGTCGACGACTTCTAAATAGCCATACATCAGCTCTTTTTTAATGGTCCATTGGGATAGCAAGCTGATCCCTAAACCGGCTTCCACTGATTCCTTGATGACCTGGGTACTTCCGAATTCCATCACTTTCTTAGGGGTAAAGTTCAGCTCTTGAAAAAGATGCTCGGCCGCTTCTCTCGTGCCCGATCCTTTTTCTCGTAAAATCCAACACTCCTCCCCCCACTCCGCTATGTTTCTCTTCTCTTTTAGCAAAGGATGTTGCGGTGAAGCGACGATGACCATCTTATCTTCAGCAACCACCTCCACATTTGGTACCTTTTCGTTGATATGCCCTTCTACGATACCGATGTCTAATTGATGACTTTGAACAAGGTCGATGATTTCTTTAGTATTATGAATCTGAATGGTCGGTGTAATAAGCGGGTATTGCGCCTGCAGCCTGGCAATAATATGCGGCAAGATGTATTCGCCAAAGGTATAGCTTGCACCAATCGCGATCGGGCCGCTCGCTTTATTGGTGAGGTCATCGATTAAATACTGCATATTCGAATAGAGAGCAAGAATCTCTTTTGCATGATGAAAGACAATTTCCCCCGCCTTATTTAAGCGTACGAACTTATTATTCCGTTCCAAGAGCCGCGCTCCCACCGATTCCTCCAGGACTTTGATGTATTGACTGACCGCCGGCTGCGTCATGTGAAGATCTTCCGCCGCTTTTGAAAAGTTCCCCTTTTCCACAACCTTTACAAACACTTCTAAATAGTTGTCCATGACACCCTCCATTCCATGTATATGAATTTACTTATGATTACTATTATATATCATTATTTTCCTTATCTACAGAACAGGAGTAGGATGAAAGTATAAATAAGTGATGAGGTGATTGGATGAGTAATCAATCAGCGAGAGCTTTATCTTCACACGAAATTGAGGGCATGCAACAGCCGCAACAAAAGCCGGAGCCCAAATCCAAAGCTGTCTTATGGTTAGGAGGCATCGCGTTTACCATTGTCATTGCGGCCGCTGGTTTCGCGCTTTCGGCCCTACCTGGCTTTAACAGAGTCGGACCGATGGCCTGTGCGATCATCCTGGCGATCATTTACCGACAATTCTTTGGCTATCCTGAAAAAATAAGAGCAGGGATCCAATTCTCAGCAAGATACTTCCTACGTTTTGCCATTGTTTTGTATGGATTAAAACTAAATGTTGATGTAATTCTGAACCAGGGCTTGGGATTGGTTGTCCGTGATGCCGGCGTCATCGTCTTTGCCATTCTGGCAACCATTTGGTTGGGGAAGCGACTGAAGGCAGATTCCTCTTTGTCGCTTCTTCTCGGAGTTGGAACGGGTGTATGCGGGGCAGCAGCGATTGCAGCGGTCGCACCTATCATCAAAGCCAAAGAGGAAGACACGGCGATTGGGGTCGGAATCATTGCTTTAGTCGGCACTATTTTTTCCATTATCTATACGATCATCCGCCCGTTGCTACCTATATCCGCTGTGGACTACGGGGTTTGGAGCGGAAGCAGTCTTCACGAAATTGCCCATGTGGCATTGGCCGGTGCGCCTGCGGGACCAGATGGGTTAGCCATGGCACTCTTAGCCAAGTTAGGACGCGTTCTTTTGCTAGTCCCATTATGTTTCATTTTGATGTATTGGATGAAGCGGAAAAATGCAGATGCAGCAGGAGAAACAAAAGTTGATTTCCCGTGGTTTTTGGTGGGATTCATTCTCATGAGTTTGTTCGGTAGCTATGCGGTAGGCACTTGGGTTCCTGTACCAGCACCAGTCCTAGACGGCATCTCAACAGCAACCACCTTTATCCTCACATCCGCCATGGTCGGACTAGGCCTAAACGTAAGCCTTCGCGACCTCCGAACCAAAGCACTAAGACCACTAATAGCCATGCTCATCACATCGGTTTTACTATCGGTTATTACCTACTTTATTCTATAAAGAGAGGGACAGTCCCCCGCTGCTTTAAAGCGCCGGGGGACTGTCCCTCTTTTTCTGTTATTCGTTAATCCTTTCAATCGAAGACTGGTTTAGCCAGTAACCTTTTTCTAGTGCCGCCACTAAAGAAAGCAGGTTAATAGAATCCTAAATAGAATAAGTTATAGAAGTGATAGGAGGTAGATTTTGCTGTGAATGATCAATATTATGTTAGCTGGGGTACCTTAGCGCTAATCAATGCCGGGATAGCCCAAGGCAAGAACAGAAGTGGACTAAATTGGTTTTTGTTATCCCTACTATTAGGTCCGTTAGCCACGTTGATATTAGTGGTTTATGATAAAAAATAAGGTAGACCGGTCTTCTGACAATGTCGCTAGCTTTTTTCAGAGATAGTCGATGTAGATGGCTTCTACTTCTACTTTTTTATTAAATGAAAGCATGAATGTCGATGTGGACGGCTTCTACTTCTACTTATTTATTAAATGAAAGCATGAATGTCGATGTAGACGCCTCCTACTTCTACTTTTTTATTAAATGAAAGCGAGAAGGTCGATGTAGAGGCCTCCTACTTCTACTTTTTTATTAAATGAAAGCAAGAATGTCGATGTAGACGCCTCCTACTTCTACTTTTTTATTAAAAGAAAGCGAGAAGGTCGATGTAGACGGCTTCTACTTCTACTTTTTTATTAAATGAAAGCAAGAATGTCGATGTAGACGCCTCCTACTTCTACTTTTTTATTAAAAGAAAGCATGAATGTCGATGTAGACGGCTTCTACTTCTACTTTTCCTTTGACTCTGTCAGAAGTTGACCAGTCTTCTGACAATGTTTACACCTTCTCAAAAGGACACTCAAATCCAGAACAGAAAAAGGGCAGGGTCCAAACCAGAACCCTCCCCTAAGGCCACACCACATCACACTATTCAACCTTCTCGGTATCCACGGTCAAAGACGACCCCGCCGGCCTCTGCCCATCTTGCAAGTCCGCAACGCTCAAGCCAAAATCCATTTGTAAATGAGGGTAATCCTTAAATTGAGCCCAATCGCCGCCCCATTCAAACCCTAGTGCCTTGGCCATCTGAACCACCTCACCCCAATCAGCCTTCCCGTTTCCATTCCCATCATAGTTCATATCCCAGATCACATTTCCAGCCGCGTCCTTTAGGGCAAAATCAACAGCCAACCCAAAATTATGATAGGACTCTCCACCTTTAGCATAGGTAACAATCTCCCCTTCAGTACTTCGGCCCTTCTCATACAAGCGGTCCTGATCCTCCGCACTACGGAACTCATCCGTAATCACCATCCGAATACCTTTTTTGGCGGCCTGTTGAGTCAATTGATCACTCCGCTCCTTCACAACCGGATGGAGTTCTGTTGGATAGGAAGCCGAATGATTCGTATTTTTGTCAGATGAAGAATTGGCATCTATAAAGAAAAGGATAATAACCAGCGCGAAAGAAATGATAAACAACAAACTTCCTATTCGTTTCAGCTTCAAAACTACATTCCTCTCGTAAATAAAAATGTCTTTATAAGTAAGACGTATAAAAAGCTTCGTTGTTTCATGTTTATTTTTTCCAAAGTCACATGCAGAAACGCCACAGGGACGGTTCTTGTGGCACATTAATGCCTCTTGATGAGGAAAAAAAGCCAGCAGAACCGTCCCCTTGGCTCACCCTTTAAAAACAAAAATCTCATCCACTGCCCGGCGATACCCACCCGATTTCCGGAAAGATTCCCCCATTTTTGCAGCGCGCCTCTGAAAAGTTGGGTCCTTTAACACATGTTCCACAGCATCACGCAGTTGTTCGGCACTCAACCCCTGCATCTGCAATGTGATACCGGCACCGATATTGGCAACTTGTCTAGCAATTATCGGCTGATCTGCGCTTTGCGGGAGAACAACTAAAGGTACCCCGTAATAGAGACCCTCATGAACACTGTTCATACCACCATGTGTGATAAATACCTTAGTGTGTTTCAACACTTCCGTTTGTGGAACATAATTTTTCACAAAGAAGTTGGGCGGAATCTCGCCCAATTCAGCTAGTGGAGTTTTTTCCCCAATCGACATGACAACCGTATGATCACTGTTCCCAAATGCCTCAAAACAAATCTTATAAAAATCAATCGCTTGGTTAAAAACCGTACCTAGTGATATGTAAAGGAGGTTTTTCCCCTTGATTGCAGTGAACTCAAAGTTCTCTTGCGTTGACCGCAAAGAAATGGAGGGGCCGACAAATTTGTAAGTTGGATCAAATGTATCTCCAAAGGGCTGAAACTCCCTGGTTGTATAAACGATGGTAAGTGGGGCTGGGTTACAAAACACTTCGTAAGGAGAACGGATCTCCACACCGTATTTCTCCTTCACCATTGCAGTTAGGTTTTGAAATTCATCAACCACATCTGCAGGGATGTTTTCAGAAATCATATCATCGAATGCTTCCTTTGTCTGTGCAAACGAAGTACATGAACTAATAGCCGGGAGGTGAAGAATTTGGGCAAGTAACCGGCCACATCCAAACATGGAATCGTGGATGATATAATCAAAATGCTCTCCCTCGATTTGCTCCAAGACACTAGGGATTATGATATCTGCTGTCCGCAACAATCCATTGATTCTTTCGAGCAAATACGTTCTACCACCAGAAATAAAGGCTCGGATAAATTGATCACCATCAAATGTCCGAACCGTAGCTCCCGTTTTCTCTATACGTTCCCGGAAAACCTCAATCGTAAAGTACACAACCTCTTCACCACGCAAAATCAGCTCCTGCACCACTCCAATCGTAGGATTGACATGCCCTTCCGACCCACCATTAACAAACAAAACACGAGCCATGAATGAAACCTCCTTAGAGGGGGACAGTCCCCCGCTGCTGTAAAGCGCCGGGGGACTGTCCCCCAAATTTCTAATCCTTTATAATAATTGTATCAAACAAAAATTAGATATTTAAGGGTGGTCGCTACCTTGAAAACAAAAACTAAATACCGAACTTGGATTCGCGTTTACAAATTGTTTATCTTTTTATTTATTTCACTCATTCTACTATTGGTAACATTATTACCTGTTAATTTCTATCTTCGAGTCCTAGCTGGGATTCTAGCGTTGCCTTTTATTTATATAGCATTTATTCTCTCATACTCTGTTTACCAATTCGCTGCCTTCGGGGGGAATTATCAGTCAAAAATACATGATTTACTTGTTGCCAAAGTAAACGGGGTTGGAAAAGAAAAAATACTAGATATAGGAACAGGCAGTGGTTCATTGATCATTAAATTGGCAAAGGCATTTCCTAATTCCTTATTAACTGGTATTGATTATTGGGGCGGGAATTGGGAGTATTCGAAAGTCCAGTGCCAACAAAACGTTGAAATAGAAGGGGTCTCCGATCGGATTGAATTTCTAAAAGCAAGTGCTGCAGAGCTCCCTTTTCATGAGGATGAATTCGATATCATTGTAAGTTGTCTAACATTTCATGAAGTGAAAGATAGACAAAATAAAACGGAAGTAATCAAAGAGGCATTAAGAGTATTAAAACCGGGTGGTCAATTTGTTTTCTTAGATTTGTTTATGGATAAAAAAATCTTTGGGGATCAAAAGGAACTCTTATATGACTTAAAAAAAGATGGTGTATCTGAATTAACTACCTACAAACTTGCCAACGTAATGGAGCTGCCCAAGTTCTTACTAAACAAAAAAGTATTAGGCAATGCAATGATTATGATAGGAAAGAAATAAGCAAATTTAAAGGGAAGTCCCCCGGTGCGCTAAAGCGCCGGGGGACTGTCCCCAAAAACAGCAAAATATTACATTTGTCATCTAATAGTTGTGACATTTCTTACTAAATTATTTTTTACTAAAAAAGTACGATGGAATAGAGAAGATTATGGAATCTTTGGTTGGTTATGGTGCGTATTTATGACGCTGGCAAACCGAAATTACTCACGAAAATCAATGAAATTAAATTTACAACTCAAATAAGGAGATGAACAAATGGCATTACTCGTATTCATCATCGGTCTTGGATTAATTGGTATGTTACTAGCAGTAAAAAACAATTTAATGAAAAACGTTTCTTTTCATGAAGTGCAAGAAAAAAAGCGGTTAGATCGGATATTAAGGTTTGTTAGAATCGCCCCTTTTCTTGCCGTTATAGTGATCGGGATAATCACCATAACTTACTTAAAGACAAAGTATGATATCCGACTATCACACGCCTGGTTAACCGTGCAATTTTGGATGTTTAGCGCAATTTATTATTATTTTTTTATGCTAACAAAAAGAAAATCAAAATTATCGATGATCGGATTGGTTTTCTCTTTTGCAGTAGCCATTTATCTAACCCCTATTGGACACTATGAAACTGTTATTAGCCATATGAATTTGTGGATTCCGAATATTTTTGCCCTGTTCATGCTATTTATTTCCCATTTTAATTCCAGAGTTTTTTTAAAGCACAAGGCATAGCTTAAAAGCCAGGCATTTAGCCTGGTTCAAGGAGCTTTCTTTCAAGAGGTTCTTGATGAAAATCTTCCCCCCTCCAACTTTAATGAGGACGCATGACGGAAGAACATGGACCTTAACCAACAATATTATTTTTCTTTAATAATCGAAGTGCCGTTTGAATATCCGATACATTCAGGATGATAGAATTCACTCCCGTATACGTAGCGAACACTTCGACACGATGGGACAAAATTTGAAGAACATTGCTTAAGATGCCCGGCGTTCCAGGGTTCCCGATCAACTGGATGACTTTCTCCTGATCGAACTGTACGCCTAATGAGCGAAGAGCATCCTGTGCAACCAGGTTAGCTTGGGAACTATTTGAACTGTCCGGTCCGACAACTAATCGGGCAAAGTTCACGTTCCTCATGTTAATCTTTGTTATCGTAAAAGCGGCTATTGTTACGCCTCCAGCGGCGATATTTTGTAGTATGGTCTTGAGGACTTCATCGTTGGCATAAAAAGAAAACTCCTGTCTTAACATCACAGTTAACCTTTTGGACTTGCTGTCCACAAACTTCACTCCCTTTCTACTAGACTACAATAGTCTATTCGTAGAACCTGTAGTGGGAATACGTGAATTTGTCCAAAAATGCCACAGGAACGGTTCTCCTGGCACATTAAAACTTCTCAATGAGAGAAAAAGCCACCGTCCCCCTGATCCTTCCCCTGGTCCTTGTCCTTCTCAAAAAAACCTTTGACTTCATTTAGAATCGAGTGTAAATTCATTACATAGTATATTCAAATAATCAGATATACTAAAATTATAAATAGGCAAGTGTTTCTGTGCAACAAAAGGTACATAATGCAACAATTTAAACCGGAGTTTTTCAAAGCACTTGCTCATCCCTTGAGAATCAGAATACTTGAGTTAGATACATTTAACGCTGAAAATGATCATTCTGACCAGAATGAATTAAAGTTTTGCTAAAAATGAATAAAGTCAGGTGAATAAAATGGTAATGGGTTTTATTATTATTGGGGTTTTGATTGTTTTAATTGTATTATTCTTAAGCGTTGTAACAACTTCCAAAGCTTATACCTATAAACATACGGTGGATCCTTTAGAAAACAATCCAAATGTAAATGAAGAAAAAAGGATTGCCCATAGTGAAAAAAAGGATTAGATGAAATGAACGGAGGAAAATGTAATTATGTCAAATTTGCCAAATTGCCCAAAATGTAATTCCACATATACGTATGAAGATGGAAGTCTATATATTTGCCCTGAATGTGCTTATGAGTGGACTCTAGATTCTGAAACAGAGAACAGTGACGATAACAAGATTTTCAAGGATGCAAATGGAAATGTCTTAACCGATGGTGATACTGTAACAATCATCAAAGACCTTAAAGTAAAAGGGAGCTCTTCAGTCTTAAAAGTAGGTACCAAAGTTAAAAACATCCGTTTAGTTGACGGGGATCATGATATTGATTGTAAGATTGATGGTTTTGGAGCTATGAAATTAAAATCTGAATTTGTTAAAAAGTTATAACTGGGCGCTAATAGTAGTAACAAAATTTAGTACTAACAACAGATCTGAGGTTCTTATCTACTCGCCTTCATGAATCTCCATAACAATATGCTATAATATGGAGGCTAAATGAGAGATGGAGGTGACCATTCTTGGCCATACATGTTGTACTATATCAACCAGAAATTCCGGCTAATACGGCCAATATCGCACTGACTTGTGCCGGAACCGATACAGCCTTGCATTTAATCCGACCACTCGGCTTTTCAACAGACGCTGAAATGATCAAACGATCAGGGTTAGACTTTTGGGAGTCTGTAAACATCACGTATTATGACTCATTAGATGACTTTTTTTCGAAAAATAAAGGTGAGTTTTACTATATTGAGACGTTCGGTGAAAAAGCACATTCTGCCTTTGATTTTAGTGACACCACAAAGGACCATTATTTTATGTTCGGAAAAGAGACAACAGGTCTACCAAAGGATTTACTAAAAAATAATCAAGACCACTTCTTGAGAATACCAATGAACCAACATATACGTTCATTAAACCTTTCAAATACAGCTGCCATATTAGTCTATGAGGCCCTACGCCAGCAGGGATTTCCTAACTTAAAATAAAAAAAATCTTCCGTGATGGAAGATTTTTTTTATACCAAAGGAAAAACCACAGGGACGGTTCTTCTGGCTCCTCAAACCCCTCAATGAAAAAAACCACCAGAACCGTCCCCCTGGCACCTGAAAAAAAGCTTACTCTCATAGAGTAAGCTTACCCACTATAAACCGTATTACAGGTTCCAGGCTTTGGTTCATAAAAACAATGTTCTTTAAATTGACCCGTACGAGGTTGATCGTACCAGGTTGGTGGGCATGGAGGATGTGGATTAAAATACCAAAGGGCATATTTCACTGGGTGCTGCCCTCATCATCCTTGCCATTAAGTCAACGTCTGACCTTCGGTAGTTTGCTCTTGGCATTTTTTCACCCCAAAAATATAGTATGAAAAAAATCTCCAACAAATCCATAACGTAATTGGTTCTTAGAAAAGCCGATTGTTGCTGGAATACAAGGGAATGGCCGAGTTTTGTCATCCATCTTTGCAGAAAAATTTTCTAGTGCCGTTCATTCCCAATCGTTCAGCTGTTCTCGATGTGAGGGGGCATCCATATATAATTCTCTCACGTTGTTCACCTCTCGTTATTTCATCAATAAATTCAAAAGCCTAAGCAAAGGAGAGATGTCCGTGGACAAATAGGCATCTATCCCAGAATAGGAAAAATCCCCTTGACCATACTGTAGAGGAAAACATAGATATTTAAGGGGGTTTTAAAATTGAATAGAATATCTACCACTGTTGTGAACGATTCAAAGATTACTCTTCCTATCAGTGCAAGGCCAGTCATTAATCCTGATGATGTGTGGGTGCCCAAGGGTTACCGAGTGGAGGTTGTAGCTGCTGGACTCTCCTTTCCTACCGGCATGGGGTTTGCGGATGACGGTACCTTATACATTTTGGAAGGTGGAAGCACGTGGCCAACACGTCCGGCTTTACCACCAAGAATCCTGCGCCTGCTTCCTTCTGGAGAACTTGAAGTCTTCGCGGTTGAATCACTCGGTGGTCCTAGAGGGGTTAGTTATCGTGATGGCTATATTTATGTAAGTTGTAAAGGGGGCTACCTCGCAAGGATTGTTCGTTATAACGTGAAAACAGGAGAACGGGAAGTGTTAATAGAAAAAATCCCAAGCGGTGGTTGGCATGAACCTGGCGGGCCCGTGTTTAGCCCACATGATGGGCTTATGTATTTTGCCAATGGTTCTGTTTCGCAAAACGGGGTTGTCCTGCCTTCTGGTTTTACGGTCGATATTGCTAAGCATCCAGAAGCCCATGATATCCCAGGTGAGGATATTGTTTTGACTGGAAATAACGTCACAACTAGAAATCCGCTGATGCCTTTTCCGTTTTTAACAGAAACAGGACCATTCAAACCGTTTGGAACCCCTGCGAAAAAGGGAGAAGTAATCAAAGGAGAATTATGGTGTTCAAGTGGGCTTTGGCGATCTAAGCCAGATGGCAGCGATGTGGAGCTTCTTGCTTGGGGATTACGCAACCCGTATGGTCTTGCTTTTAACGAAGAGGGCGAGCTTTATGTTTCGGATAACTGTTTGGAAGAAAAAGGGGAACGAGCGGTTGCCGGAGATCCAGACCGAGTTTGGCATATCCGCAACGTGAAAATGCCGCATGGAAGTGTGAAGAAACCAGATTGGTATGGGTTCCCGGAAATGAGGGCAGATGGAGTTCCAGTTTGGGATGAGCGCTGTAAACCTGCAAAAGGGAAAGCAGCGGAGCAGTTGTTTGAAACGTTGCCAGCCTGGGCAGGCCCGCCTGCTTATTTAGAAAAGCCTCATTCCGCCATGACGCAGCTTGACTTTTGCCGGTCTGACTTTTTCGGGCATCGCGGAGAGCTTTTTGTCACGGAGTTTGGTACGTATGCCCCGCTGAATTCTCCTCATAAAAAGGATATAAATAATGGATATCAAGTCGTAAGGGTGAATGTAGATAAAGGTACCTCAGAGGTGTTTATGAGAAATAAACAACAACGTGATTCTTCTACTCAACAAGCCGCCGGCATTGAAAGACCGGTCGATTGTAAATTCCATCCAGATGGAAAAAGCTTATATGTCTTAGATTTTGGATACTCTCCGGTAACAAAGGGATTAGTACAAGCCTACGGACATACAGGGGTCTTATGGAAAGTAACAAAGGAATAAGGGGGAGAACTTATGAATAAGACGATTTTAATCGAATTAGATGAACAGTATCTGGCGGGACAGATTTCGGAAGTGGCGAAATGGTTTAACCATGTCTTGACGATTCAAACTGCCCTTGAACACGTGGTAGCAAATGCAATTCCGACCATTATGGAGCCGCATATTAGGGAAGCCATCGAAAAAATGAAGAGGGCAAATAAACATCATACAGAATGTGCTAAAGAACTCTTTCGGGTAATTGATAAGAGTCCTAACACTGTTAGTGATCAACTTACGGGACAAACGGTAGCAAACATGGAAACAGCCCTCTTCTCCCTTCAAGATGTAATGGGGGGCGCCGCAGGCTCATGGAAACAGCTGCATAGTCTGCTCCATATCAATCAACAAGCGATGGGCGCCTTTGCTGTGGCAGAACAATTAGGATTATCACTGGGCATGAAAGAAATCGTTGCCCTTGCCTTCCCGATTGTCCATGAAAAAACTATGCATCAATTGCTCCTGCAAGAATACATGTTAGAGATGGCACCAATCTCAATCCTTTACAAACAAAACACCTAACCAGGTGTTTTCGAGGGAGTATGTATGTGGGAGGGGAGTATGTTGAAATTGATACAAAGGGGAGTACATTTTTTTCTAAAAGCTCATGATGTATCAGTTGTGGATTATCCCAAAAATACAAGGATGATCCTGGGGAGTCTTTTAGGAGCCATTGCGGCCATTTTACAGTCTGCCGGATTAATTGGTGGGATCGGCTATGCCTTTAGCATGATGGCTACCGGGCCGATTGTGCTAGCTACGATCATCTCTGCTCAGTTTGGCCTGCTTACTTATGTAGTCACCGCCATCTTACTACTGATCATCCAGCCCTCCGAAGTTTTGGTCTTTCTATTTACTACCGGTCTATTAGGGGTTGCATTAGGGCTGGGATTTAGATGGGCCAAACGAAAAGTTTCTGTTACCCTGGCGGGAGGGTTAGCATTAACAGTCGGAATCCTGTTGCTGCTCTTTATGTTCCACTTTCCAATCCTAGGTCCTTCCCTTTCAAGTGATAGGAACGTTATAACCATCCTCGCCATAGCAGGTTTCAGCCTATTGTATAGCTGGATATGGATGAGACTAAGCCTAGCAGGCATAAGGCAATTAAACAAGAGAGTAATAAGAATTCACAAGGACAGTTCAGGTGGCTTTTCATAAAAGGAAACCACAGGGACGGTTCTATTCGGTATTTTATCTTAATTGGGTCTTCAAGCGAAAAAATCCTCCTTTTTTGGTTATGTCCATTATACCAATTTTGGAGGATTTTTTATTTTTATGGCTCTGGTATAACCTTATAAATATAGGTAGTTTTTCCGCTTATATGATCGAAATCATTGGATTTTGTCTTATTTTTGAGCAGTTTAAGGGAATTTCTCCCTTTATGAACTCTTCTACCTACACGGAAAACAACAATGAATGATCCCAAAACCATTTTTATAGATATTTACCAGTTTTTTAGGTTGTGTTTTTCAGTGGCTCCTTGACATGCAATTTTTGAAACAATTCTTATGGTATATTCGTCTAAGCAATACGTTATAAAAAGGAGCAAAACTATGTTAGCAGATGATTTTGAAGGAAGGCATTTTTCCAGTAAGGATACTATTTTAATATATTTAATGAACGAATACGGCACGATGGTGAAGAGATTAGCGTTTTCCTATGTAAAAGATACAAGTTTAGCTGAAGATATCGCACAAGAGGTCTTTATTGCAGCTTATAAAAACCTCGATGCCTTTAAAGGGGAATCGAGCTACAAAACCTGGATTTACCGCATAGCCATTAATCGCTCGAAAGATATGGTAAAAAGCAAGGCATTTCAAATGGTTTCTCTTAGTACGATTATCAATCCCTTTAAAAAAAGCAGTACCTCAACAGAAGTAGAAGTGATCCGAAGAGAAAATAGCAACAAGGTATTGGAATGTATATTATCGCTCCCAATTAAATACAGAGAGATCATCTATTTATTTTATTATGAGGAATTAAAGATTCACGAAATCCACCAGATCACCCAAATAAATACCGAAACAATCAAAAGCAGATTAAGGCGCGGAAAACAGCTGTTGAAAAATAAGTTATCTGCGGAGGATTTACAAATATGAATTTACATAATATGAAACAAAAAATGGACCAAGGAAGTTTTGGTGACATACATTTTACGGAGAATGAAAAGGCTAAAGTGTTGAATCAAATCTATAACAAAAAAGTGAGTAAAACAAGGAAACCATTGATAAATTTTATATCAGTAGCTGCATCTTCCATTCTAGTAATAGGACTGGGTTATCTTTCTTTCGGTAATCAAATAAAGAATGATACACAAAAGATCAGAAGTACAGAAGCAGCGCCAACGAAGGCC
This sequence comes from Bacillus sp. SORGH_AS_0510, assembly GCF_030818775.1. Classification (NCBI taxonomy): domain Bacteria; kingdom Bacillati; phylum Bacillota; class Bacilli; order Caryophanales; family Bacillaceae; genus Bacillus; species Bacillus sp. SORGH_AS_0510. The sequence goes on along the minus strand of NZ_JAUTAU010000001.1, from coordinate 724,322 downwards.
GTTACACCTGCTCACGAAGTTCCTAAAGTGAGTCAAGCTGAAGTCGATCGGGCAGCAAGCAACTTCAATCAAATGAAGAACTTTGAAACAAATGATGACTTCTTCTACTACTCAATGATTACAATGGCTCTCCAAAAGCTTGAGTTCAAGGGAGAGGAAAATTACCGTATTCCAGCGACAAGTGAAAATATCAAGAGGATCCAAATTAACCGGGCAAACCTACAATATTTGAAAAATAAAGCAGTTGAATTACACGCATCGGAACCCTATCAGGAAATCTTGGAAAAGTGGTTAAACGGAGACTTTTCGGCCATCGAAAATGACTATCTGTCCATTCGGAACATAAAAGGTGACCCCACACAGCAAAGCGAAAGTCCAGTATTAAAAGTAAGAACGGCGGAAGAGGAGAAGAAATACATTGAGCACTTTTTTGGGAGTGAGGGGTTGCAAGTTGATAATAGAGATTGGCAATAGGCCTTTAACACTTTAAGATTCTTGTTTCTAATCGATTAAGCGACAAAAAAGTGAAATAAGGGGCGATTTTTCCGCTTATTCAGAAAAAAATCCCCCCTTTTCACATTTTTTGAATCAATAAGCGGAAATTCTCCCTCTATCTTAGTTAGTCCTTTACGTAAAGTAAAGGTATCAATTCGCAATTATATAGATGTACGATTCACCAACCATTGAAAAAATTTATAATGCAAAACGAGAAAATAGATAAGAAATGGATAACACAACGCTGAATACCAAATACTCCAATTATAATATTTGATAAATCCAAATAGAAAAGAAATATACTCAAATACAACAGTAAGCAAAGTGAAACATAGGATGTAAACTATTTTCCATTTTTTCGACTTATCAAAAGGATATAGGTTTAATAAGATGATGCTGGTTGTAGAGTATAAAACAACTTGGCCAATCAATGGGGGGATTTGTATTCCAGGCTTATCAAGTACATAAAGTTTATATTTTACTGCTATAACTGTATCAACCAAAAGACCAAATAATGTTGCGAACAATGCCGTTGAATAAATTTCATACGGTTTCATTTTTTTAGGAATTATATAAGCTACTAAGGCAAAAATAAAGCTTGCTATAAATACAAAAATCGTTTGTGGTTGCACTTTCACCCTCCCCTTAAATCCCACTTATTCCATGTTATTATGTAAAATTTTTTCTCTAGCTATTCTGCAACGTCGAGATTCATTACTTCCCATCTATTTATTTAGAAGTAGCATAACTGTGATGGTTTTAGACCATACTGTAAAAAATTCCTTTTTCGGAGGAAAACCCTTTGAACATCATGTTTATTTTCCTTATTCTGTATAATATGTTTGCGATTTTTATGAAAAAAAGGATTTCTTACTTTGAAATATACATAACTTCTTTTTTCGCTATAGCATTTGGGAGAACCGTGGATGCTATATTTGATGTAATGTATAAATTATATTGGTTTTTAGATAAAGAACCCGACTGGCCGGGCCTATTTGCACAATTCTTAATTTACCCTTCAACAAACGCAATTTTCTTGAATTTTTTTCCCTTTAAAAAACGTATGACAAGTAAATTTCTTTATATTTTTGCCTGGACTGTTTTTTCGTTACTCATTGAGCTTTTGTCACTAAAAACAGGTTTCTTCACCTATAATGGTTGGAAGATGTGGTATTCAGCAGCGTTTTATCCCCTAACCTTTCTAGTTTTATTTTTGAATCTAAAAATTACGAGAAAACTTTTTAAAACAGAACAATTATTTAGTAAAAATAAAGACTAACCCTTTTTGTGAAATTCATTAATTTTTTCAAAAACCAGTACAACTAATGACATAAAACCATTCGTTTATTTACGAATGGTTTTTTCTTCAAAGAATTTCTTTAATCCTTTGTCCTTTCGTATCTTCTTTTGTATATACCATTAAATCTCTGTTCTACTGGAATTGTGCATTTTCTCTGCTAATGGTACGGTTCACCAGACTACCACACTGTCACAATCGTATAAAAGCTGTATTTTTGGGTAAAATCACCTTATATTATCTAAGGGGTTTTTATATGCATTTCATTTTCAATCTTCTATTCTTGGGAGCTGCTATTAAATGGGGCGACTGGAAGAATTGGCGTACTTATTATCCAACCTGGCTTTTCTTTATTGGTGGTGATCTATTTAAAAATGCGTTATTGCATGATTACCGATTCTGGTCTTATAAGGAATCCATATTCGGAAGTAGAATTTTGTTCGGACATCTAATCATTGACTTTCTAATTATGACATGCGCATATTCATCAACCTTACTTATTTATTTAGGAAAATTCCCCACACAGCGAATGAAACAGATAGGTTGGATATTGTTTTGGATTTCACTTTATAGCCTTATTGAATTGATCAACCTGAAATATTTAAACTTGATTGAACACCATAACGGATGGAATATGTATTGGTCCGTATTATTTAATATAGTAATGTTTACCGTATTAAAAATTCATGTAGAAAAGCCCCTGATAGCTTGGATACTATCTATAGTATTCCTATCCTTTTTGTTACACAAATTCGATGTACCTGCATGGGTGTTTAAATAGATATGGTAATAAATCTATTAAATGGAGTGCCTGCCTCGGTGAAGAAAAAAAGCCGTTCCTGTTTATCACAGGAACGCTTAGTTAAATAGCTTAAATTAATTTCTTTTAAAGAATATAGTCGGTTTTATGGTCCTTTTTGAAAAAAACTATAGTTCAACTTAATAATTCTACAAAAGTTAGGTGGAATTCTACAAAATTTTCATTTATTCTACAAATTAAAGGTGGAATTCTACAATAGTTGGAATTAAAATTCCAATACAACCAAAACACCTAGTTTGCGTTTGTGAAACAATAAGGATGCCACAGCAACCCTTTCCTGATTAAACTTATGCACCCCTTCACCATACAATCACGAACTTATGAGGTTTTTCCATTTGTGTCACCAAGGTTATCAGCCTTTGTTTCATACCAAAATGACTAGCTTCCTAAGTATCCATATCCCCTTCCTCTAATATCCTTCTGTCACTCCACCCACTGCTTTTTCGTTTGTTTGGGAGGGCGTTTGAGTATGAATATCTACATTCCTAGCCAGGTCAAAACATACTTCAACAGGTGCTTTTATAAATTCTTTATGCTCAATAACAGGCATATCCTATTCTCTCTTTTAAACCATTATCTAACACCATACTACCATTCTTGAAATGAATCTTAACTTTATTTGATAGCGTAGAACCTCTTTTTATGCAGGGCATAAGTTTATCTCAAAATACCAGGAGTACCTAAATTTGATTAGATGGGAAAAAGCCAGCAATCACAAAACCAACCTCACCCTCCATCCACCCTTCCTTTAACTAAAGGCTGTGTTAAAGAACAATGTTGATTATTACACCCTGTTGATTGGAGCGGAAGACGCGAAGACTCCTGTGGGAGTATGGTTCAGGGGAGAACCCGCAGACGCTTGCGTCGAGGAGGCTCGCCGAAACACCCACGAACCGCTCGCGCCTGGAGCGGAAATCAACAGGCAAGTTTAACAGAGCCTAACTAAAAAAAGCTTACTCAAAGAGTAAGCTTAACCACTATAAACAGCATCACATAAGCCAGGTTTTGGTTCATAGAAACAATGTTCTTTAAATTGACCAGTACGAGGTTGACCGTACCATGTTGCAGGGCATGGAGCATGTGGATTAAAATACCAAAGGGCATATTTTGCTGGGTGCTGACGCCAATAATCCAAATTCTGTTTGGCTAATCTTTTTTCAGAAGTTCTTGCTCTTTGATAAAAGACATTCCCTTTTTGAACAGCTTCAAAGGAAAAGTTTCCACCTTGGACTTGGTAAATGACTTGGTTAATTGATCTTAAACCTTTAAAGTCTGAACAATTGGCTACAAGACGATTCACAATGACATTCCCAACATATAGCATTCCCTGTTTTCCTTCACCTTCGGCTTCTGCCCTCATCATCCTTGCCATTAAGTCAACGTCTGAACTTCGGTAGTTTGCTCTTGGCATTTTTCCACCCCCAAAATATAGTATGAAAAAAAAAACACATTCATGTCATTGCTTATATAATAAGACCAACCCTCGACAGGGGAAAAGCCGCCGGAACCGTCCCCCTGGTTTTCCCTGGTTTTAACTAGCGCGAGCACTCGGATTCAACTTATCTCTCAGTCTATGTAAAGCTCGATGCAGTGTGACTTTGACCTTTCCCTCCTCCCAACCTAAAATATTGGCGGTCTCGGAGGTTGAATATCCTTTAATCTTCCGTAAAATAACGATCTCCCGGTAGGGAAACGTTAACTCCATGATCGCTCTGTGCAACAATTGTGTATCTTCCTTAAGATCTAACAATACCTCCGGACCCAGCTGGTTCAGATCCGGCAACGGTATATCTGTCAAACAATCCGTTTTCCGCTGTTTCCGATATTGATCAATAATCACATTCCGAGCAATGGTATACAACCAGGTCTTATACGACGACTCCCCCCGATAATGGGCTAAGCCGCGGTAAGCCTTAATAAACACCTCCTGTGTCAAATCCTCCGCTTCCTCTTTGCATTTCGTCACAAAGTAAATATAGCGGTAAATAATAGGGCTGTATTGATGAAATAATTCCTCCAATAAAGATTCTTCCCACCCCATTTTGATGTCCTCCCTTACCTATCAAGCTATTATTCTTTTTGAAAAAACTGCTTAATCATCGCCTGAACCTGCTCTGGTTTTTCAACCACTGACCAATGCCCGCAATTTTGAATTCCCCTTATTTCTATATGGGGGATATAGCTAAGTAAGACTTGTTCCAGGACTTCAGGCGAAAGGATGTCATGGTCCCCTTGTGCAACGAGCATTGGGATCTGACCCAACTTGTTCGCATCCTTTGACACATCATAATTTTCCGCAATGTCTTTACCTATTAGCTCATTGACCCTGGCATTGGACTGCGTTTTCGTCTTTTTCGTCAAACTTTCAGGCGAGTACACGTAATAAGGATCGATCATTTTAAAAATCTCAGCAACGTCGACCTCACCTGCGTCCACTTTAGGAGATACCTCCTCCAGCCATTTCCGTTCCTCTATCGATAATCGATTCAGCAGTTCTTTTTCAAAACGGAAAAATCCATCCATGGTCGCACCAACCGCAGCCGTCATAAAGATTTTGTTCACATGATTAGGATATTTGGCGGCATATAAAAGGGCTAACATGGACCCCCAAGATTCACCGACGAGATTGAGTTTCTCTATCTTGTAAAATTGACGAAGGGCCTCTAACGTTTCAACCTCTCCATCCATCGTGTAATCCTCATTAGTCGCTTTTTCAGACTGCCCGCACCCTCTTTGGTCGTAAAAAATCAGAGTAAAGTGTTGAGATAAATCCTGTAAGTGTGGTAGAAAAAAGCGATGTTCCCCGCCTGGTCCACCATGTAAAAAAACCAAAGGTTCCCCTGTTCCCATAACCTTAGTGAAGATCATTTCATTTCCAAGCCTGATATGCCTCTCTTCTCCCAAAAGAATCCCACCTTCCACTCGAAATAAACCGACTGTATAGTTTATTTAAATTGATTATATCCAATTTTTTCAAAAAAATCAATCCTTAGGGACAGTCCCCCGTTGCGCTAAAGCGCCGGGGGACTGTCCCTAAACAAACCACAGGGACTCTTTATTAACAAGGCTCTTTTAAAACTCAATGTTGATTCACTGAGGTTGAAAATAAACGGAAAAATTCCGCTTAGATTGGGAAATACCCGCATTTTAAAAATAAGGGGAGTTTTTCCGCTATAGTATTCAAATCTTTGGATTTTGTCTTATTATAGAGCAGATAAACGGAATTTTTCCGCTTCTTTTTATACATTAGCCGGAAATTCTCCACTTATGGATTCCCATACCAACACGAAAATCCATAATAACAAAAAAGCGAGCCATATTATCCCGCCAATTATCTTTGTATTTACCCTTTGTTTATTATACAGTTTTCGATTTTGACATCAGTTGAATACTCAGAACAACTTCTATCCTCGGAATCTATTTTTTCTTGATTCTTGGCACGGTACATGGCCACATCTGCATTTTTCATAAGTGCCTCAACCATATCTCCATCCTCTTTGGAAAATGCCACACCTATACTTGGCGTAATGCAAATGGTATTCCCTTCAATAATCATAGGTTTAGAGATAAAATCCTTAATCCGCTCAAGTAATGAAGTTAATTCAGACTTGCTTCCTAGTCTCGATTGAAAAACAGTGAACTCATCTCCACCCCAACGAGCCACAAAACCTTTGTCTCCAACTGCCAGTGTCAACCGGTTTGCCACTTCAATAAGAACCAAATCTCCAATGTCGTGCCCAAACGTATCATTAACGTGTTTAAATCCATCTAAATCAAGCAACATCAGCCCGTGAAGTTCCTCTTTAAACTCTTCTAAAAATAAACTGACATTTTTCTCAAACATACGCCGGTTTGGAAGATTAGTTAAGCTGTCGTGATAAGCCAGGTGGGCAATGGTCTCCTCTACTTCTTTCCGCTCTGTAATATCTCGCCCAACGGCAATGGTTTGAATGATCTCCCCAGATTCGTCACGAATATACTGGGCGGTCGTCTCATACCAACGATATTCCCCGTCTTTATGTCGAACACGGCCCGTAAATAGAACCGTGTCTTGATCACTATCCAACCTATTGCGATGCTCAAGGAATTTTTTATTGGTATCAGGATGATTGAAAGAAGCTGCGGGTTTCCCGATCACTTCTTCTGGAGTATAGCCAAGCAATGCTTGTACATTAGGAGAAATATATGTAAAAACTCCATCAACTGAGATTGAAGAGAAAAGATTTTGAGATTTCTCTGATATTAACAAAAACATTTCTTGAATATCCGATATTTCACGCATTTTATCTCTACTCCGAAAAAAAATTTTGATTCTATCATTATATTCCATTTTAGCAATGAAAAAAAAGGTTTATTTTCCCAAAATAGTCATAATTTTTTTATAGGGAAACGAAAGTACATATGCGATTAAATTTTTCTATCCTCTTAATAAAAATAATCAACTAAGACACATTAAGTTCAGGATATGTTTACATAAGCACAACTTAGCCAGCTTTTGTAAAAGTCCCACAGTATTTTATGTAAGTAAATTACTGTGGGCACAATTTGCCCCAGGCACGGTGCTACCACCAATTCCCATCAACCGATCCACAAATTATTTTACTTGTCAGATTAGATAACTTACTAGTCTATATGCCTCATTTACTCGCCAAATCGTAACTTTACTCGTAATAATTCCCATCATACTCTCCAAACACGCGAGCGTAGCCTTGTTCATTGTACCCGTCATTCTCAACAGTCTCAAAAAGTCACTTCATATATTTAGCAACCAACTCATAGCACCTCTCCCGTGTAAGCGTTGCTTGTGTAGCTACATATTCTAACGCTTCCGTCGTACCACCTTTATATTTTAGTGATGCTTCTTTCGCCGCTTCATCCCTGTGTTTAATCCATTTCCGTTGCTCTTCTTTTAGTTGATCCATCTGTTCTGTGTCAAGTTGCTCTTTCAGCACCCCATAAATTTCGTTTAAGGCCACATCCCATTTTTTATATCTTTCCGACTCTTGTTCTTCCATTTCTACCATGGTTGACTTAGCTTCTTCGTTTTTGTCCGCTTCTTCCATTTCATTTAGTTTCTTAAGATATTGATCCTTTTGGCTTACAGTATTTTCATCATTACTGGACTCCTGAGACTCTCCATCATTCGAATCCGTAGTTGTAGATGTAGATTTATGATTAGAAGAATCTTCTTGAACGGTTGCCTGTTCGTTCGATTTAGCATTTGACTCCACCGAAGACTTTCCACAAGCACCCAAAATTACTAATACAATGGTAAACATTGCTGTTAGAACTAACCGATAGCCCTTCATTCCTCAACCCCCTTTATCCATATTATAACAAAAGGGACAGTCCCCCGTTGCGCTAAAGCGCCGGGGGACTGTCCCTAAAATTATTCTCTCTTTCATCATTTTTTTATCAATTCCCGTATATGCTATACTAATTAATCGTTTAGTTAAAACGAACACAAAACCCATAATATCGCCGTTTCATCTCATAAAAGGCATAAAAAAATTGTCGCTCAATTCCCAGCGAACTTCCCTCTTTTCCCACAATATAGTCTATATTTCTCACTCATCGACTTCTTTCCTTCTTCTTCCCCCAAATTCGATTTTAATCAAACATTTGGTTAAAAGAAGGGCAAGTACTTGCTATCAGTGGATTAATGTATCAAATTCATTAAATAAATTGTCGAGAATTGCGAGGCTTGAGGAAACCACGTGGACGGTTCTCGTGGCTCTTTAATAACACCCTTGATGAAAAAAACCACCAGAACCGTCCCCCTGGCACACCCTTGGCCCCCACAACCCCCTTGAATAAATTTAAAATGTGTGCAAAAATATTAATCAATTGCATAAGAGAAATGTTTTCTAGGGTTCCGCAGTTTTAACGCTGGCCTGGTCCGAGAGAAAACTCACAGCTTTTGCTGTGTCACGGAAGGATAAAAGCCTGGGAGATGACTGTTAAAACAGTTTATCCCAAGCTTTTTTGTGTTTTATGTACTGAAAAATGGGAGGCATTTAAAATGAACACAAACTGGTTTAAAGTATTTATTGCTGCTTTTTTTGAAGTATTTTGGGTTACTGGATTGAAACACGCTGAAGGATTTTGGACTTGGACTGGAACGGTCCTATCCATCATCATCAGCTTCCTTGGAATCATCATGGCAGCACGAAAACTTCCCGTTGGAACCGTATACGCAGTTTTTGTTGGCTTGGGCACAGCAGGTACGGTAATTACTGAAATGATATTCTTTGGAGAACCTTTCAAAATGACCAAAATTCTTCTTTATTTTACTGTTACTTGCAGGTGTCATCGGTTTGAAATTAGTTACAAAGGAAAATGTTCAGGAAGGGGCTGATTCCTAATGGCATGGATCTCTTTAGTATTGGCAGGTTTATGTGAAATGTTTGGTGTTGTGATGATCAATAAACTTAACAAGAGCCGAAATTGGAAATCTCTAGCTCTATTAATTCTCGGATTTGGAGCAAGCTTTCTATTCCTGTCTTATTCCATGGAAACACTCCCTATGGGGACAGCCTATGCGATATGGACAGGAATTGGTGCGTCAGGGGGCTCAATATTAGGAATGTTTTTATATGGTGAATCAAAGGATTGGAAAAGGTTAATCTTCATAGCTATGGTTTTAGGGGCAGCGATAGGATTAAAACTAGTTTCATAGAAACCAGGAAACCACAGGGACGGTTCTCATAGCACTAAACATGTAAAAGCCAGCAGAACCGTCCCCTTGGCACCCTTTTAAACCTTAAGCTGTTCCTCAATGATTTCTTCTCGAATACCAATATATTTAACACTTTTCTCAGGTATGTATACACGATAGGTTTCAATTCCTGCCTCAGCAATCTCTTTTAAGAAATCTAAAAAGGGTAAAGAGATGTTCGCAATTGCCTTGAGTACCTTATCTTTATTAAATTTATTTGAGATAACCAGGCTTACTTGGGAATCTGTTTTAAACTCCGAATGGACTCCTTTATATGTGGCTTGACCTGTCGCAACGTCTATTTCATATTCATTAATGCCTCTTTGGAACAACTCTTCTAAGAATTGAGGAAAGCTTATTTCGCCGTTACTTCTTCTACGGATAATCTCTTGAAACTCACTTTCTGTTATTTTGTCATTCACACATTTACCCTCCGAACTAGAAATTCTTAAATATCCATTCTTCACCATTCTAACCTCGGAGAGATTTCTTATTCTTGTAAAAATAAATAGCCCTTCTCAATCGAGAGGGGCTTTATTATGATCAACTATTGGGAACCACCTGTTAAATGCGCGTCGAACATATCAATGATTTCTAAGAACCTATCAGCCTCCCGGAAAACATGATCAGCTAATAGAGGATGTATAATGCTCTTTATTTTACATTGCTCAATTAAATCACGGGCTGTTTTCTTGAAGTCCCTTAGAGACGCGACCGACACCCGATTTTGATCAAGGAATTGATCCAAAAGAGGGACAGTTTGAGATTGTGGCTTCATAGACTCTAAGTCCCTTGCTTGAAACAGCAATTGATCAAAATCATTGCTGAAATTCCGTGCTAAATCAACCAGTTTCCTTTCTGACGGATCAAGGAGATGACCAATAAATTTGGCGTGGTCCGCCATAATCCTTAAGAAGAAGACATTTTCTTTAATAATGGCGTCAGGAAGCGCTTGTAATTTTCCCTCATTTAATTCAATTAATCTTTTTCTAAAATAGTTTGCTTCCCTACTCGTATGGTCAACTAAAAGTGGAAAATTATTTGCCCCCGGCAATTTGCATGTGAGAATTAGTTCTAATAATTTTCGTTTAAATACAAAAATATTAGCTGCAGCTTGTTGTACTTCAGTATTAAATCTTCTTATTTGTTCAGGGTCTGTTTGGTTATTAAAGGAATGCGCAGTTTGTTCGATGTGTTCAAATAAGCGGTAAAATTGATTAGCCTCTTGAATTAGTTGAGTATCTTCTGCTCTAAAACCCAATCGAAGAAATAAAGAATGTTCTTTCATGATCCTAGCCCAAAAACGAATTTCATTTAAAGAGCGCTCAACAAACAATACAGATGTAACACCAGTATCCGCATGCAAAGATGTATGATCCCCGTTCATTCAATAACCTCCCAGAAAAACTCCTATTGTTCTATTAATAATATTTACAGAGTCAATTGAATATGACTTTATGTTTATGTCACGTTTTTCTAGTGGAAGTTATCGAGCAATCTATGGATAAAAAAGGATAGAATGGTCTATCAGTCTTTAACGTCACCCTCCGTATTGATCAAGACCGTCTCCCCTTTTTCATCAAATGCATGCTTAAAATCAAATGCAAATGGAGTGGGGCCATGCTGAATATAATGGTTGTATCTCCTGAATGCCTCTTCCCATGAGACATCCCTCACCATTTCTGTCCACCAAACTACATATGACAGGTGCTTCTCTGGATACGGCTCAATCCATTTACTTCTATCTCGTAACGCTTGCCGATGCTTTCCTGCATAAGTAAAGCGATATAAGGATTCAAGGCTTCTCCAAACTGTTAGCGTAAGTATCGGAGAACCCTTTCCTTTCACAGTTTCCTCAGCGAAAGGGACTCCTTCAGGAGAAAACAGCTCTATAAGTCCTGATTTAGTTGCTTGACGATATACATCATTTCCCACTTGAAAAAAATCACGTGAGGCGGGGTGGTCATAGGGGTGCTTTAGCCTACCAACCGTATAGATCGACACTAATGCCATAAATCGCCCTCCATCTAACATCTTTTCCTAAGATATATTCAGATAAAAATATGAACATTCCTCAAAAACAACGGGGACAGTCCCCCGTCGCTTTAAAGCGATGGGGGACTGTCCCCGCTCTATATCGCCGCTCATGCATCTTGCTTACAACTAATAGAATAAATTTATATTAATCTTCTGTTCCTAATATATCTGTATTTGGGGGCTCATACCCCATCTGACGGAGCATAGCTACTATTTGCCCCTTATGATGAAACTCATGAGTAATGGTGTGCATAAGCAATTTACCAGGAGTAATAGATACTAGATCTGGCGCTTCTCTCCACGGGATTTCCCTCTCAATTAGCAGGTTTAAATTATGTCCATGTAGTTCTAATAATTCATTTACTATTGAATCCACTTGTTCAAATCGTGCTTTTATTTGCTCTAAACTGAGATTATGTAATTCTTCCTTTGGAGTAAGTGGTTTTTTTGTCTTCAATAAAACAAAGGAGCCAAGCCATGCAACATAGCAATCTGCTATATGAACCAATGTGTCTCTTACACTTTGCCAACCAAACCCATTTGTATGTGTAAAATGATTAGGATCTATTTTCCCACAGAAATCTAACAGCGTCCCTCTAGTTTGTCGAACCCATCCATATTCATGTTGAAGCATCAAAACACCGCCTTTACAAATATAACTACTTATTCAATACGTATATAGAAAAAACCTTTCTTTACTGACAAAAAAAGGATTGCCACAGCAATCCCATCTTTCAATCAATTAATATCTCTTCATAAAGCTAACCATTTTATGAAAAGCTTCTTGTGCAGATTTTGCATTAAAATGAAGCGAATAGGGATCACTAAATCCGTGTTTCCCATTCAATTTATGTATTTCTATATTTCTTTTTTCTAGAATGGAAATTAACTCATCAACTACGAAGGACTGTTCTTCTTGTGGAAAGAATAGAATGGTAGGGATTAACGGGACTACTTCTAAGTAATTTCGAATTCTCGAACCATAATATCCAACGATCCCATTGAGATAATCTTCTTCACTACATAACCAAGCAACCGTTGCCCCCACACTAAATCCAATAATATAGATCTTTTGGTATTCATTTTTAAAAGTTGATAAAATATCTTTTATTTTTTGTACCGCATGCGAGAAACCCACATTCTCCATAAAATTTTGATAGGCAACTTTCTCTTCTGCATAATCATAGGGTTGTTCACGTTCTAGTAAATTAGGACAAATAACATCAAAGCCCTGTAGTGATAATTTTTCACATATACTCACCATATGTTGATTAATGCCGTAAATTTCGTGAATGACAATGACCAAGCTATCTGTCTTATTCAGTATCTGAATCATATTGTTCCCCTTTGGAATGCTGCCCCGTTTTTTTAATATGGAATTCAACAAAAAAGGTGGTTAATCCTTCCTGGATCAACGCACCCGATGGTTTTGAAGAAGAGACCCGCAGCAGCTAGTTATTTACAATCTTAATGTCTTTTATTGGATAATAGACAACATTTGTTGTCCCTACTACCTTTTCCATTGGTACCGCTCCAATTTCACGGCTGTCTTTGCTACGCCTTCTGTTATCTCCCATTACAAACAAACTATCTTTAGGGACAGTATCACTACCTACAGCCGTCTCCTTTAAAGTGAAAGAGCCGGTTAACGTTCCACCATTAAGTCTTTTCTTATATTTTTCTAAATAAGGTTCGTTGTATGCCTTCCCATTTATATATAAAACATCCTTCTTATACTCAATCCTGTCACCTGGGAGTCCAATTACACGCTTTATGTAATCCCTACCGTCTGGGGCATGAAACACAACAATATCAAATCTTTTCGGTTCCCCAACTTTGGTTACAACCATACGGTCCTTGTCCTGGAGAGTAGGGTTCATCGATTCACCGTCAACAACAATGGGAGTAAAGAAAAAAGCGCGAATAATAAATGCTATAGCAAGCGCACCCAATAGTGATTTAATCCATCCATACGTTTCCTTTTTCTTCTTTGTCATTACTCATCCTCCCTCTAAAAATATGATGATCTTACGACTTGGTTGTTTTAACTTTAATTAATAGCTCAGAAACAGCAATGGCTATACTTGCATTTAGCTTTGCAAATAGAGAACTATAAAAAATAGCTGCCTCACGATCATTGTTAAAGAAAAACGTTACAAAGAGATAGAAGCAATACAAAAATACTATTACTCCAAAAATAAATTAACATTTTCTCATTGCTACACCATCCGTTTCTATACAACTTCTATTTACTAGAAACTCATCCTTTTAAGGGACTCTTTTTAATCCTAATTCTTAAATATATTGTTACGCTAAAATAAATTATTGCACCAATAATCAAAAATATAATTTTATGAAGAAGCAACCCGAATGCTAAAGATAGAAAAAGAATAATAAATCTAATTAACTTTTCAGCTATTTGATTGTCCATGAATTTAGTCCCCGTTCTTACTTGATACTACGTATTAGCCATTCCTTGCAATATAGTATTTTCCATAATATTCTATCTGTATTATTCAACAAAAAATCCTTACTTCCTGCTTTGAAGTAAGGATTTCATACAAACGAATGTATACTAAACTGCATCGTCATTTGAAAACATATTTCATCTGGCTGTTCTTTTTTCAAACTTCTGTACCTTTTTATAATATTCTCGTGTTTTTTCCACATCCAACTCTAGTAAAACAAGGAAAAAGAGCTGCAACTACACGAATAACAGGAATGTATTTCAAGTGTGCCAAGCCCGCTCCTTCTCTTTCGCTTCCAACACCTGTTTATTACCTAAAAAACGACTAATATCGCAATACCTACAATTACCCCAGACAAAAGAAATCTTCTAAAAAGCTCCACTTACATATTTTGATTATAGTATTAAACTCACTACAAGAAGACTACAAACCCTCTATAGGATAGAAAGGGAATTATTTCTCTTGATGAAAAATTAGTCTTAGCCGATTTACTTATGTATAAATTGGAAACGCAAACAATGTAGGTTCCATGGAGGAATATGTAAAAAAAGGAATTTCCTCCGAAGTGAAGCAATTATACCAATTAGGGTTAGAACAGGATATCGACTTTTTAAATTTAGAGCACCGGCTCTACAGAAAATACCATTCCGATTGGAAAAAGCTAAAAAACAAGATACCATACTACGTGAAGTATAAATTTGAACAAATTGTGTCTTTTCGCAAAAAAGGTTGTCCGTACCTCTAATTACTGTTATATTTTTCAAGTGGACATTTGTAAATAGGAGACATTTTTATGTTACCAATACCAATTACTGATAAAAAAAGCAGCTTATTATTAAAAATCAAATCCTTACGAAATGAAATGATTCAAGCTGGGTTAAAAGAGGGACTAGCAAGTGAAAAAACAATAGCCATTAGTCAACAGCTTGATAAGTATATTGCACAATATCAAGTGATCTAGTTACTATGACTTCGTCTTTTTCTTCAAAACCTCATTGTTTAAAACTTGCATCTAAAAGGGGAACAGGTATCTTTCATTTCTTCTTTAATAAATGGAGCGCTACCACATCAACTAATACCTAGAAGTATTACACCATCTTATCGTTACTCCATATGGTTCTTGTAAGTAAGAATTACATCATTCATTTTAATGCTTCCTCTATACCCTATATAATTCGGTATTCATCCCAAATTGCAAACTATTATCAGGATTTTCTGCTTGGAATATTTCAGTTTGTTTCCTTAATGCTAGGTTATCCCCTATGAATGAGTAAACAATAAGATTATTCAAATTCCCCACCCCCACCTATCCCTTTTTTTGAAGAAAGAAGATTTATACCTTTAACCCTGAATGGGCAAGTAAATCTGTACCTCTTCTTCCCCTTCTGCCATAGGGTGATAAGAATCAAGATCTCTTTCATAACCTTTTTGTTTTGCCCTTTTTAACAATAAATTTACATTATATTCCACACTTATCTTTCAGACTATCACGAAAAACGGGCGTAATACCTGATTCGGAAATTGCGCCCGTTAATGGAATAACTATAATTTAAATCAGCTTATGTCACAAAAATATTTATAATTTAGGTCAAATACCCAAGACCTTTCTTCTGGGAATGAATATGCTCTAATGTAAAATAAATGAGGAGGATAATAGTGATTCCATATAAAAATGAATATTATATTGCTTATCCAACAGATGAAAGGATTTATCCAGGTATTGGATTAGGTGGACCAGGCTCAGGTTATGGTTTTTATCCTGGTCTGGGGTTTGGTGAACCTGGACTAGGCTTATGGTTTTATCCAGGCATTGGGTTAGGTGGACCAGGCTCAGGTTATGGTTATTTTCCTGGTCTTGGGTTTGGAGCATCTGGCATTCAACATCCATACCCACCATACCCAGTACATCTTCCAGCTTATCCGCAGCCGCCACAAGGAGTACATCTTCCAGCTCATCCGCAGCCGCCACAAGGAGTGCAACTTCCAGTTTATCCGCAGCCACCACAAGGAGTACATCTTCCAGCTCATCCGCAGCCGCCACAAGGAGTACATCTTCCAGCTCATCCGCAGCCGCCACAGGGAGTGCAACTTCCAGCTTATCCGCAGCCGCCACAGGGAGTGCAACTTCCAGCTTATCCGCAGCCGCCACAGGGAGTACAACTTCCAGCTTATCCGCAGCCGCCACAGGGAGTGCAACTTCCAGCTTATCCGCAGCCGCCACAAGGAGTACTTTATTAATTACAATCAAGCCAATCTCCATAGCCTCCCCTTACACATACATCTTGATGATGAATATTTCAGACATACAAAAAGCCCCCTTAAGGGCTTTTTTGTATTTTTAATTAGTACCAGACCGTTGTTCCTACGATAATCAGCAAGATAAACAAAACACGATCAAAATGAAACCGCAACCGTATCCCTGTTCGATTATCCAGTAATCTATACAGAAACTATCAAAAGGATAATCATGTTGAAGATACTATCAAGTTTTTAAATCTTAAAAATTACGAGTGTCTAATCAATTGTCATTTTAAACAGTATCCTTCAGCAATAAATCAAAAACTTTCTCCATCCCCAACAAGAAACAGGCGTTTCCGCTATTGCAGAAACACGCCTGTTTAACAGAAATTTCTGTTCCCTTTTATTTTAACGGTAAATTCTTTAGCAAATTTTAATAAGGGTAGTGGTGGTGGTGGTACGGATAGTGGTGATGATAGTACGGATAGTGGTGATGATAATACGGGTAGTGATGATGGTAGTACGGGTAGTGTTGGTGTGGATAGCCTGGAGCTCCAAATCCAAGTCCTGGTGCAACACCAAAACCTGAGCCTGGTCCACCTAAACCAACTCTCTCATTATAGGCATTAATCATACAAGCATTCATCCTCCTCATTTAATTTACATTATGCATATGCATATTTGGGATAAATTCCTGGGTATTCGTCCTGATTCTAAAATATTATATGACAAATGGAGAAGGGGAATTATTTAAGCTAACCTGGGGCTACTAGGCATACATCCAATCCAAGGTTTGACCTGGGAGCATAAACTGGTTATATGTCTAATTTCAATAAGGAGTGAACCTCGAATTATGGTAAAAATACGACAAATGCCACTCTATTCCCTGAGTCCCTGGGGTCTTGAAAATTGTATCTTTCGTTTACATATTTGTGGCTTAGAAACGGAGATAATTTCTGGTTTTATTTGACGGCTATCGGGCATCAAAGAGCTTATGGCTATAGGTTTTTCGGCGGAAGATGGAATCAATATTCTGTTGCTTTAAGAGATATTGTTAACTTTCATTGTTCTCCTCCAACTCCAACTCTATATTAAACAATGCGTCTAACCTTCGTAATCGTATCGTCCAGTCTTACTGAAGAAGGTCTGGAAATACTGTTATTACTAGATATTCGCCATTAAGGGATCCCTTGCATCAAGTTTAGAACGTTAATCATTTCGGTTAGCGTTCTTTATACTGAAATTAGACTAGATTTCAAAACGAAATATGTTTAATCTTGATGCTGCTTTTTAGAATGCACTTTAGTTGAATAAGGTCAGACGAATTTGCACCATGCTATATCAGGTAAACTATTTTACAATTATCTTAACCAATTTAAACACTATCACATGTTCCTGGTTTTGGTTCATAAAACAATGGGCTTTAAATTGACCAGATTGAGGTTGACCGTACCAAGTTGAAGGACATGGAGCATGTGGATTAAAATACCATAGTGCATATTTCGCTGGGTGAGCTCTCCAATATTGCAGATTTTTTTTCAGATGTTCTTGCTCTTTGATAAAAAACATTTCCTTTTTGAACAGCTTCAAAAGAATAATTCCCGCCTTGAACTTGAAATATAACATCATGGTTTGTATTAACGTCTATAAAGTCTAAACATGTTGCTACCGCACGATTCACTATCACATTTCCGACATATAACATTCCCTGTTTTCCTTCACCTTCAGCTTCTGCTCTCATCATCCTTGGCATTTTATCACCCCAAAATAAATTATGAAAAAAGCCTATATTTATGTCATTGTATATGGATGTGATTTTGTAAAGGTCCAATGGAACTGTTCTGAAAAGAAACAATTATTGAGGTATAAAACACCTCGTTATTCACACCATATAATCAGATGATTTTAGAGGGGGTAACGACGTGCATAAGTTCAGTATTAATATATCTCTAATTATTTTTTTAATATTTGGTCTGATTGGTTGTAATAACGATAAAAATCTTAAAGATTCAACATATCAAAATATAAACAGTGAAAAGGAAAATCCACCAGTTAAAAAGATGGCACCAGCAAATAAAACTGATAATAAAAATCCCCAAAAAATATTTAGTAATACATCTACTAAAAAAATCACTAAAAAGAATTCGACCAGTTCAAGCAAAACAAAGTTGACACCTTATCCTGAATCGATAGCTGTAGTTGTAAATAAAAGATATTATATGCCTGCTAACTATGTACCTAAGGGGTTAATTTATCCTAATGTTCCTTTTATATTTAAAGAAAAAGTAGAAAAACGTAAAATGCGACGGGAAGCAGCAGTAGCCTTAGAAAAAATGTTTGCTGCTGCCAAAAAAGATAAAATATATTTAAGTGGAGTTTCTGCCTATCGCTCTTATAAAACACAACAAGCCTTATTCAACAGATATGTAAAACGAGATGGTTATGAAAAAGCTCAAACATATAGTGCAGTTCCAGGGTCAAGTGAACATCAAACAGGTTTAGCCATTGATGTCAGCGGGAGTTCAGGAAAATGTGCTGCTGCTTCTTGTTTTGCTAATACAAAAGAAGCTGCTTGGTTGAAGAAGAATAGTCAAAAGTATGGGTTTATCATACGGTATCCAAAAGGAAAAGAATCAATAACAGGTTATAAATATGAACCTTGGCACCTACGTTATGTTGGAAATATTTCAAGTAATATACAAAGTCGTGGAATTACGCTAGAAGAGTACTTACGGATTTCAGGTCTATAAATAGAAGAGCTAATTGATTTAGATAGAATCGATTAGCTCTTCGTTTGTTTAAAAACAAAACATTCTTTTTATTGGTATCAAAAGGTGAAATGGATGCTCTTAAACCATGTATTAGGTAATTGGTCAATAGATGCAGTTCCCTCAAAACTTCCATTGAGTACGGAATATGCTAAGAAATTACGGGTAAAATAGGGTAAACTTTCCGTTTTGGAGAAAAGAGGAACACTATTGAAAGCCGACCAATCTCTAGACATAAACGAAAAGGGGTTGCTAGAAATACTTTGCAATAGCTCCGACTTTAAATCGAGCAATTTTACAGCAGGTTACCGACATTATCGGCTTTTCTATTTATCTACAATGATTGAGTTAGCCGTGGTGCAGGAACATATTATCCGCCCTTTGCTTCACAATATAGACGATAGCATTCCTGAAGCAGTTTCCATTTTGGAATATGAAGAAACAGACCTTCTATCGGTTGCTGCAAATGCTCTGATTGAAGGAAAGACAGTGGTTCAAATTGACGGTGAGCCCCGTCTCTATTTACTCGATAGCGATCTTAAAAAAGAAAGATCGGTAAACATTCCAGTGAATGAAAGAGTGCTTCGCGGTTCACACGAAGCATTAATAGAAAATTTAAATACGAATTTAAATTTAATGAGGAAAAAGATCGCAACCACTGATCTAGTTGTAAAATATCATCAACTTGGTCAAAGATCTAATACTAGGGTCGCCATCCTTTATATACGTTCGCTTGCAAACGAAGATGTCTTAAATGAGTTCGAACGGAGAATTAATAGCATTGATATTGATTATGTTGAAGCACCTGGTTTTCTTCAAGAATTGATTCAAGATAAGAAATTCTCACTGTTTCCGAAAATGCTTGTAACAGAAAGACCAGACAGGGTAAAATCTTACCTTATGGATGGAAAAATCGGAATTTTGACAGACGGTTCACCTGATTGCCTAATCATTCCGGTATCGTTCTGGGCGTTCTTTCAAAGCCCAGATGATTACCAAAACGGATGGCTGTTTGGCAGTGCCATACGGTTTCTTCGAATCATGTGCTTTATTTTAGGAATAAGCCTTCCCGGCGCTTACGTGGCACTCGTCACTTTCGACCCCCGTATTATTCCGTTCGATATTTCACTGACGCTGCAAAGCTCTATGAAATTTGTTGCGCTTCCTCCCGTACTCGAAGCACTCACAATGTTGATTATACTCGAAATATTGCGGGAAGCGACCATCCGTCTTCCAAGCCCTGTAGGTCAGACGATTGGTGTTGTCGGTGGTATTGTTATCGGGACGGTTGTTGTTCAGTCCAATCTGATTTCCAATATGATGGTTATCGTAGTAGCTCTCACAGGTATTGCTTCATTTATTAATCCATCCTATGAGATGAGCAGTGCTGGGAGATTATTAACATACCCAATCATAGTCATGGCATCTGTCTTCGGGCTAATCGGTTTGGAGATTTCATACCTCTTGGCGCTAACCCATTTGGCCCGTATGAACACAATGGGCATTCCCTACTTTTACTCAGGGCTCAGCGCCAATACAATTAAGGATACGCTTTTCAGAGGACCAATCAGGAGCCTGAAAAATCGCCCAAAAGAAAGTATGGTGCAAGATAAGACAAGAATAGGAGATTTAAAGGGGAAGAACGAATGATACACTTACAAAAGATTTCTATTAACCAGCTTTTTTGCCTCGTGATTCTTACACAAGTAGGGGCTCATGTTATTTCAATCCCTTACCCTGAATCCCGCCATTCGGGCCATGATTCTTGGATGTCTATATTGATTGGTGGAGTAATCGCTCAGGTAGTTATTTTATTCATTTATCTCCTTGGTAAAAGATATGCTTTTCGGCCGTTGCCCCAGTACATTTCTACAATCACCGGAAAGTGGATAGGCTCGGTTCTGAACTTCTTATTTGCTGCTTACTGCGCAGAATCTAGCCTTATGGTTGTGGTCTCATACTCGGATGTTCTCGACCGGTGGGTGTTATTTAATACCCCATGGTTCGTGATTATTGGAATATCGATTGCAGTTGCCGCCTATATCGCTACATCTACACTACGCTCAATAGCTACTATCACTCAGTCCATTGTAATTATGTATTTGATTAGCTTTGTAATCATAGTTATTAGTGGACTAGGAAAAGGGGACTGGCGGCATCTTCTGCCAATCGGTTCTCACCGCTTCCAGAATATTTTACAGGATTCTCTTCCTGCATTTTGGGCGTATGCCGGATATGAGCTTCTCCTGTACGTTTTTCCATTCATAAAATGCAGTAAGAAGAAGGATATCATCATTGCAATGTCGGTCGCTAATGGATTTACGACCTTTTTTTACGTGTTGATGTCGGTGATTGTGACGTATAATTTTGGTGAAAACCTATTGAACTCCATTCCTGAGCCGATGGTGTTCATTCTCCGTAAATTCAGATGGCCGATAGTTCAAAGCCTTGATATTCTATTTATGACGATTTGGTTGTCTGTGACAACGGTAACAGTTTATGTTTATTTGTTTCTGTCTGCTCGTTATCTGGCATTCGTCGGAAACAAAGAAATCCGTAACCATACTCTTTTGGTATGGATTTTGGCCATTATTTGCTTCGTAATAGGATTATGGGGACACAACCGGCAATGGTTGTTTCGATTTTCCAACTATCATAATACAGCTACTGCTATTATGGTTGCGATAGTGCCCACAATTCTTTTTCTAATTTCTTTAGCACGAGGAAAGGTTGCGAGTAGATGAAAAAAGCAGCAATTGGAATTTTATTGTTGCTTCTCTTGACTGGCTGTTGGGATCGGATGCCACTGAAAACTCTTCGGTTAATAAATATGGCAGGCTTTGATGTGGATGAAAAGAGTGGTGATGTCGTCCTACAGTATATTATCACGGAACTTAAACATGCCGGTCAAGGAGGCGGAGAGCAAAAATCAGAGATAACAGAGCTTAAAGGACATAGTCTGGTCGAAGCGGTCGGACAAGGAAATTTTTCCGACCAGGGTCCTTTCATAGCTATCAACACAGGAGTCTATTTTTTAAGCAAGAGATTTGCAACGCATGATCCTGTTCAAGAGCTTGCTTTTTTACTAAAAGCACCCTATACTTCCATCAATACTCCTGTAGTTGTATTAGATGAAGGGAACATGTCACAGCTCTTTAAAAATAATCTAAGCACTAATAAGGATTTTTCAAAAGTTGTATACCAATTTGTTTCATCATTAGAAAAGAACGGAATTGCAGAAGACGTTACCATGATGCAATTAATCCTATCACGAAATGATCCTTTTGGAGATATTGCTTTGCCTTTATTAAAACAAACCAAACCGGGGATGATATTATGCGGCGCACTATTATTTCGTCAAGGTAAAAACACTGGTAAGGAGCTTGATAAAGACCAAGTCCGATTGTTGATGTTGTTGAAAGGAAGGAACGTAGGTAGGCAACCATTTACAGGAAATTTTCCTGAAAAAAATAACGATAAAGGCATGGAATACGGATTTTCCGTCAAAAAATCGGATTCGAAGATCTCCATCCACCCTCAATTAGGGAAATTGCCAAAAATCAAAATCAGTG
Organism: Bacillus sp. SORGH_AS_0510; assembly: GCF_030818775.1. NCBI lineage: Bacteria > Bacillati > Bacillota > Bacilli > Caryophanales > Bacillaceae > Bacillus > Bacillus sp. SORGH_AS_0510. Next base: position 701,909 of record NZ_JAUTAU010000001.1, on the reverse strand, counting down.
TTGAGTTGCAAATTAATGTATTCGAACTTGGCAAGACCATTCAAAACCTTAACACTAATTACGTAAATCGAATGGAAAAAAAACTGGGGGACCATATGGAAGTAAGGGCAATGGAAACGATTGAGACTTTACAAAAGGCAAATTGTGATGTTCTTGGTGTCGGAAAGCAATTAAAGACATTTTATCCGGACATATGGAAGTCTTTGAATTGGAGTAAGGATTATCCTAGATTATTAATTGAACCAAATATCCACGTGCAGATTCTTAATCCAGAAGTGGATTAATTAATGATGTGAACCTTAATAGAGTAGCAAGCACAGTATAATTATTTTTAGGAACATTATACACATTAATGATAAGAAAAGGCCCAAACTTTTATACTAAGAATTTGGGCCTCATTTAATGAATCTCCGATGAAGCTGAATCCCCGACCTCAGCCATGTCAAGTTAGCATCCTCTCAGACAGAAGAAGAATATACCTTTTTAATTTTGACCACGTTTTATAGAGTGGATTATCTAAATGAATATATTATGCTCATACCTCGAAACAAAGCATGTTCGGATTGTAAGGGCGCTTTCCCTTATGCACGAAAGAATAAGGGGTTTCCAACAAAATCAATTAGAAAGCCCAATTCCCTTTACGGAAGATTGGTTCACGTGTACCATCAGGTAATTCACCATCAATATCCATATCCGCACAACCAATCATGAAATCAACATGAGTGATGCTCGAATTAAGTTCTACTTCCTCACGCTGCTCCTTCGTCATTTTCTCTCCACCTTCAATACAGTTAGGGAAACCGAATCCTAAGGCTAAATGGTTTGCAGCATTTTCATCAAATAATGTATTTAGGAACAGTACGTTTGTGTTAGAAATAGGAGAATCATGTGGAACCAGGGCTATTTCACCAAGATAATGGGAGCCTTCATCTGTTTCTACTAGGTTCTTTAATACTTCTTCACCCTTCTTAGCTGTCATTTCAACAATCCGACCATTTTCAAAAGTTAATTTGAACTCATCAATTAAATTACCTGCATAGCTAAGTGGTTTTTTACTCGAAACGAAACCATTCACACCTGAACGTAAGGGCGAAGTGAATACTTCCTCAGTTGGCATATTGGCAACGAATGGAACACCATGTCGATTTTGGCTACCACCACTTTTCCATAGATGTAGGGGATGAAGCTCAACCGTTAGATCTGTGCCTTCAGCTTTGTAATGTAACTTCTTATATTTCTTTTCATTCAGATAGGTAGACTTTTGGAGCAAGTTTTCAATATGATCTTTCCATGCTTGTACAGGTTCCACTTCCCCTATACGTACTGAACTGAAGATTGCCTCCCAAAGTTTGTCCAAGCTATTTGTTTCTCCTGGAAAAACCTTATTTGCCCAGCCTTGACTTGGAGCGGCACAGATGACCCAACTAACATCATCATGCTGCTCCCGCCATTTTACCATGGCTTCTCCGCTTACTTTTTGGTAATTCGCAATACGATTAGGATCAGCTTTGGACAATAAATCCGGATTGTCGGAAACGATAAATAAAAAGGCCGCATCCTTATCAATCAACTTCTCACGTTGAATTCGCTCCCATTCAGGAAACTCTGTAAAAACATCATCTGATGCTCTCAAATAGCGTGAGAGTGTGATTTCAGGATCACTATAGTCCACATACACATTTTTTGCACCTGCATTGTAAGCCTCGCGAGCGACAGCTCTAGCAAACGGAATCGTATCCACACTAGCTCGTACATAAAGGATTTGGTTCGGTTGAACGTTTAATCCCACTTTTACAACCAATTCTGCATAGCTTTTTAATTTTTCCTCAAACGTTTTCAAAAATATCCCCTCCATTTATTGTTATTTTATCATGAATTTTTTGAAAACTAATCATGAACTTTTGGGTGATTTTTTAGCGGGAGTAGTATATCAATTGTGGTCCCTTGCCGATCTATACTCTGGACATTGATTTGTCCCATGTGGTGTTCTTCTATTATACTTTTACTAATAGTAAACCCTAGTACACATCACATTTCTGAAATTCTTTGCAATTAATTTGCTGAACATAATAACTTCTCCGAACTAAACTTTTTCCTTTAAAAGTGCATTTAATGTATATTCTTGTTCTTTGAAAAGAGTCCTATGATCTTTCCTTCAACAAAGCTACTCCGTTAGCACCACAAAAAAATGATCGCCGCAGCGATCATTGATTAAATCCCATCTCGTTATTTGAGATGGGATCATTCATAATTCAATACCTTAGAAAGGTCTACTAAAAAAGGCGCTCCATAATCGCATGGCAATGATAACCCCATTTATTCACCTACTAAGCCATCACCATCTCGATCATCCATATATTTATAAAGCCATGAATCGCGGGTAATTGGCATTTTAAAGCCAGCAGCCTTGGCTTCAGCGATCGTAACTTTTCCATTATGATTGGTATCCACCTTACTAATATCTTCATTACTACTTACCGTTTCGTTTGCTGGAACATTGTCTGTTTTCGGCGGCGTACTGCTCGTCCCTGTCGTTTTTCCTAAATTCTTGTTCACTTCATCTGGGTTTACATTGTCAAATTCATCTGTAATGGATCTGCCTTGAATTTTGTATGTGAATTTATAATGGTTAGGAATTTGAGTCTGAGTATTTGGATATTGAATCACTGCTACGAAATCAGTACAACCTCCTGCATCTCGAATCACTTTTTCCATATAAGCTTGATCCCCGTGCCTATTGAGAATGCTGTCCTGAGGTGTAATGTTATAAGCGTTTGACACTCCCCCAAGTGAGTCAGCAATCACATGCCCTTGATCTAATTCTGGACTCTCTGTACCTGGAACCCTTGCTTCATCAGCATAGTATCTCCCAGACGATAAAACATGTTCTGTATCCGGATTTTGGAGTGTTATATTCTTCGCCTCGACACGGATTAACTGACCGTATTCATTTGTATACGCCCAATATTCCCGATCGCCAAATCCGACATCTACTTTGACATTCGGCTTTCTATATCCTGACATATCCCCGCCGTTTACTACAATTAGGGTATATTTGCTGTAATCAAATCCGTCCGTTGTACCTGTTGCCTTTGTAGTGCTAGATGCAGGAACACTTTTGTTGGATTCACTTTCACTCGTTGGTTTATCTGTGTCAATGGCAGATGCACTCTTATTGGCGTCAACTGTCTTAGAAGCCGTACTCGCTTCGGATTGCACATTTTTTGGCGAAGTATGTTCAGTGATTTTTCCGCAACCCACAAATACAAATATTAAAAGCACAGTAAATAATATCAAAAATATTCTTTTATTCACCCTTCTGCACACCTTTCTTATGTTTCTACCATAGACACTCATATTATAAAAATAACACAGTTCGATCTTTTGTTGGAATATATCAATCTTTGGTATTGAATCCTTATTCAACTAAACTGCCGTTAATTTAACAAGAAAAAAATGACCGCCGCAGCGATCATCATCCTTAACAAAAGCCCTTATTAGTTCAACATGGATTTAATCATAAAAATTTAGTATTCAAACAAATACGGAACTACTATATAATACTGTTTAAGAATTCTGACCATTATTATAATTGGAAAGGAGCTGTTAATTTGATAAACTTTTACGCGTTTGTTATGTTGTGTGTTTTTTTAATTATTTTACCTGGTCCCGATACTGCTATTGTTACAAGTAATACTATTTCAGATGGTAAAATCGGTGGGTTTAAAACAGCTTTAGGTACTTGTTGTGCTCTTTGTATCCATACCACCGCGGCTGTATTAGGACTTTCAGCAGTCATTATGAAATCAGCATTAGTGTTTTCTATCTTTAAATACATAGGTGCTGTTTACTTACTTTATCTGGGTGTTAAAGCATTATGGTCTTTGAAGAAAAAGAATGAAACAGGAGAAAATGTTGAAGTGGAGACAAAAAAACAGCTAAAGAGCACATCTTGTTTTAAACAAGGGTTCCTTACAGATATACTTAATCCCAAAGTTGCTATCTTATTCTTAACCTTTTTCCCTCAATTCGTTAACTCTGAAAGCAGTACCTTTTTACCGTTTATTATAATGGGTGTCACTTATACTGTATTGACTGCCGTGTGGTTTTTACTTTATGTCGCCTTAATTAACCGTATTAGTGCTTTTATGAAAAGACCTAAAACGAAAAAGGTTATTGAAGGAATCACAGGTACGATACTTATAGGTTTTGGTGTAAAACTAGCCCTAGAAAAAGTTCATAACTAGGATTTATGGTTAAGACCCTTGATTTTACTAATTCTCAAGGGTCTTCTTTTGGCCGATATTTCATTATCCTTGTTAAATTAACCTGTTTCGTAAGCACAAAAAGAAAATGAGCTGCTTCTGCACCTCATTGTTAAACTCTTACCCCCCTTTAGCTTACCGAGGGTTCCAGTATTAAAAACCTATTCAATCCCTTCTCCTTTATCTATTAATAACGAAATCACTTCCTGATTTTTTTTCAAAAGGCAAACAGAGAAATCCTCAACAGATAGAAATAAGGTTCCATTTTTAAATAACTTGAAACACCACAGTTCGGGTTTAAGCCCCTCAAAAGAAGGTTCCTCTAATTTGTAAAATATCCTCCTTGAAAGACTGGTTAGCTCTCCAAAAATACTTATACTGTTTTCCATTCCATCCCAGGGTTTAACAAAAGTCCCTTCTAACTTTTCAAACTCGAACTTTCCACCCATTAAGGGATTTTCTATATCAAATTCTCCATCGGGGAATACAACTTCAAACTGGTCGCAATGGTTAAGAATCGAACTGAAAATATGTTTCCATTCAGGTGTACAACATATATTCAAAAAGACAAAATCATTTTCCATACTGTTCACCAACTTTTTTCATATAATCATTTTTTGTTATTCTTTTCTGCTAATCTCTAAAATATTTAAACCCTCAGATGTGTCTGGTGCTTCAAAAAATTTAGTAACATGAATAAACACTGCTTCCGTGTCAAAAGCTTCTCTTTCAGGTTGTTCGATACGCCTTTGTGCAATTTGACGTAAGCATTGCTCGTTAGTTAGATTAAGGAAAATGAGTTGATGGCTTGCATTGACCTCTGACGCCAAATCCACAAACCACTTTCGCAGTTTTTTAGTGTTACCTGGAAAATCCATCACTACATCTGTACCCACACTTAATATGTTTTGGACATGCTTTTTCACCAACGGTTTGAGCTGCGCTGAGAATTTTAGATAGTCCTCAAATGATGCAATTTGATTGGGATAAAGAGATGAAAGCCATTCATCCTCAGATAACAGTACCGCATGTTTATCAATAGCCCATTGTTTGGATTTAGTTGATTTTCCAGCTCCCATTTTTCCACAAAAAAAGTATAGCGTCCCCAATTGTTTCATATTTTTACCCCCCGCGCTTATTTTTGTTAAAACCTTTTACTTCGTTAGTTCCCATAGACATTCTCCACTTGTTAATATCTAGACGTTAAGATTTATACTAAATTCACTTATTCTACCAATTTCATTTATATTCCTTTTTTTAACAGAGCTGCTAAAAAACATTGTGGTAAAATAAGAATAAAACCCGTTGACGGAGGATGGCTATGATTTGGCTTTTGTTGCTAGTTTTTATTTTCGCTTTAGTAATGGGATTTTTCCAGGTTCCGATTTGGATTATGTATGGCGTATTGGTGGTTATGATTGTTTTCTTTTTCATCCGAAACCCGCTTGTATTTGGAAAGGATCCCGAAAAGATGGTGGCGTACCTAAAAAAATCAAAAGCGCCGCAAATGCAATTCCTGTACCATTTTCTTCAAGGGGACCTGTCGGCGGCAGAACAAGGAATTGGCAAAATCCGCTCAAAAAAAGCGAAACAACACTCCGAATTGATGCTCTTAAGGGAAAGAAAAGAGTACGGAAAAGCAAAAGATCTCCTTGCGAAAATGAGTGTACATAAGACCAAGTGGTACATGATGGCGGATATCGCTATTCAGGAAGAGGACGCCGATTCTATCAAACAATATAAAGAGAAGATAAATGACGCGTTCCTATTAAACATGCTGGAAGTAGATCAGGCCGTTTATGATGGGAAAAAGGATGAGGCGGTTGCACTGCTCGAAAAAATGATACCAAAGTTAAGAGGTTATAAATTACTGACGGCCGTCCAACTCCGGAAGCAAATACATGAAGGAAAAGTCTGAAAGTCCGAAAGCATTGGCTTTTGGACTTTTATTTAATCAGAACTTTAATTGTCCTTGTTAACTGTACATTTTCATGCGTAAGAGCGACTATTCTTCTTTCCTGAAGCCTTAACAACCTTTTAAATAAACCTCTATATGAATGTTGTTATGCAAAGACCTACTATTATTCCAGGTAATACTCCATAATAGATTTTCAATTGCCTTATTCACATTCTTCTATCCCCTTATAATTTATCACCTCCTAACTTGGAAGCTTATTGATAAAATCCTCTTCTATCAATCGGTTGTGGGGGCTGTTCCAACCAACCTCGTTTAATCATAAGTTTAAGACCTTCGTCGCCGTATTTCATTACTTCCATAAAGAAGAGAGTAAAAGTTGCTGCTATATCCTTTCTCAACGACACTGACAAAGCATCTCCAAGTGTAGAAATAGCGATTGAGTTTGCAGAACTAACGAAAAACATTATTAGTTTTTCAGAAAACGGCGAGATTGTTGAATTTGTAACCTCTAATGGTACTGGAGTTCCAATGAAATTATCATTTTCATCCAGCAACTTATTAAATGTTTTTATTTGATTTTCAGCTAGGTTTTTCCCTTTTAATAAATACTCTTTTATTTCCTTATTTTTTGATACCTGTATTAATCCCTTTAAAAGAACTAAACCAGTAGCATTTCTTTCAATATCTTGAAAAAGCTCAGCCATTTCCATACAGTTTATTGGTCTTTTCTCTCCAAACCATGAGTTTATTAAGGTAGGTTCATGCTGAACAAACTCAATAGTTTTTGGATATTCCATCTTCGGAGGTGCATCATATAAGCCTTTTGACAACATAAGAGCAAATGCTTTTTTGTGTAATTCAGTCTCCCCGTATAGACATTCTTTCAAAAACTCAAAAATGTCTAACCTAGATACCTTTGAGAGAGTATTAGTAAAATGTGGCATTTTTACTTGTCCACCACGATACACGAAACTTAGTGCAAATAAGTCTGTGAATAGGGCGGGTGCGTATAAATCAACATCTTTATCTGAAAAACCCTTTGGTATGGGGAAGTTTTCCTTTTCAAGAATTCCTTCAATTTTACCGATTATAGTATCAACCAGAGCCTTGGCTTCTTCAACAATTGATTTTATTTCCTCATCTTGAAGGTATTGTAAAAAATGTTGAAGAAAACATCTTTCGGCTGTACCTTGAATATGCGTTTTCCAAAGTGCAGCAATATCTGTGCTAGTAAGCTTAATATAATCCATTATCAAAGCCCCTTCGTTTTTCTAATAGTTTTTATGTAAATGTAATATTTATGCATTTACACGAGGCAGTTATAATGTTTTCAAAAAAACAGCATTAGCTAGAAGTTTCTTTTATTAACTTTTTTTGTTACTCCACGTGATATATGTCACCATTAATATAGATTTTTTACCTTGTGAATTATTTCACTTAAACTATGCTGCCCAGTTAGCACAAAAGAAAAGCTGACTACAATGGCAGTTGGCATTCAACTCTTGTACCGTTCTTTTAATAAGAAATCTAAAATAATCGTTTGTTCAATTGCCCCATAACTCCCCAATAAACTTCCATATCTGATACCTCTAAGTTACTTATTTCATCTTCACCACCTAAGAATAAAGGCAGCTTGTACCCAACACAATTGCTACGATCTAAGGACTTGCTGTTCTCCTTTTTCCAATCATTAAAGAAATCAATAGCTAAAGCTGCATCTGGATATTCAACCAATTCCTCTTCGTGAAAAGTTGGAAAAGTTGAAGGAATTTCAAGTGCTTCACCAGTACCAGGCTCAAGCATCAATATCATCGGTTCGCCTTCACTCATTCTTGTAAAATCTAATGCAAAGTGTCTCCCTAGCCAATCATAAGAAAAGCAGAAAACCTTATTTGTATAGACTGGAAATGCTTCATATACAATGTGATTCCATTTATCTAGTTCACTTGCTATATGTACTCTATACAAACCATCTTTAAAGGTTTGACCCTGAAACTCCTTCATAAATGTCACTGCACCAGACGACCGTTCCAATATAGCTAGGTGGTTCCCGTGTAGCTCTGTTTCATAATTTTTGAATTTTACATCAAATGTTTTGCAAAATCTATCGAACATTTAAAGCCTCCAAAAGAGATATAATTCCTTTTATTGTATTATTTCTTGTTCTGCCAAACTGCTTCGTTTGCTTAATAAGGAATTCAATAAAAAGGCGGTTAATCCTTCCTGGATCAACGCCCCCGTTTGTTTAAGCGTATTTATTCACAAATTTATTATGTAAGGAGTTTGCCAGTAGCAAAAAAATACACTAGTATTACAAAAAGAGTGACTACTGAAAATATAAATCCTGCACTTTTTGAAACTGTTCCATATAAAAATTCAAAACCAAAAAAACATACGGCAAATAAAGCCGATCCCCATAACAAAGGTAAATCTGTTATTAAAAATATTGCTGAAACTGCTAATAATATCCTTGAAGTTCTGTACACCTTCAAAGAACTTGCTGTATCTTTACTATTTTTCATTCAGACACTTCTCCCTGTTTTCAATCCTATATTTATGAGTATATGTATTATTCGACTATGTTTATTTATCTTCCTTCTTCAATTAACATGCCCCGTTTGTTCAATAAGACGACAATGCTTCTTGGTTATCGCATCCGTTACTTTAAGAATAATAATTCACAAACTAATTCAGAAAAAATGTAACATTATGTTCAATTTCTTTTCGCTAACATAATCATTAAAATTCCACTGTTATCAAGCTGTTTGTCCATTCATCCCCTCTTTTTATGAATAGAAAGGATTGCCGCAGTCATGCTGACCTTTTAGTATATCTTTCGTAATCAGGTTCATAATTATTAATTGGTAACATTTTTCATACACATATATATACTCCAAGATTCAACATACAAACCTTTCCCTTTAGTTCAAGAAAAAAAGCCGCTTAAAAAGCAGCTAAACTGAAGGAAAAGAGCTTATTTACTGGAATTATTTAATAAGCTACCGAGGCTATGAGCAATTAAAAACTGAGCCGTGTAATAAGTAGACATAATAAGTAAACTCGATTGTGGAACATTAGATACAAACATATTCCATGATAATATAGAATCAGATAGGACAAATAAAATACTTCCCCCAATTGCCCATTTATTACCTGTCATAATGGCCGACCAGGCCATTAAAGAAATAACTATAACATAAGCAATAACAGGAATGACGAGTTTGCTGTTTCCATTTTCCGCTATAGCATTGACCAGTTCATTACTTATTAAGAAAGAGTATCCCAAAATCAGAATGAACATTGCAAATCGTGGTTTAGAAAACTTCCATACTCTAATGAATCCAAATAGGTAAAATAAATGCCCTACTAAAAATGCAGCTAATCCAAAGATAAAAGAACCTGCAATTAAGCCATCTCCCAACATACAAATAAACAATCCACTTAGAATGATCCATTGTGTGGGTTTAGCTTTAGTATTGCAAAATTGGAATGCATATATAATGATTAAAACCATAGGGATAAGCTTAAAAGTTACTTTTAGAGGTGTAGGATTTTCGGGTATACAAAAGATATAAAGTCCACTCATAAATAAGATTAGAAGAGGTAGTACAAATTTTTTCATCTATATTTCACTTCCTAATAATTGTTAATTTATTGTATGTTTTTTTTAGAATAATAGGACTTCTTTACATTTAAAAAAAAGAAGCGAACTAACCTTCTCCGTTAAAAAAATATTTACCTAAACTTTTTATTTAGCTAACTTGCGTTGTTAATAGAATAAGAATAAAAAACGTCGAGCGAACCCGTACTTTTACTCTGCCATCCGTTAAAGAAATAACCATTAATATACTAATCAATAATCCTCACATACCAATGATACATTTGAGATAACACCTTATTAAATTTTACAATTCCATTCCGCTCATCTTCGCCTTGGAAGATCAATACTCTTTCTTCTGGTTTCAAAGAAAGTGCCTTGAATTCCTCTATTGATAATGCAGGCTTATTTGGTCCTAAATAATAACCTTTTCATACGAGTTTCTGCCCCCCAGAATATAGGCCTCATTGCTAATTAAGGTGAATCCCCAATCGCCAGTTAGTTAAAAATAAATAAAGAGTGACTCACCTGTCACTCTTATTAACTATTTTTTGATCTTTGTTTATTTTGTTTGTAAATATAGTCAATCCTGTTCATTGTCCTATATCCTAAAATCCCAAGGATTATTGTATATATTGTTGTTAAAATTAATCCAAGTATAGCAATCCAAAATAATGATGTTATCTTCTCTTTTTTGTTAAGCACACCAATAACCTCCACCAATTAATTGTTATTATCATGCACTTAATAATGGGGATTATTCCAAATTTCCAAGCCTCGGTTTGGAGCACCTGGCATTCCACACATACACACCATACCGAGTGCATCTTCCAGCTCAACCGCACTCACCACAGGCAGCACTATATTAAATATAATTAAGCTAAACCATAGTCTCCCTTTAAACATACATCTTGCTGTTAAATGTTTCAGACACACAAAAGACCGCCGCAGCGATCCCCATCTTTAACTCTTGCACCTGTTACTTCCATAAAATTCTTTTTATCTTTTCTCTTTGAATGCTAAGAAGCTAAGAACTAATGCAATTAAGACCAATAAGTTAACTGGTGTCATCCAAATTAGATAAATAGATTCAGAACTATTTTTTATTATTCCCGTATCAATTGCAATGGCATTCCACTGGAGACTAACCGGATTATCAGCTTCGATTGAAAGTTTGGGAAGGTATAATGTGCTATGTGTAACCCGAACTATTACATAAATTAGGCTAAACAATAATAATACATTCGCAACTAATAATTTCTTCATTAACAAACCTCCTTCGGTATAAACATATGCTACCGATAGGACAAAGAGTATTTCTTCTTCAACTATCATGCTCCGATACTACAATAAGAAAAGCCGCCGAAATGGCAGCTCGGATCTTAAGCTCTTGAACCCTTTATTTACATAACCTATTAAAATAGAACATTCTCAAAGTGTTCAACTATTGGGAACGGGTCATAGAAATGGTGTAATTGCTTTTTCCATTCTTGATACTCTTTCGATTGTCTAAATCCAACTGTATGGTCATCTAATGTCTCCCACTTCACCAACAATAAATATTTCCCCTTAACTTCCATACATCGTTGTAATTCGTGAGATATGTAGCCGCTCATTGATGAAATGATTTTTGATGCCTCTCGAAATGCTACCTCATATTCCCCTTCCATGCCCTGCTTAACTTGTAACATTACAGCTTCTAAAATCATTTATTTTCCCCCTTTAGCAGGAAACCACGGGGACGGCTTTGAAAAAAACCACCAGAACCGTCCCCATGGTTTTTTTTTTACATTTTACTAGATATTTCTTCCTTCATATTTAGAAACTTAAGAGAGAATAGGATAACTCCCATCAGACCTAGCCCAAATATAATACCTCCTGCTACTAAAAAGTTATTTATATAGCCTTTAAGGATGATCTGATAAATAGTTGTATCTGCCCCACCATTATTCATTAGCCAAGACTCGGCAGAAGATGTTCCAAAACTAACACTAGAAAAGATCATGACAAGCCCACATATAACTAATAGAAAACCCACAATAATTAAACTGATTATTTTTTCCTTTGACATTATACCCCTCCCTACTATAATACAAATTTACCATAAAATACTAATTATAATATACAACTAATTATTTTTGCTAAGGCTCTGTTAAGACTAAATGCTGATTCACTATGTTTGAAAAATAAACGGAATAATTCCGGTTTAAATTGGGAAATACTCAATTTCCCATTAAAATAAGGGAAGTTTTTCAGCTTATATTATCTAAACCTATTGGATTTCGTCTTATTTTGAGCAGTTAACCGGAATTTTTCCGCCTATGTATCCGCAAACCTACACGAAAATCATCAATGAATACTATCAGCCCCCAAGCATTTCTGAAAACTTAAGCACAATAAAAAAGCACTGCAAACAGGTTCATTTATAAGCCTGTTCGCAGTGTTTTTTCACTTAAATTCTGCATCAACATTTCATTAAGACCAATCAACGCCGCTCCAAGAGGATTGCAACTTTCTGAGCAGAACAATTTGGCCGACATGATATGTATCGTGCATCATGATATTGCTAAGTAAACGCTCAATAGAGTAACGGTTAGGTGCATACGGAGCTGTTAACTTTTCATCGTCAAGGTCCGCAATGACCGTTTTTAAATTATTCATGACTTCCTGAAGGTGCTGCACTGTTTGGGCCCAGCCAATTTCGTCTTCAGGATCCCCTGAATTTCCAAAGGTTTCTTCATTGCTTTCTGCTTTATGCGGATTCTCTGTGCCCATAATTCGATGGATCACGTCTTCATTCCAAAATATCAAGTGATTGACAATCTGCCAAATTGAATTGCTGTTACCCGAACTTGTCCATGCTGCCTCAGCTGCGGTGACTCCCTGAAGCGCTTGATCCATGGACGCAAACCACTCATTCTCATAGCAATGCATGTCGAGTTGTTCTAAAAACATTTTGGCTACAACTTGCATAAAACCACTCTCCTCACTGTTAATCTTTCAAAGTAAAAACAATGGACAACCAATATGTAATTACTACTTTATTCTATGATTACTTATTGAAATGATAGAACACTAGTTTTTAAAAGATAACCCTCTTTCCTTCAAAGCAACCCTAAGTTTTGGTAAAGAGGCTGGACCCATTCCGTGAAATTTCAAAATCTCTTTTTCACTATAGGAAGATAACTCCTTTAAAGAAGTGACACCATTGTTCTCCAAGGCTCGTCTTGCTGGTGCCGAAAGCAATGAAAGAAATCCATTCTCAGGCTTGCGTTCCTGCTCACAAATAGGACAGGTTGGACATCCGCTACTTTTATAATATTTATGCCCTTTGTTACAAGTCCTTAAATTTTTATTGGAAGTTGTCATTTAAAACGCCTCCTTGCTTTATTGGGAAAAACACCCGACAGTTTCATAAAAATCATTATAACTTCAGCTTTAACCCTTCATGCGTAGCTTTAAAACCTAACTTTTCATAAAAACGTAAAGCATCTGGTCTTTTTTTATCCGTTGTTAGTTGTACTAAATGACACCCACGTTCTTCCGCCCGTTGAATGGCCCATTGTATGAGTTTAGTTCCCACACCCTTACCTCTTACAGAAGTGGATGTTCTCACTCCTTCAATAGTAGCTCTCCACCCACCTTGATGTGTTAAATAAGGAGTAAAAGTAATTTGTTGTACCCCAATCACTTCCTGGCCGTCACAAGCCACTATTAACTCGTTATTAGGGTCAGCGGTAATAGCCTCGAATGCTTTTATGTAACTAGTAGGAAGTGGAAGTTCATACCGCTCGCGTTTACTCCCTAAAACATCATCAGCAAGCATGGCAACAATCGCATCTAAATCTTTTTCAGTAGCCATCCTAAACCTTATTTCTGTCTCCATTAAAATACCCCCTATAATTAGTGAACCTCTAATTATTTTCTATGCTAACTGAATTCCCACTATAAATGAATAACTTGCCCCGCTTTAAGTACAGTTCTTCACAAAATAACTCGTTTAACGACCCTTCTCGAATATTTCTTTTTTGTTCTCCATTATTCTAGAAAGTTTCATTTTGACACGAGGAACATCATCCTTTTGAAAATAGTCATTTAATACTTGATCAACCTCACTTTTGTCTGTTTCAAGTATCTTAGGAGAAAACTGCTCAACATAAATGTCACCATAACCTTTAACACAGTTCGCCATTGTATCCAGGGCAATTAAACTTAAAGGTCTTCCTTTGTTTAGCCAAGATTTCATCCTTTCCCAAGTTGGAAAGCATACGGCTGCCAACCTTCCCCAATTATCGTTAAAAATTGTGCAAGTTGACTCAATCCAATCAAGTATTTTGCCCGACCGGAAACGGTATAGGCAGGTAAAAGCCGTTATTGGCAATTCCTTTTCACTAACCAATTTTAATTTCCCAAATATATTATTTAATCCTTCTTCGACTGGCAAACTACTAGCTGTTGCCCAAGAAATTGGGTATAGCAAATCCTCGTCATAATTCTTCCAAAGTTCTCTTACCCATTCCGAAGCTGAGCTGCCTAAAACATCAGCTACAATTTCCAACAGTCTTGATTTAATTTCGTAGTTTTCTGTTTCATAGAATCTGGTTCTTACCGAACTTAAAGTCATTAGGTTATCGTGTTTACTGAGGACTTTTATCACATCATCTTCAAGAAACCACCTGGTTAAAGAAAAGTCCAATAAAGATTCCAAATCATTTCGAACATTTTTTAAAGTTGGTGCTTTGTCTTTTTTAGTTACAATAACATCTTCTTCTGGTTGACATGCCTCTCCGTCTTCATCGTAAAAATCATCGTGTAATAAAAATTTTTTAGGAGAATGGACAACTGCCAGATTGTACCATTCGATAGGCCGTAATGAATATTTTAATAGCCTTTCGTAACATTGACTGCATACTTTATAAGGCTGATCGGGGTCCTCGGACGGTTCTACCACATTTATTTCATTTATTTTACAGGCTTCACACAAATCAGTAATTTTCATTAAAAATCACACCTCATATTTTTAGATCCTAAACTATCGCTTAATATTAATCTTATCAATTTCATTAACCTGCTTCGTGAGCTTAAGTACATTTCTTCACATTATGACCCAAGCATGCAATAAGATGCAGTTTTTTGATACAATTCCATACTTGTCCATTTCATGAAAAAACAATCAAACATAGCATGTACTACCTCTAATAAAAGGTGGTGATTCATTATGAGTAATTATGGTGGCGGTAGTTCTTTTGTATTAATCGTTGTCCTATTCATCCTATTAATAATTGTCGGTGCATCATTTATGGGTGGAGGATACTAACTTCTCCTCTCTAAAAATAATCTAAAGGAGTGATACAAAAATGAAACATGATAAACATCATAAACATGGAAAAAATAAAAAACACAATAAGCACCAAAGTAAAAGTTGTATGGAGGATAGCAATAAATCAAATCGATGCAATGGGTGCGCTTGTGATCAACTAAGAAGATTACAAACAGGTACAGAAGTAGATGTGTTCCTTTCAGGTGGAACTGTACTTGAAGATGTAGTTTTTGTAAGCTTTGATAATAATAATTGTTGTGCGTTCTTTAATGATAATGAGACTGAACCAGGATCAGTTCTTATAGTAGATTGCCAGTCCATCCAGACAATTAGAATCGAAGCTTGTTAACAGATATGGAGAGGGATTTTAGATTGTTTAAAACCCTCTCTTTTACTTTTAGTTTGAATGTGTCGCTATTTAAATCAAAAGATCCATTTGAAGAATGTGTAAACTCCAATTAATGTAAAGATAATTATTAATACTATTATTGATAAACAACCATATGAAACTAATTTATCTACCAATGAATCCTCGGGTTCTTCTGTTAATTTTTCTTTCACTTTTTTTTGTATAGAGGTAATCGCATGGTCTAATTCTAATCTTTTTATGATATCTATATTACCTTTATACTTTAATGCCCTGACTATTCTATTCGGATCATTTCCCATAGATTTTTCAAAATCATTACACGCTTTTACCATTTCTGGTGTTTTGTTTTCTTCTAGATACCAGAATCGACCAGCCATAGAAGGATATTTTAATTCAAAATAAATGTCTCCTAATCTTTTACGGAGTTCTAATTCATCAGGATAGGTTGATATTAACCCGTGTAGTCTATCCCTCGCTTTCCCTAAATCGTTATTTTTAATGTCTTCTTCTATCTTTATTAGCGTCTTTACAGGCAACTTTTCTATAAAAACACCTCATTTCACTTTATTCTTCTGCATCTTTATTTCTCGATAGTTCAAATTTATTCCTTCTTTCACTAATCTGCCCCTATAGCTCAATAACAAAAAAAGGATTGCCGCAGCAACCCTCGTTCTCCACCATTGCACCCGGTAGTTGAATAAGGAATTATTTTATTCTTTGACTTACCTTTCTATCTTTTGGGTTAATTTATTAAAACATAGGATTAGGATAACAGCCAACTTTGGCTGTTTTTTTATTTTTTTATGAATAGTAAATATTTTTTCTACATTTTGTCCCCGGTTTACTTTGTTTTTACTTTTCATGTTTATGATGTTGGTAAGAACAGGAGGGAACAAAATGGCATTACAAATAAAAAATATTTCAAAACAATTCTCAAATAAAATTGCAGTCAGAGATTTAACAATTGATCTATCTCCAGGAATTTATGGCCTTTTAGGTCCAAACGGGGCTGGTAAATCTACTTTTTTTAAAATGCTATCAACCATCGAAAGACCTTCAAAAGGAGAAATATTTTGGAAAGGTAAAAATATTGTGAAAAACCCTGACACACTTAGAAAAGAACTTGGCTATTTACCGCAAGATTTTGGTGTGTATCCGAATATGAATGCACTTGAATTTTTAGACTATATGGCTGCTTTAAAAAGACTTCCTAAAAATTTGGCTCGAAAAAGAATTGACGAACTC
Organism: Bacillus sp. SORGH_AS_0510; assembly: GCF_030818775.1. Classification (NCBI taxonomy): domain Bacteria; kingdom Bacillati; phylum Bacillota; class Bacilli; order Caryophanales; family Bacillaceae; genus Bacillus; species Bacillus sp. SORGH_AS_0510. Next base: position 685,193 of record NZ_JAUTAU010000001.1, on the reverse strand, counting down.
TTAGAGGCTTTACATCTTTCCCCATATAGAAAGCGTTTATTAGGAACGTATTCAGGAGGGATGAAACAACGAGTAGGTATTGCGCAAGCGCTATTAAATGATCCTGAACTACTTATTGTAGATGAACCAACTGTAGGTCTAGACCCTGAGGAAAGAATGAGATTTCAAAATCTATTATCTACGCTCTCTTCAAAGTCAGTTATTATTCTATCTACTCATATTGTTAGTGATGTAGAAGCCATTGCTTCTAACATTCTCATAATGAATCATGGCGAATTACTTATTCAAGCTAATCCACAAAAGTTAATTACAGCAGTTAACGGTAAAACTTGGGAAGTTATTCTTTCATCTCCAGAAGAAATTCTACAGCTAAAGGAAAAGTTTTTAATAAGTCGTATTTTCCATCAACAAAATGGCATTCATGTCAGAATTATTTGCGATACATCACCCCATCAAAAAGCACAACCAAAATCTGCCTCTTTAGAAGATGCTTATTTATATAAAATTCATTCTAAAGGAGTGTAACAAATGGCTAATTATATTCAAATTATACGACTGAATGTAACAAGGCATATACGTAGTTCATCTTTCTTGCTTGTGATTGCTTTATCTATTTTTTTTAGTTATTTATGCGTTCCATCTGCTAAAGCAGGATATGAGGTATTTTATATTGGAGGCGTAAGAGGTATTTATAATTCTGCGTGGCTTGGTGGAATGGTCGCCATGCTGTCAGTCCTACTTCTATGGTTATTTGGTTTTTTTATGCTTAGAAACAAATTTTCGGAAGATAAACAAATAAAAGTTACTCATTTGATTCATACTACACAATTTAAAAAGTTAAAATATTTATTTAGCCATTTCGTTGCTAATTTTTTCGTATTAAATATAATTGCGATTACCCTAATCATTAGTTTTATTATTATGCAAGAAGTTAGGGGTGAAGATCGGTTCATCCATTTAGCAGACTATATAGTACCTTATCTATTAGTCGTACTGCCATCAATTAGTTTCTTATCCTCTCTAACTATTCTTTTTGACGTAGTCGCTTTCTTAAAAGGTACGTTTGGTAATATTATGTATTTCTTCATTTGGATTTTGTTAAGTGTAATAACTGTGTCAAATCCAAACCATTTATGGGATTTTTTTGGCATGCATCTAATTATGAATGATATGGCAACAGTAGCGGCATCAAAATATCATTTTATTGAAGTTTCTAAGGCAGGTAGTTTTGGTTATTATCCGATTGAAGCAGCTATCCAAACTTTTAATTGGCCTGGTATAACAATTGAAGAAAACATAGTTATTACGAGAGTAATCTGGATTATTCTCTCACTTATAATTATATTCGCATCTTCAAGCATTTTCAGGCCATTTTCAAAATCAAGAAAAACAATTGTCCCTAATGAGCCTATTAAGGAGAACATACCTCAAACGAAATTGTTTGATAAAAGTGTTGTTTTAACACCCTTATCCTCTAAAAGACGTGGACAACTGTTTAAGTTAATAAAAGCTGAACTACTAATTATGCTTAAAGGATTTTCGGCTTGGTGGTATTTAATCTTAATAGCTGGGGCTTTAGTTCCTATCTTAACTTCATTTGAACTTACTAAGATATGGTTGCCATTGTTAATGATTTTACCACTTCCGATTTGGTCTCAAATGGAGACTAGAGAAAAAGAATATTCTATTGATGCATTTATAAAATCAAGTTGTTCACAGTTAACAAAATGGTTTTCAGTATGGATAGCAGCATTTATTGTTTCATCAATCATTTCAAGTGGAGCACTTATTACATTTATGCGATTTGGTCAAATTAAATTATTAATCTATTGGATCATTGGCTTAGCATTCATGTGCTCGTTAGGCCTTACGCTCGGTAATTTCAGTAAAACAAGGAGACTGTTTGAAATCATCTATCTAATTCTTTGGTATCTAGGTCCTATTAATTCCATTCCATATTTTGATTTCTTAGGATTGTCTAATGGGTATCCTCTATTTTATTTAGGGTGTTCGATCGTTCTATTGATACTACTTTTCATACGAAATAAGCGTTCAATAATATAATACAGGGGAGTTAAAAAATATGAGAAAACTAAACATGGCGATTGCCTTATTATTTACTTTAGTTGGGTGTTCTTCTATTAATAATAATAATAATAATAATAAAGAGGAAGTAAAAAAGTTTTTACCTAATGAAATTAAAAATGTAGCCATCCATTCAAGTGGAGATAATATACAAGTAAAGGGAACAAATGAATCAGAAATTAAAGTAGAAATAAATAAAAAAAATAAATTAGAAACAAAAAAGAAGGGTAAAACACTTACCATTTCTGTAAAAGAAGGCTCTTATATCAACTTTAAAACTGCTACACTTACTGTCTATATTCCTGAGGAAAAACTGGAACATTTAGCTATTCATTCCCAATCAGGAAAAATATCTGGTAATATCTCTAATGCAGAAAACGTAACCATAGATAGTGACTCCAGTGATATTTCATTAAAATCATTCGGAGGAGACAATTTAAGAAAAAGCTCGATTAAAACATTGTCTGGATCTATAAACGTTCAATTAGCTAAATCTGAAAATGGGTATGATATAGATGCTAATACAACTTCCGGAAAGATTACAACAAATATAAATATGTACGAAACAGAAAAATCATCTAAAAACTTACATGGCTATACAGGAGCTGACGGCGGAGATAAGTCATTTATAAAACTCGAATCGGCAAGCGGAGAAATTGAACTAACTGAATAATACTTAAAGAGGCTATATCACCTGAATAGCCTCTTTATTATTAAAAGGAAGCACTACACGTACTATTGTCCCTTCATCAATTTGAGATTTTACAGAAATTGTACCTTGATGGGCTGTTAATAATTTTTGAGCAATTGTCATGCCCAAACCTGTGCCAATTGGTGAAGCAGTTGTTGCTGTTCCGCGAAAATATTTTTGAAACAAATTCTGTACAGTATACTCGTCCATCCCTTTACCTTTATCACAAATATCAATCTCTATCGAATCTCTAACTTGCAATAGAATAATAATTTCACACGGGGGGTTATGGATAACAGCATTCATAATTAAATTTAAAAGTGCTCGGCGTAATAACTTTTCGTCAAAACTTGCCAAGACTAACTCCATTTCAGAAATAAATTTAATTTGATAATTTTGAGATGAAGGATCATTCGCAATATCTAAAACTAGTGTTCGAAGAAATAAAACTAAATCATGTTCTTTTTTCACTAAAGGAATATCTTGATTACTTAATTTAAAGGATAGATTTAAATCCTCTATAAGCTCTTTCATATGATGTCCCTTTTCTTGTATTTCTTTAACAAATTGGTTTTTTTCTTCCTCACTCCACTCATAGTCGGAAGCAAGAAGCATAGTAGAATATCCTGTAATATAAGTTAGTGGTGTCTTAAAATCATGAGATATACCTGCCAGCCATTCTTTCTTAAATTCATCTAACTCTCTTCGTTCTCTTTCTGTAACTTGTAGATTTTCCGCTAGAGTATCCAAATGAATGATCACATCACTAAATAATCGATAAATCCCTTTTATTTCCCCAGTCTCACCAATAAAACGTTTTGGTTTTTGAAAAGCTTGAAAGTCACCTTCTGAAAGCAGTTTTAAAGATTTAATAATGTAGAAAATTGGTTGACCGACATACCACCCATAAAGACCGCTACCAATTATTAAATTACCAATAATCATAAATAGTGCGATAACATCTGAATATTTACTATTCTCTTTTATACTTAATAGTGGAATGATGTATTCAAAGGTAAACATAAAAATGAAACCCATAACAACTAACCATAAAAGAATACTTAAAATAAAAAAGATAGCTAGCCGAGTATATATTTTCATTTAGTTTCACTTAGATAATGTGGAACAAATATATATCCAAGTCCTCTAATATTTAGTACATACTTTGGATTTTTATAATCTTTTTCAATTTTTTTTCGTAGCTTTGATACATACATCACAACGGTTTTTACATCACCATAAACCTCTTCACCCCATACTTTTTCATACAATTGTTCTGCTGTAAAAATTTGATTTTTATTTTTACAAAAAAAGAGAAGTAATTCAAACTCTTTTGCAGTAAATGATAGAGAATTCCCATTTACCTCTATTCGCCCTTCTTTTTCAAAAAGCGTAAAAGTTTGAAATTTCCAAATCCCATCTGTTTTTGAATCATTTTGAGTTTTACTTAATAATTTTTGGCGTCTTAAATGGGCGTTGATTCTTGCTACAACTTCTAACGGGTTGAATGGTTTTGTAATATAATCGTCTCCCCCAATGCCTAACCCAGTTAAAATATCTAAGTCACTGGATCTTGCTGTTAAAAAGACGATAGGAGCGTTTGTATAATTACGAATTTCTCTACATAATTCATACCCATCTCGATCGGGAAGCATTACATCTAGAAGTATTAAATCAAATTTTATTTCTTTTACTAGTTCAATACTTTCTTTGCCTGTCATTGCCTTGTGAAGTTGATGAAACTGCTCTTTCTTCAATACCAATTCGAGCATATTTAAAATACCAACTTCGTCATCTACTAAGAGTATTTTCTCCGTTCTCATTATAAGTCTCCTTCAACCGTTGCTATTCTTATCAATCCCACTTTAAATTTTACTATAATTATCCATATTAGTGTTTTCTAATGTACAAAACTTGCAAATATAAAAATAGGAGCAAAATTAATTGCTCCCGAGAGTTATTGAACTAACGCACCCTTTAGTTCAAGAGTAATTCTTCAGATCCGGCTTTTTCGTTTTGGAGTTTTACCATTTCCGATTACAATACCACACAATATTAAAATAACACCTAACCATTGGAATATGCTTATATGTTCACCTAAGATAAATGCAGACATGATAACTGCAACTGGAAGCTCTGATGAAGTTAAGATTGTACCAAGTCCTGGTCCGATAAACGGCATTCCAATTGAAAATAATAGAGGTGGTAACACTACCCCAAACAAACCAAGAAAAAATCCATATGGCGCAATCCCAATTAAAACAGGTAGATTAGTTATATAAAATGGTGGAAAGATGACCATGACAACTAATAAACCACCAGTCGAAAGAAGCGCGCTTTTTAATATTGGTGGCGTACCTTTTTCGACTGAACTACTTAAAAAAATAAAAACAGTATAAGACAAAGCTGAAATTATCCCCCAGCTAGCTCCTTGCCATGATGGAAGTTTTCCTCCTTTTAAAACAACACCAGCTGCAAGAAAGGAGCCTATAATTAAAATCAATAGGGAAACAATCTTATCTTTACTAGGCTTGTTCTTATAAAGAATCCACTCCAAAAATGTGCCCATCCAAACAAATTGAAACAATAAAACAATTGCCAGTGATGCCTGGAGAGTTTTCAGAGAATAATAATAAAAAACACCTGTTAAACCTAGCGGTATCCCTGATAAAAGTAACTTAAAAGTTTTAATTATCGTTAACTTTTGCTTCTTTGTTAGTAATACTACAAACCAGATTAGTATGGTTCCAAATAAAAATTGTACTCCTGTAACTTCTGCCGCAGTGAAGCCGACTGAATAAGCAAGCTTCACAAAAGTAGACAATACCCCATAACAGCATCCACCTAAAAATACAAAAAGAACATATTGCCAAGATTTCATCTTTTAGGGCTCCCTTCAGTAAAAATAAAAAAACCACACAATTATCTCTCGACAATTGTGTGGCGAAAATAGACTAATCTCTAGAAAAATCCACTACATAAGAATTTTAGTATTCAAATTTACATTTAAACTAAAATAAATATTAAAATTTGTCAACCCGAACCGTTACTTGAAAAAGTAAATAGCATAATCGCTTTGTTGAACTATCCTGCATCGTTTGTTTAAGTAGAATTCTTCACAAACTCACAAATCGTTAGGTTAATAAGAAAATGGCATTACCTCATTGCTGAAGTAATGCCGCAATCAACCGAATGGTCTTTACTTGTATTCGTTATTAAATTGAGTTAGCAATATCAACTAATATTTCAGGTGTAACTTTATTTGATACCTTTTTGTCAATTCCGAGCATATATTGCCAATTATCCTTTTCGAAAACAAGGAAATTCATAAGTGGAGCATCATCCATATAAATGGCTTTTTGGCCATTTTCAAGTGTATATACTTTTTGATTGCCTCTATCCTTAAAAGTTATTTTATTTTTTAAAGGTCGAATATCAACTTTATAATTATTTTCTCGTGACTTTTCATTCACAAAATGGATTGATAGAAAATCATTTGTGTCATAGTCCTTATCTTCATAAAATCTTCCGAATTGATGGGTGAAAGGAATAGAAGGCTTGATTTTTGGCAATTTTACATCTTGTTCAAAGTGTTTTTCAAATTCCTTAACGGCTTCTTCAGCAGATTTATATCCAACTTGAGTGAACATTTCCTCAAAGGAAGGAGAAGTATCATTTGGACTTGCAAAGGCTATCTCATTAGTTGGTACAAAATAAGCAATACAGAGTATTAAACAAATAAATTTAATTCTTTTATTCAATGTTCTACGCACCCTCTTTATCCTTTTAATAAGTATTCTTCTCCATTTATGAAAGATTATTTATCGTGACTTATGTAAAACCTGCCCCGTTACTTCAACAAAAAAAAATAACCGCCGCAGCGATCAAAATACTTGAGCTCAAGCCCCCGTTAGCTTAATAAAGATAGCCTAAAAAATCTAGATCTCCTTCGCGCCAACCATACTTACCAACTTCTTTAATCATTAATCCCTCAATTACTTCATAACCTACACCCCTTGTAATTTGGCTTTCATGGTCAATTTTTAACCATTTACATTTGTTCGTAACTGACCTGTAACCATTTTTTAAATATAACGTTTCGTTGTCAGCAAATAACAATAAAAAATCAATATTTCTATTGCAACAAAACTGTTCAATTTCTAAAAGTAACATCGAACCTATCCCCTGTGAGCGAGTGTTTTGGGTGACACATAAATCAATTAGACCAAGCACTCTTATAGGATTTCCATTAAGATTCATCACTCTGTAATCTATTCCTACCTGACCTACAAGTTGATTTTTTTGGTTAAAAGCTACAAATCTAAAATGAGGTAATTGTTTAAAATAAATTCTGTTTTTTGGAAAGTCTTCTTGAAAACATTCGCTTAGCAATTCTTGTATATTTGAAGCTAAATCATTACCAATCTCATAATCAAATACCATATCTATTTTCACATTATCTATTCCAATTATCTTCATTAGGGCAGCTCCTGTCTTCTTGAACTAAAGCACCTCGTTGGTTGAGTAAAAGTGTTTAATACTCTGGTCTTTATTGGATACTACTTAAAATTTTCAGACAGATAAATAGCTTTCTCTCCTGGAGGCTGAAAAACAAGCACTTCTCTATTATTTTTTTTCAAATACTTTTAATTCTCCTGCGTGATCATTTTCTTTCCACCCATTTACTCGCAATGTTAACCAATAAAGAAAACCACTAGAAGAGTATTTCAAATCTTTTGGATTATCATCATTTATGTAATTCGCAAAAAACGGAACGGGAAAATCCGGAATCTTTGATTCTTTTCCGAAACTAACATAAAGACAAGTTCCTAATACAAGCGTAAAAAGAAATAGATATATGAATAATCTTATTCTATTCATTGAATTTCTCTCCATATTAATTTTTATCCCCCTTTCAATTCTTTATATAGATTTTTACATACCTAATTTTAACATTTTTTGAAGATTTAGTAGATAAATTTCCCTACTTCTTATTCAGCTATCCTGCCCCATTCGCTCAACAAGAAAAAAGACCGCCGTAGCGATCTTCATCTTTAACTCATGCCCTGTTTGTTTAATAAAAAAACATTATTTTTTTACAATCGGTATATAAATATTAAAATGCGGATCATTCGGATCACGATCAACTGGACAATGTTCATGTTTAATCGGCATATAAGGGTCATAGTAATCTACACCAGCTTCTCTAAATGCGGTATAGTCACTATCAAATAACCATTGATGTAAATCCGTATAAGTCTTTTGAATATCTTCTCCTTTATTATGTGTCGTCTTCACATACGTCCATTCAGGAACCCATATTTCAATCATCCCATCAGGAATTTCCTGCTCCTCACTCACTTCATACACCGCGTAATGTGCGAATCCATTCTCAATTACATGATAAGATAGACCTAATTGAACATTAGGATTCACCTTATTCACTAACTCATCGGCCCGGTCTTCAACTTGTTGAATGACGTTTTTTAAATACGGTACAATTTCAGAGAATGTTCCCTCCCATTTTAATCCCACTGCCCGATAGGCCGGTAACGTTATGATTTCATAACTCAAATTATTCCCTCCATTTCTCCTAAAGCGTCATTAATTCCTTTTTTAACAGTTTTCGCTATCTATGGGGAAATTACCTTCTTCTACTAAACTACTCTGTTCGCACAACAAAAAAAACCCGCCTAATATAGCAGCCTTTCTCCATTTTTGTGTTATAAGTGTATATAGCCTTGTTTACTCACCTACTAGTCCATCACCATCTCGATCGTCCATATATTTATAAAGCCAGTGATCACTCGTTATCGGCATGCTATAACCTGCTGTTTTGGCTTCTTTAATCGTCACTTGTCCATTACCATCTGTATCAACACTAGAAATATCTTCAGTGCCATTCGACTTATTAGAATTAGTTGACTTATTTGAGTTAGTTGATTTACTTTCAGTTAAGCCTAGAGATTTATTTATCTCATCAGGGTTGCCATTATCAAACTCATCTACAATCTTATTCCCTTTTAAAGTGTAAGTGTACTTATAATGAGAAGGAATCTGCGTTTCCGTATTAGGATAGGTGATAATTGCTTCAAAATTAGTAGCCCCACCAGCTTTACGAATGCCATCTTCCATATATGCTTGATCACCATGTCGGTTAAGTGTACTGTCTTGTGGAGTAATATTGTAAGCATTAGATACCCCTCCGAGAGAATCTGCAATGATATGTCCTTCATCTAAATCTGCTCTATCAACACCAGGAACTTTTGCTTCATCTTCATAGTATCTGCCAGATGATGTTACATGTTCGGTCCGATCATCTTGTAGAACGATTTCTTCAGCAATAACACGGACAACTTGCCCGTGTTCATTCGTAAAGGACCAATACTCTCGGTCCCCAAAACCAATGTCAACGACGACGTTAGGTTCTCGATGTCCAGACAAATCTCCACCATCAATTTCAATTAGTTTGTAACCTTTAAACAATTGATCTTTGGATTCAGTTGATGTTTCCTTTACAGTCGTAGTTTTTTCTTTTTCACTATTTTTTGTAGTTACTTCTTGTGAATCAGCTTTCCCATCCGTATTCGATACATCTTCTACGTTAGTACAACCAACGAGTAAGATGGCAGTTAATAGTAAGATAAAATAGTTAATTTTCTTTTTCATTTTAGGACTCCTTATAGTATTTTTTACTGGATAGTCTAGAGATTTATGATTAAAACATAAATTAACATTGTAAACCTATTTATAGTAGTATATTACAATATTAACTTTATTACAGTAGATACTTAGTTCGAAGTATGTAGTGTTACATTCCAATAAAGATTAGTAGAGTCCATTGCAATGAAAAAAGGCACAATTCCCATTCAAGAATTGCGCCCGATTGTTGAAGATTGTTATCGTGAAACCACGGGTACGGTTCTCCCGGCTTATAAATAACAACCTTGATAAAAAACCAGCAGAACCGTCCCCACGGCTCTTCCTCATTCGATCTTATTACTTAGATATTCCCCGAAGGAGATTTTCCCCATTTTTCGAAAAGAATTTGTATTTTTCCCCTCGGAGATAGATTTGTACAGTTTTCCTGGAAAAGAAATACTTAAAACTTTATTTGATTCATTATTTTTTTTGATTTTCAATTCAGCCATTTCTTTTAATGTCATAATATCTGGTCCACCAAAATCTTCCGCTCTTCCTTGTGGATCTTTTTCCACTAAACCTATTAGATGACTGGCAAATTCACTAACATCAACACTTTGAAATTTAAAGTTTCCAGGGACAATATATCTTTTAAAGAGTGGTTTTGATAGAAATAAGTTTTCGACAAAATTGTGGAACTGAGTGGCACGTACAATTGTGTGAGGGATAGAACAATTTTTTAATAACTCTTCTGCTTCATACTTGTGTTTATAATAATTAAATGGTATTTCATCTATCCCAACAATGGACGGATAAATAAAATGTTTTATGTGTTTCATTTTACCTAAAAACTCCTTAAAACCTAAAACCTCGACCGTTTTTGAGTGTTTAATCGGACTTGTTGCTGCGTGTATAACTACATCTACATCTTCTATCGCTGCTTCTAATCCTTCACCAGACGATAAATCGCTATAAACCCAATCGAAATGCTCAAATCCTTCAGGTTTTCTTCTAGAAGTTATTTTAACTTTATAATCAGAATCTTTTAGTTGCTTAAGTAAAGTTGACCCTAGTTGTCCTGTTGAACCAGTAACCAATATCCTCAAAGTAAACACTCCCACTCTAATGAATTTCTCTTTATTGTCATATTCAGAAATTGGGTTATTAATTCAATTAAACTCCTTTTGTTCAATAAGACTTTTACAAAAAAAGGGCGACAATCCTTCTTGGATCATCGCACCCGATAGTTTAAGTACATTTCTTCACAAAGTGTTAAAATGCTCTATTATTTTACTGGTTCTACAAAATTAGGAAAAATTATCTTTAAAGCTTCTCTATTCAATCCATTTTTACCAGTCCACCAACAAACTGGATATGCCCAATCATTTTTATAATAATTGGGCTCTTCCCTTTCAACATATGGAATAAACTTATTAATAAAACCTGGATATTCTTTATTTGATAATATTGAACAATAACCTAATATCTGTAGTAATACTTCCCTTTCTTCTTTATTAGATTTTATAATTTTAGAGAGTGCTTTTTCCAAATCTCTTATTTTTCCTTCTGGAGAGAGCTCATTTACTGCAACTAATATCTTATTCAAGATTACATAATCCTCTGAGGTAGGTACCAGTTTTTCTGAATTTGAGTATTGATTCAAATCAAAGGCTATATATAAAGGGTCTAGGTGACGTATTCCACCCCATTTAAACCTTTCAAAGTTAAGTATATTTAAATCTTGTCTTTCTTTGTTTTTACTATATGAGCCACAATAAATACAATGATTTTCCGTCCCTGTAAATGTGTGTTCTAATAGATGCTTGCCGACTATGTAAGACCCTAAAGCGGAGCGTAGGTCAAGTCTTCTTGTAGATAAACTCGCAATAAATTGTTCAATAATTTCCTTCAAATCTAATATATTCACTAATTCATTAACATTATGGATAATTTCATCGTGGGATAGTTCTATTGGTTCGAACATAATCTTCGCTTCTTTGGCGTATTCTAATTCTGCTTTACTAAGGTGGGTATTTGTCCATCCAGCGGAGGACCAATAACGCTTAAAGAGTATTTTACAGGCTTTCTTATCAACCATATTTAAACCCCTATCTTGTTTGATTAATTAAGTGGACTGTTAGCATTAAAAGACGGTGAAGTTAATTATATCTGTATCAGTATCTATAAACAAAATATAGCTTAAACAAATTGTCTTAAGGTGTATGAAATTGCTTATAAATATAATATTTCAATGCATATTGTTAGGAATCCTTCTTGCACTAAACTGCATCGTTAGTCCAATATGAAAAGCTGCCAATGGGTGGCAGCCAGTTAAAAATAAAGTATTAGTTAGTGTAATAAATTTAAGATAATCAATAACAAGACCGATATTGATAAGAATCCAGCCATAAAAAACCCCAAATATTTTAATGGTTTTGGCAACTTTTTCACGGCATCTTTGCTAACATTGGCAGCATTTCCTTCTATCTTGTTAATGTGGTCTATTACATCATTAAATGGCTTATTTTCTTCAATCATACTACCACCTCTTTACCACATTTTAACATATATGTTTATTATATAATTGTATTAAATGTATATGCTCTATTAGTAAAATGGTAGTAGAAAGTTGTTTATATCCTATAAATGGAACTTATCGGTTATTAAGAACGTATATGTATTAACAGGTAATTTCTAAGAAAGGAGGAACTTGCATTGCCTACTTGTCAAAAATGTAGAAAAAATTGGACTTGGTTTGATTCGATAAAGAAATTATTAATATTTCGTAAAAGTATGAAATGTAATCATTGCGGAGAAATTCAGTATCAAAGCTCTTCTTCGAGAAATAAAACATCTTTATTTGTTCTACTTCCAATTATCACTATACCATTTTCTGTAATTTTTGATTTGTCATTAAATACTGTACTACTCTTGGAACTTATCTTGATAGTGGTGGTTCTGTTTGCAATGCCACTATTTTTGAAATTAACTGATAAAGAAGAACCATTATGGTGAGGAAAGGAGACTGTAAACTTGACAGTCTCCTTTTCTATTATCCCTTATCAACATTATTGATTAACATAGCCTTTTTATTAAATCTATTAGGTAGTAAATAAGTGAAATCAGAAATGCGATAAGTATAACGATTATTGTTCCAAAGGTATAAACTGCTGTTTCTTCATAGTAAGCTCCCCCTTTTCAATTTCTCTCTCCAAATCTTTTTATTATATAATTCTTTTACTTGCTTAAATATCCTCTACCCTTATTAAATTAACCTGCTTCATTAACACAAGAAAAGCCGCCTACGATGGCAACTTGGATCTTCAACTCTTGCACCCGTTACTTCAATAAGCCATTTTTTTTCAATTCGGCCAAAAATTCAGGGTCAACCCATACTTCTTCTACTTCATAGTCTTCCAAATCTTCGTCAGTAACAGATTTCATCATTTGAAGGAGGTTCTCGAAATTATTAGCTAGGGGTAAGAGTTTCTTATTTTCAATATCATCATTTTGAAATTCATTTTCGTGGTCCCAAAAAAATAAATGCCCATTGTCGCCAGCTAAACAGACGATATTACCACCTTCTGTTCTAGCTATTGGTATGTAGCCTTTAGGAATTCTATCTTTGTAAACCTTGAAATTTGCGACTAAATCATTGATTTTCATTACATCTATTCCAAAAAAATCAGTAATAGCAACCGAAGAAATCTCCCCATTTAGCAGTTCAATTATATTCTCATCGGGGTCGCCACCATTGTATTCCCTTAAAAAATCAATATACTTTTGTGGCAATTTATATCCAATCATATCTTGATAATCAGCTAACTTTTTATTATCAAGTTTTTTATTATTAGGTCTTATCGGTATCAAATTGTCCCCTCCTATTTAATGGATATTATAATTATAAACCGATTTCCTTATTAAGCTAACCTGCCCCGTTAGCTCAATAAGAAAATGGGATCGCCGCAGCCATCCCATTCTTAAACCCTTGCACCCATTTGTTTAATAAGAGTCTCTACAAAAAGCATTAATGCCTTCCTCTACACAAGCATATATTAAATTGAATTATCTTGTTGTACCTTATCTTTATTTGGTAAAACTGAAGAGATTTTTTTATGTATATCCTGTAATAAGTACAGTCCCCTAAAAATGCAGCCTACAATAATAGCGAAAGCAATAACACCAGCGATTTGTGGAGGGTTTATCATTAGTAAACACAAACCTAATATACCACTAAAAAAAATACATAAAAATAACTTCAAAACTATCATCTACTTCCTAATTAATTAGCTTACAATTGAATATTCCTCTTGAACTACCCAAAATCCTTCTTTCACTAACCTGCCCTTTAGCACAAGAAGAAAAAGCGTATCCACATTATTGTAGAAACGCACCCTTTAGTTGAATAAGAAAAAGGGACTGCAGTTGCAATCCTTCTTAACCTCAAGCATTCGTAAATTACATAAGGAAACACTCTTTATTCTTCTTTTATGAAGGTATTCACCAAAAGAAACATCCCACCAGATGATAGAATAAATCCGAATAATAAAACAGCCATTGACTTAATATAAACTTGCCAATCTTGTAATGATTCACTTTTAACCCTATACTGTTCTAATATCTGATTCGGATAATTGATATTAAAACTTACCAACATAATCAAAAATCCCACGAAAAGAAATCCGATTCCTATCCATAACGCTCCTTTATTTTTCAATATCTCGCCTCCACCAATAAGCTAATCTCACACTATTTAAATATATTGATTTATATTCGCTATTATTAACACCATACCTGCTTTCTTTAACTAACCTTCTTCTATTGTTTAATAACAAAAGGCTGGTTATTTTATCGCTGTATTGTCAGAGAAAATATGGAATGCTTTTTCGTTGATGTCTTATGGGTAGATGAATCATTACGTGGACAGGGCAAAGGGCAAGAATTAATTCAAATAGCCGAAACGTTTGCTCGTGAAAAAGGTTGTACGTTAATGCGACTAGAAACCTTTAGTTTTCAGGCTCCTGAATTTTACAAAAAGCTTGGATTTAAGGAGATCGGAAAACTGGACAATTTTCCAAAAGGATTCACACACTAGTTGATGTACAAAGAGTTAATTTAATAACGCTACGATCATATTAACTTTACAGTATCAATTGGATAACAAATCATGGTGCCTTACTATACAAACAAGGATAGTAAGGTTTTATATTTTTCCTTTGTCAACCATTATCCTCGAAGAGAAATAAGCCAACTGAACCGTCCCTTTCGTCATCAATTTTTTAATTGTTCATGATTTATACTAACTATCTGAAAAAATTGGTCGATAACTATAATGAATTCTTAAACATGAAGGGGAGTTCAACAGTGGATAGAAATTACATCAATGTCATGGAAGAATTTGTAGAATCTCTTGTTACCTTTTTATTACTTAGTCCGGATTTTCAGCTTTTCTGCAAATGTCAAAAGTGCAGGACTGACATTATAGCCTACAGCCTCAATAATCTGCCACACCATTATGTAACAACTGAGGATGGAAGAAAGACAATATTTGAACAGCTAAATAATGATTTAAATAGGAAATGGATCAACAAGAAAATTATCAGTGCCATTTATTTAGTAGGGCAATACCCTAAACATTAGTAGTAGGAAAACCATGGGGACGGTTCTAGTGGTTTTTTACTAGTTTAGAAGTGACGAATTCTTAGAGCGAAAACACTTAAAGAGAAAAAAAGCCGGCAGAACCGTCCCCCTGGCCCCTTATTTTTTTAAAACTGGAATCCAAATTTCGCACGTCACAGTTGGTGATGTTAAATCTTTGGTTTTGATCGACAAGATTTCGGGTCCTTCGGTCACCTGATAATTGGCAGACGGAAGCCACTCTGAATAAATCCTTCCCCAAGTTTCTTGTAGCGTACTAGGAAAAGGTCCTGTTGATTCAAATATCGCCCATGTTAAGGCAGGAACTTCCAGTTTCGAAAAGTTTTCAGGGCATTCTTGTGTTGTTGCTACTCCTATATACTGATCAAGCTCGCCTTTTTCTTCCATGCGGCCTTCAGAAAAGTTGATAGATACTTGAATCATTCCTTTAGGCTCAACATTAGAGAGTTTTTTTAATTGATCTATTTTTTCCATAGTCAAGGATTTCCACATGGCTGTAATTTCCGGGTTTTCTCCTTCAAAAATAATGGGAACTCTTTTCATGATACCAACTATGTTAAATGCCTCTTTTTGTTCCATTCGATAATTCATTTCATATCCTCCTCTAATGGATAATTGAAAGGTCATTAGTGGATAGGCTTTTAGTTGCTGTCCATTGTCTCTTGCCTCTGATGGCGTTACCCCATGCAAATTTTGAAAAGCTCTAGTAAACGAGTCCGGTGAACTGTATCCATATTTAATCGCTACATCAATTATTTTTACATGACTATTTATAAGCTCCAATGCGGCCAAGCTAAGTCGTCTACGACGGATGTACTCTGATAATGTAATCCCTGCAAGAAACGAAAACATTCTTTTAAAGTGGTATTCAGAACAATGAGCGATTCGTGCCACCACTTTGAAGTCTATTTCATTAGTAAGGTTATCCTCAATATACCTCATTGCATCATTCATACTCTTAAGCGAATCCATTATATGACCTCCTTTCATCCATAGAATAACAGGATTTGAATGTGACCAACCGACATTATGTGCACCATTTTGTCGGTATAATCCTTGCTTTAACTGTTAACACAAGCATAAATCCTTTGCCAACAGCTTCTTCATTTGGATAAGAGGAAGCGGTGTCGGTCTGCTTCTTAACGGATATACTTGTTTCCAACTAATTCCTTAGCAAGAATATCAGTTGGTATTTTCAAATTCCACAATACCCATATAACCGGGAGCCACATCATATTTGTTAAAGGAGATCACTAATTTGTTATTTTTGTTGATATAAAAGTTTTGACTCTCTGATATTTGTTCAAATGGATCAATTGGATTCTTCAAACCCGCATTTCGAATCCAATAGACTTTGGTTTTATCTTCCTTCATCTTCTGTTTCATCTGTTCTTTTATATTTTCGCTTATAATTGTTATATATTTTTTATCTTTAAATAAAATGGGCAAAGTTAATAATACTTGATTTTTCTTATCGATTGTATCGTATTGAAAGGTAGTAGAAGAGGAACCTACAGTATTAACTACATATCTTCCAATTGATAAAATATTTTCATTATCAGTCTTTATGACATAACCACTTTCTACCCCAGTATGGCCGTCTCCATTTTCCTTTAATTGAACCATTTCTTTTTTAAATTCTTGATAAAGCTGCTGATTTTCTTTTAGATATTTTTCATTCAGACTTTTCTCAAGCTGTTTATTTTTCAAACCGGATATAGCTGGTACTTTTATTTTAGCATGATGCTTTTCCTCATCAACGTTATACTCGACAAATGTAAATACCTTAATCAACTCTTTAACTACTGGAACCTTTGATAACGTATTTGCTAAAGTTGGACTTGCATTTATAGATACTACAAAAATCACCATTGCTGCTGCCAACCCTACAAGAATGTCCGTTCGAATCCTTCTCTTTCTCGTTTTCCTTCTGACATTATCAATCAAAGAATCCAATTCTTTTGGGATTGGGACGCTCAAATATTCCGCTTTTAATTTTTCTAGCTTTTTATCCATTTTCTTGTTTACCTCCCAAAATAATATTAATTTTCTTCTGTTTCTTCCATTTGAATTCGCAGCATCGATAATGCCCGATGTATTCGAGTTTTTATTGTATTTTGATTTTCCTCCAAAATTTCTGCTATCTCATCAATTTTTAAATCCTCAAAATATCGTAATACAATAACTGTTCGATAAATGGGAGGCAGCAGATCTATTGAATTTCCCAAATCAATATCTTGGTAACGGTCACTTTTTCCATGTGCGTAAGATTCCAATTTGGTATCCTCCACAACAATTATTTTTTTTCGCCGTCTTAAGAAATCCAAAGAGGTATTAACAACAATTCGGTAAAACCAGCTTTTGAGTTTTTGACCGTCTCTCAATTCTCCTATTTTTAAAAGAGCTTTTTGTATTGAGTCCTGCACAATATCTAAAGCATCTTCTGAATTTTTTACGTAACTATAGGAAAGACGATAAAAATTCTCTCTATTTTCTGATATCAATTCAATAAGTGCTTCTTCTTTCTTCCTTTTTTTCATTCGCTTAAAGCTCCTTTTGATATTCTGGCATGCTGTATGAAAAAGACGTCTGGCCGGAACA
This sequence comes from Bacillus sp. SORGH_AS_0510, assembly GCF_030818775.1. Taxonomy (NCBI): domain Bacteria; kingdom Bacillati; phylum Bacillota; class Bacilli; order Caryophanales; family Bacillaceae; genus Bacillus; species Bacillus sp. SORGH_AS_0510. Next base: position 667,516 of record NZ_JAUTAU010000001.1, on the reverse strand, counting down.
AAAAGTTTGTTTCCTAAAAAGTAAAATTTCAAAAGGATAATATATGTTACTTTATACAGAATTCCCCAATTTACACATATTTGATGTTAACAATGGAAGTTTAAAAATGAAGGCAAGGACACATGGTAAAAATTTTTAAATTGGTCAAACTTTTTTCGTCTCAAAAACATCTATCTAGTAGAGAAACAAAAGGTGGGCCAACAAATGAGGAAAAAGTGAGCAGAAAGTTTACTATGGGTAGCTTCTTCGTTTGTCTCATCATGGTCACAGTAGGAATTAATCAATCAGAGGGAAATCAAGGAGGTATGTATGTTCAAAAGTGGTATAAGTGTATTAATGATGATTTTAATCATAATTGATATAACTAGTTGTATGAGAAATTCAAATCATTTATCTACATCCAAAGCAAAGGAAGTAAATTTAACGAAAACCACAAATAATTCTATTGAAATTGAAAAGATTAGTAAACAAAAGGCAAGCGAAACTACTTTGGCTCCCTATCCAACATCGATAACAGTCGTTGTTAACACCCATTATTACATGCCTGAAAACTATGAACCGAAAGATCTAGTTTATCCAGACGTTCCTTTTTTATTTAAAGAAAAAATAGAAAAGCGAAAAATGAGAAGGGAAGCAGCCATAGCTTTAGAAAAAATGTTTGCTGCGGCAAAAAAAGATGGAATTTATTTAAGCGGTGTATCCGCCTACCGTTCCTATAATACACAAAAAGCTTTATTTAACGATTATGTTCAAACAGATGGTTTTGAAAAGGCCAAAAGCTATAGTGCTATTCCAGGAGCAAGTGAACATCAGACTGGTTTAGCGATTGATGTAAGCGGAAGTTCGGGTAAATGTGCGGCACAGTCCTGTTTCGCCAAAACGAAAGAAGCTGCTTGGTTAAAAAAAAATAGTGCAAAATACGGTTATATTATCCGCTATCCGAAAGGAAAAGAATTCATAACAGGTTATCAATATGAACCTTGGCATATTCGATATGTTGGTAAGATTTCAAAGGCAATTAAAAGTCAGGGGATTACTTTAGAGGAATATTCACATGTGTATCCTGTTACGAAAAATAAATAGCGAATTATGCTAATGTGAATCTTTTTAATGTAATATTTAACTACATTCACAATGTAATTCATAAAATGAATGGATATGTGCTGCCCGTTACTTTATAAGAGAAACCCCTAGGAAATGGGCTGGCTTGATTTACTTAAACACACCCCGTTACCTTTAGTGTAATGTTTCAGAATCTTCTTTAGCCCCCTCCATCTTTATTACGGTGTTTCAACCAACCGATCCTATTCTCCTTGGTAATCCAATTTAATTAATAACATCTACCGAAGAAAGCACTTTACTCCAAGTGCTTTCTTTTATTTTAGTGATTGTACCCTTACTATTTACCGAGTTAAAACAGTAACTCCTATCCAGCCAACTAGTAAAAAATTAGGAGCTACCAACAACACAGTTAACCATATAAACTTCTTAGACAGGGAAACCGCTGACCCAACAAAAAAAAGTGGAAATACTAACCCCCATATGAAAAAACGGGGTGTAGCGGCAAGATAAAGTGATAAAGGTAATATAAGTATTGATGCTATTAAAAGAAAATTAGGTTTTCTTAATCTAATAGCTAAAATTGAGACCAAAAGAGAAGCAATCATAAAAGGCCAAAATAATAGTTGCATATAGTTCCTCTACTTTCCCAAACGGAATATTAATCTTACTTCCAATTATATTCCAGTCCCATTCAATATTTATCCGATTTTCTCCGCCAACTCTAAAATAATTCCTTCTGGGCCCCGAACGTAGCATAATTTATAACTTTCTTCATATTGCTCTATCTCACTAAAGATTTCCGTGCCCCTCTTTTTCAATTTTGCAACAATAGCTTCAAGATCTTCAACAGCAAAGCAAATATGTCGGATACCCAGCGTATTTGCAAAAGGTGGCTGAATACCTTCTTCATCTGACGGCGTATAAAATTTAACTAGCTCTATCCATGCCTGACCATCTGGCATCCCCATTCCTACACATGCCGTTCTAACACCCTTAAGCCCAACTATTCTGTCCAACTGCTCTCCATCCAATTCCCATTCCGCTTTCACTTCAAGTCCTAAATCAACAAAGAACGCCTTAGCCTCTGAAAGATCATTTACGTTAATACTCACATGATCTATTCTATTGATCTTCATATCTCATACCTCCTATATTCCTGCTATTTTCAATACCTGTATTTAGTGTAAGGTTTGTTTGAAATTCTAATTCGCTTAAAACAGAAAATATCCTTATTCAACAAACCAATTGGGATCTATGAAATAATTACTTCCTGAGTAATGAAAATAGATAGTAAGTAAAATAAATTGGCAGATTGACAACAAACAAAGAGGCAATTAAGGATAACAGATTGATTGATATGGGATTTTCCCAGGGAGAAGACATTGACATAACATAAGGGAATGGTGGGTCAAAGCTAGATAGGTCTTGATTTACAAAAGGAAACGGCAAACCAAATGCAGCATGTTTCAGTTCTTCAGAATTGCTTACAGAACTTTTGCTGAAAAATGGTGACAGTAGAACTAGAAGGGTAGCTATTAAACATAAATAGAACAAGAACAAGAACTTCCTCTTAATCATTCCACCTCACCCACTTTTCATAATTTTATAAACGAATTATACCATATATACAAAGAAATTCTATGTAACAATTTAGTTTTGTTCAATGCCACTCGCCACAATACTTTATGTATAGAAGAAATCAATCAGGCAGATTGAGGATCCACCAACAGAGTTAATAGAATAGTGCAATACCATTTATCATTCCATTATTTATTTGGATATCCACTCATATTGAATATCAGGTAGATTTTCTTCATTTTCGTATCCTCTACCAATAATTTTAAATCCATTCTTTTCATAAAATCGTTGTGCGTTTTCATTTATTTCAAATGTATATAATGTTAATCTCCCACTTGATTTTTCTTTTGCATTGTCAAGTAATGTTTGCCCTATACCAAATCTTTGATAATCAATATGAATATAAAGTTGGCTTATCTCCTTTTCATTATAGGCAATCATCCCAACGACTTTGTCATCAATTAAAGCTAAATCTATTTGATACTGCTCAGTTAATATATGATTTAAAAAATAAATATGATTTTCAAAGCTATGGATTTCTTTCTGACCAATAGCCCGTTCCTTACTATCTCGCCACATTTCCACTGTCTGTTCAGCATATGTAGAATGATACTGAGCTATTATAACTTTGTGTTGGTTCATTACAATACCTCCTTAAAGATTTATGAGTTGTTTCCTATTTTTAATGGATGAATAGCACACGTTGCGAGTACTTTATATATATTTCTATCTTCTTTTATTATCATCCTGCCAGACAATACCCTGTCAAAAATGAAAACTTCTCTAGTTAGAGAATTCGCAAAAATTTTCCTGAAAACCATCGAGCAAAAACATTAAATTTACATTGCAATCCTCATTCCCGATCCAAAAAACATTCTTGCAAAAAAACCGACTTTATGTCGGTTCTTTCAAGTAAATTTTATTTTGTTTTTGAAATTTCATTAACAATTTGATTGAGTGCTTCATTAATTGGAGTAACTGGACGACCAAGAACTTTCTCAAAATCACTGCTTTCAACTTCAAGTGAACCGTTGCGAATGCTTTCTTGAATTCCTACTACAATCGGAATCACAAAATCAGGCAAACCTAAACCTTTCATGATTTCTGCATATTTTTCGTCACTAACTTGTTGTACAGGTATTTCTTTACCCAATATATTACCTAGAGTAGATGCTAATTCTTCTTGAGTTAAAAGAGGACCAGAAAGTTCATAAACTGTATTTTCGTGACCGTTTCCAACAAGTACTGCTGCTGCAGCATCTGCGTAATCTTGTTGCAGTGCCCAACCTACTTTACCTTCTCCAGCAGAAGTCACCCATGGAGCTCCTGAAATAGCGCCTTGAATACTTCCAATTTCGTTTTCCAAATACCAATTGTTACGTAAGAAAGAATAAGGGATACCCGTTTTAATGATGGCTGCTTCTGTCGCAAAATGAGGTGGAGACATTAAATTTTTGCTTTCGGTTGCATTGGCTAAACTTGTGTAAGCAATAAATTTTACCCCTGCACGTTCAGCTGCTTTGACAGCATTAGCATGTTGTTTGATTCTTGTTTCATTGTCACCATCGGCAGAAATAATTAATAATCGGTCAATCCCTTTCAAAGCATTATCTAATGTTTCTGGACGGTCAAAATCACCTTGACGAACTTCCACTCCACGATTACGAAGTCCTTCTGCTTTCTCTGGATTTCGGACACTCACCACCAAATTACTTGCAGGTACTGATTTCAATAATGAATCTACAACCTTGGAACCTAATTTTCCAGTTGCTCCAGTTACTAAAATTTTCATTAAAATTCCCCCAGTCAAATTTGTTCTGTAACAATATGAATTACATGTATTCATTTTAGTTACATGTAATCAATTTGTCAACAGGTGAAAGAATTTATATTATTTTTTTCGTATTTTGGTATAATAAGCTTGTAATCAAAACAATTACATGATGAGGGAATAAAATAATATAAGGATTAGTTTATAGGGGTGGTGACTGAACATGTCCATCAGCAGCCGATTTGCAGTAGGAATTCATATATTGACTCTAATTGAATTAAATAATGAGGGAGTAACATCTTCTGAATTTTTAGCTACGAGTGTTAACACGAACCCAGCGGTTATAAGAAAACTAATGGGAATGCTAAAAAAAGCTGGTTTGATAGAGGTACATCCAGGAATTGCAGGTGCTAAACTCGCAAAGGAATTATCTTGTATCACTCTCTTTGACGTATACAAGGCAGTGAATGTTGTCCAGGAGAAAGAGTTGTTTAGCATACATGAAAGTCCACATCCTGATTGTCCCGTAGGTAGGAACATCCAAAATACAATTGAACCATTATTCACAGCAGCACAATTAGCAATGGAGAAAGTCTTAAGAAATGTTACTTTAGAAGATGTCGTGAGAGACATTACTATGAAAGAAAATATCTGTTAGTAAGGGCATTCCAAAGGAATGTCTTTTTTCTCTTTCTACTTCAACTTACCTGCCCCTTAAGGACATTTCTTCACAATATCATCGAAATGCGAAATAATTATCTTCTTTATTTAATAACTAATAAACCCAATATATTAGGTTATTCTAACTATATAATTGGCTTACATTTGGGAGGAAGTTTAATGGAACGCTTAGATGAATTTGACAAGATTCTATACGGTAGAAAAGAGAATACCGATTCTTTAATTAATTATTGGGCAGACTATTCTAACCCTTCTACGTGGCAGTTTTGGGTTTTAATCGCTATTCTTTTAGTCCCATTGGTTATTCTTTATCTTAAAATTGACCGAAGTAAAGTATTTCTAATTGGTTTCTATGGATATAACGTTCATGTTTTTTTTACATTTATTGATCTATACGGTATAAATCGAGGGTATTGGCATTACCCTTATCAGGTTATCCCTGCACTGCCAAGCATCTCATTGGACACTTCCATGGTCCCTGTGGCTTTCATGCTCATTTACCAATGGACATTAAATAATCATAAAAATTATTACCTATACGCTATAATAACTGCTGCTATATTTGCATTTATTTTAAAGCCTATTTTAGTAAGTACTGGTCTTTTTAGAATGTACGGTGAAATTAATTATTTTCACTTATTTTTTGGATACGTATTTGTACTTTTAATAGCAAAGTTTATAACTTGGTTATTTCATAAATTACATAAACCTACATTCTCAGCTCAGAATAGACAATAGTAAAGTACTCATAAAATATGGGTGCTTTTTCCACATTTATCAGTCCGATTAAGGTCTTTCTAATAACCGAACTCAAGAAAGCATAGTTTGAAGTACAGAAAGTCACTATTAACATACTTTTCTTTATTATTTTTCAAAAGCTTCTAAGCTACTCCATTTTCCGAAACAAGTTTCAAACACTCTTCTATCATCAATCTATGGACTATAAGTTCAACAAAAAAAGCGTTAATCCTTGAACATTTTCATAGTTACAAGAAAAAAGACATCCAACAATCATCCTCATCCATCACAATAAATGAATCCCCTTCAATTTATGAATGTTCCGAACATTATGGATAATTATCTATCTTAAAAAACATTAAAGAATGTTTACTCCGATTTTTGGAACAATACAATTGATTCCATTAACGAATAAGGAGGGTAATTAAAAATGGATAATCAGAAATTAGCCGATCATGAGTCATTGGATCTACATGAAGTTATTAACTTTAAAACCCTTTGCTTAGCGAAATCAAAACTAATGCAAGGACTGGTATTTGATGATGATTTGAGAGCATTAATGCAAAAAGATGTCGAACAATCCATGCAAGCGCTTGGAGAATTACAGGCAATTTATCAACGTGCACCTTTTGAAGCGCCTGTTCCTCAAAACCGGCCAACACCAATAGTAAACTGAAAAGGAGGCAAATTCATTGAACAATGACTATTTAGACCCTATAAACTCGCTTCACGTACCAGAGCTAGCAGATACCACATTTGCAATGGATTTACTCCTTCGTGCAAAAGAAGGTGTTCGCAATATTGCTGTAGCATTAACGGAATCCGCATCCCCTGATGTTAGAACCGTCTTACGTAACCAATTATTACAAGGGATTGCCATGCACCAAGAAATTACTGAACTAATGATTAATAAAAAATGGTTCCATCCATATGAACTAAGTGAACAGTATAAACTAGATCAACTCTCTGCCAACAATACATTGATGATTGGCAAAATGAATCTATTCCCTGTTGAGACCAATCGAAAAGGTATGTTTGACCGGACACCTGATGAACACTAACACTGGAGGCTGTAACCAATGAAGGCAGTAACGTATCAAGGAATTAAAAATGTTGTAGTCAAAGAAGTTCCAGATCCAAAGATTGAAAAACCAGATGACATGATTATTAAAGTAACGAGTACAGCGATATGTGGGTCTGATTTACATTTAATTCATGGCATGATTCCTAACTTGCAAGAAAACTATGTTATTGGCCATGAACCAATGGGAATCGTCGAAGAAGTTGGTCCAGGTGTGACTAAGCTAAAAAAGGGGGATCGAGTAATTATCCCCTTTAATATAGCATGCGGTGAATGCCAATACTGTAAAAACCATTTGGAAAGCCAATGTGATAATTCAAATGATAATGGTGATATGGGTGCCTATTTCGGATATTCTGGTACGACAGGTGGCTATCCAGGTGGGCAAGCTGAATATTTAAGAGTGCCATTTGCCAACTTTACTCATTTCAAAATTCCAGAGACTTGTGAAGAACCAGATGAAAAGTTAGCGGTTATTGCCGATGCGATGACTACTGGTTTTTGGAGCGTTGACAATGCAGGTGTAAAGGATGGAGATACGGTTATTGTTCTTGGCTGTGGCCCGGTTGGTCTTTTTGCTCAAAAATTCTGTTGGTTAAAAGGGGCAAAGCGAGTCATTGCCGTTGATTATGTTAATTATCGCCTGCAGCACGCAAAGCGCACCAACAAAGTAGAAATTGTTAACTTTGAGGACCATGAGAATGTAGGAAGTTACCTGAAGGAAATCACCAAAGGCGGCGCTGATGTAGTCATTGATGCAGTTGGTATGGACGGTAAAATGACTGATCTGGAGTTCCTTGCGAGTGGAATGAAGCTTCAAGGCGGAGCATTAAGTGCATTTATCATGGCTTCACAAGCAGTGCGTAAAGGCGGGACAATTCAAGTTACTGGCGTTTACGGCGGCAGATATAATGGTTTCCCTCTTGGAGATATTATGAACCGCAACGTCAATATCCGCTCCGGTCAAGCACCTGTCATCCACTATATGCCATATATGTTTGAATTAGTTACGACCGGAAAAATTGATCCAGGAGATGTCGTAAGTCATGTGCTTCCACTTAGTGAAGCAAAGCGTGGCTATGAGATTTTTGACACAAAAATGGATAATTGTATAAAAGTCGTTTTGAAACCTTGAGGAAGGAGGTATAAAAAATGAACTACGCCCTACATGAAGTTCTTGAGGTCCATGAGATGGCTGCTTTTAAGACCACTTGTTTAACTAAATCCAAAACGATGAAAGCGTTAGTTACAGATCCGCTATTAAAAGATATTATGTTGCAAGACATTGATGTATCTACAAGACAATTACAAGAATATGCTTCTATCCTTTCCAACGCTAAGCAGTAAATTAGGAGATGAATGAACATGAATCCAATCATTGAAACTTTAACTGGCATGGACGGACTATCGGATCAAGTCGTTGCAATGGATCTACTCATTTCAGCTAAAAGTGGAGTTAGAAATTATGCCATGGCAGTAACAGAATCAGGAACACCGGAAATTAAAGAAATACTCACTCGTCATTTAGTGGAAGCACTTGATATGCATGAACAAATATCCGCATACATGGTAGAAAAAGGATGGTACCATGCTTGGGATACAAACGAACAGATCAGTTTGGATTTAAATAATATCAATACAGCATTGAACTTACCGATATTATAAAAATTTCCAGGAACAGTTTTAACAAACTGTTCCTATTAAACCATTATGAGTTTATTTGGCAGAAGTAAATAACCTTATTGCTAACTCGTGTTTGTTTTACACAATATATTATGAAAAGGTCGGAGCAGGAAATTCATCAATTTTGATACGAAGTAAACTATAAGGTTTCTGTCGTAAGTCTTTTCCATAATGAAATCTAGGCTGTCGATGTAATTGGTTCACGATGACATACAAATATTGATCCGGACCAATTGAAAAAGTATCCGGCCACAAAATTCTCGGATCATGTGCGATAGTATCCATTATGCCAGTTGGCAATATCTTACGGATACTGTTGTTTTCATAATCTCCAGCATAAACTGTTCCCTTTGCATCGGTGATCATTCCATCAGACGCACCTTTTTCTCCCCAATACTCCACATGATAAGGTAAATCCATGTCCGGTATTGTTCTGTCTCTCAGGGCTTCTGTTGAGATCGAGAACAAGTGACGACTGGTTAGTGGAGCAAAATATAATATCTTTCCATCGGGAGAAATCGCAAGACTATCAGACGCCAATCTAAATGGAGAAGTTGAACCATCTTTGTTTCGATTCATTAAAATTTGACCTTCTACTTTCGGTAAAAAATAGGGATCGGGTGAAGTTGAATTTGCCCCATTTAACCGTCTAAACGCGTTTCCATTTGATAAATCTACGACGATAATAGCTCCTGGTCCTTTGGAAGAAGAATCCGTAATATAGGCATAACCTGCTTTTCCAACACGAAAATCAAAACGGACATCATTCAGATAAGTTGTGGGCAGGACAACATCTTCTGTAAAGGTATATACTTTTCTTATTGTATTGGTTTCTAAATCAACAGCGACTAATTTTGCACCCCCTTTAATAGGTTCAGAAAAATTGGGTGCCGCTGTATCTAATATCCAAAGCGTTCCCCTTCCATCAGCAACTACACTTTGGACACTGATGAAAGTCATTGTGACATTCTCGGGGTTAACCAAATTGGTTTGTAAATTAGGATAAGGCTGCAATTTATCCTCAACAATTTCCGCCACCGTAAATTTAACATCGTCTCCCCATTTTGGAAAGCAAATGAAAATACGACCGGTTTCTGAAACAGTAACACCTGTAGGCATAGCCCCATAAAATGCATAAACTAGTTCTAAATTACCGAAATATTTTTCACTAGGTAACATAGGTTTCATAATATCCTCCTCAAGCATTCAAACGGGATATAACCTATATATGATATATATTTTTTCTAGTGCATATTTCTTAATAAGTTTTTCTATACGAAAAGATGATTGAACTGATGGTAATAAATATCCTTTCTCTCACTAACTCATTAATTGATATGATTCTTTTAAAAGAACAAAAAACTCTTGATTTAGTTCGTCTTCACTATAAAATCTAAAGTTATTGTGAAATCTGTTTTTTGAAACTTGTTCAATTTTAGTAATTTTCCCGTGTTCAATTTGATGGTATGTTACTAAATTAAAATCTAACCATTTCTTTTTTGGATGAACTCCTCCGAAGGAAGATTTATTCAAAAGATGTATTGAAGTCTTTTTAAACTCAATTTCAAAAGGTCCTATTTCTTTCAATAAATCGAGTATTTTTGAATACATCTCATAAACATTAGATGCCTTATTTGAGAATAATTCATCTTCTGACATATCACCATCTCCTACTTTCACTTTAACATATTAAACTTTATTTCCTTTATTTTTGCCTCTTTTTACATCACTTTACCATTTCTTTATTCACTAACCGCTACATTACTTAAAGAAGAAACTGCGCTTTTATTACACCTTTTCATCGTAATACGCAACATATGTTTTGGGAATATACATGAAAAAAATACAAATAATACTTCTATTACTTAAAGAGGGGATTAGAAATCCCAATATGCTAAATATATTGAAAGTAGGTATTGAGCTTGAAACCAACACCAGGAATGCACAAAACCTTTTGGGAATATCATAAAGCATTTGACCATCGAATGATTGCCTGGAAACATGAAGTGTTATTTACATGGCAATGGTGGTTAGGCATCACTTTTACAATAATCCCTTGGGCTGTTTGGTTAATTATTAGGAATAGAAATAGCACTGGTCGATTACTTTTTGCGGGTAGCTTTGTCGCACTTATCTCACTTACATTTGACAGCGTTGGTGTGCAACTTTCACTTTGGAATTATACTCGTCCAGTTACACCTGCAATACCCTCTTATGTCCCATATGATTTTTCACTAATGCCTATAAGTATCATGTTTTTAATTCAATTCCTTCATAAAAGAAATCCTTGGATAGTGGGACTGATTTATGGGTTAGTTACTTCTTTTATAGGTGAACTATTTTTTCAGTTTATTGATGTATATCATCCTGTACATTGGGGGCCTTGGTACTCATTCCCTATCTATGTAATTATTTACGTTATTGCCCATAAAATAGCTCTAAGCGATAAATTTAGACAATTTTAGGCGTAGTATTACACGCCTTTTTAATTCGTCTTTTCATTCAAGGGTGACTTAAAGCTGTCATCGCAGTTTTGAAATATCCTGCACAATAAGAAGACAGGATCGCCGTAGCATCCCGTTTTCTACTTAAGCTCCCGTCATTTCAATATCCGATAGTAATAAAACCTTGCATCACTAAAAGCACTATCTAGTTCCGTTAAAGCAACAAATATCTGACCAATAGCAATAACAGCCAATAAAAAAATAATTGCCCCTCCATCTTTAAACCTTAGTTTATTTTTCATATGAAGTAATACTTCGAATACTATGAAAATGAAAAAGATTATTATAAATACACATACTTTTATGGATTGATTCTTAATATCAATAATTGCTTGCTTAAAATTATTTAATTCTTTTCTATTTTCTTCAGTCTCTTCAAATACTGATTTATTCCCTTTGTGCTCTAAAGTCCAAGTGTACTCATTACCTTCTTTTGTAATTAGATATTTATATCCCCCTGCTTTTCCTTCACTTATAACAGATGATGAACCTGCAAGAACATTTGGAACAACTAATAAAAGAATTAAAACAGCAAGAAATAGCCAAATGAATCTTTTTGCCATCAGAATCCTCCTTCCTATAACTACTTTACTACGGTTATTGGAAAATAAGGACATATATCTTGTTGCACTATCCTCCCCCGGGAGTTTAAGTACATTTTTTCACATTCTTTTATAAAAATTAAGAACTGAAATTCCAGCTATTGTCCAATTAAGTTATAACGCCAATTATTGCACCGCATAAAGCTTCCTGGAGGATATTCAAATTCGCATTCAGAGATAAACTGAAAATCAAGCTTCCGACAAATTGTATTAGAAGCAGGATTATCAATCGATGGGAATGCGTGGATGTATTTATATTTGTTCTCACTAGATGCTTCTTCAATTGCCAACTTTACCGCTTTTGTAGCTATTCCCCTCCCTTGATAAAAGGGTAGAACGCTCCATCCAGTTTCATATACACTCTCATTATTCCAAGTAGTTTGCCAATAGCCCACTGAACCTACTGGTTCTAATTCTGGTAACAATTTAATGCTGAACATACGACCTCTATTACCCAGTTCAAGATATCGTTTATGTCGCTTCAAAATCTGCTCTTTACTCTCTGGACCTCCAAGATGCTGCATCATTTCTGGAGCGTTTATAAGAAAAAGTAAATCAAGGTCATTATCCTCCCAAGGCTTTATCTGAATGATCTGGTTACTTGCTTCCAAATTTTCTTCATCCTCTCACCATTTATTATTTACTCTTTCTTTACGAAAGCTAACAATCCTCTTTTTAATGATATTGTTGTTTAACTAACCTGCTCCGTTTTGCTTTAATTTTATATTCATAAGGATAACCGCACCTGTGCCAAATGTTTTTTGAAAAAGGCTCTGTTAAACTTGCCTGTTGATTTCCGCTCCAGACGCTTCGCTTTCCGTGGGTGTTTCGGCGAGCCTCCTCGACGCAAGCGTCTGCGGGGTCTCTCCTGAACCATACTCCCACAGGAGTCTTCGCGTCTTCCGCTCCAATCAACAGGGTGCAATAATCAACATTGTTCTTTAACACAGCCTTGAAAAAAACAAATAAAAAGCTTGTGAAGAATAAACAGTACCTTTCTCCACAAGCCAAGTATTCATTATCTCTCATTTTTTTGGCATAGCTAACTTCTTCCGATCTTCCGCCAAAGGGGGTTGTTCAATCCATTCATTTTTTATCATTATGTCCATCCACATTTTCCCTATTTTAGCATCATCCGCAATAGCTTCCAGATACTTAGGATGAAGATCCCTTCTAGGAGAAGATGCCCATCCTGTACCATAATAAATCATAGCAGTAGTAAATAAAAAGCCTACATGAAACATGATTAGCTTTTCTGAAAACGGAGAAGTAGTAGAATCTGTTATATCTGCGTCAAAAGTAGGGGGTGCAGGTAAGTGTTCTTGATTCAATACTTCATAAAATACGTTTATGTGTTTATCCTTCGTTTTCACTGCTTCTAACATAAACTTACGGATATTTTTATCTTTCACAACTTGGCTAAAGGCCATCGTGACAGCTTTTGCCATTATACTCTTCTTTAAATTAAAATAAATATCTGTAATCTCGATGCAGGATAGTGGTCTTACCTCACCAAACCATCCTGCTAGAAAGTGGTCATCCTTAACATAATCTGCTCTATCCGACGGGAGTATAGCTGGCGGTCGAGCATATATTCCTTTTTCTAGCATTAAATCCTTGGACCAGTTACATAAATCCACTGCTGATGATATACAATGTGTAAAATATTCACGAATGTCTTTACGCGCACATGTCGTAAGCGCCCCACTATATCCATGGCAGCCATGAATAGACATGATATTAATATAAAATAAACTTAAATTATCAGAAAATAGAGCAGGAGTGTCCGGTACCAAATCATTTTCTGTAAAACCAATGGGAATTGGGTAATCTTCTGCGGTCATAAATTCTTTAATTTTCTCAATATGTTGCTCACTAAGAGAGATTGATTGCTGAAAAATGTTTGAGATTTCTTTGTCTTTTATGTTCTGTAACATATGTTTATTAATACAAAGAGCTGCAGTATCATTCTGATACTGTGACCAAAGTGCCGCTATCTCGCTTGATACCATTTTGGGTTTATGCTCCAATTTCCTACACCTCTTTTTATGTAAAAAAGTATCTTTACTAAAGAGTTTTCTCCAAACAGGCTTTTATTAATCTAACGAATTCAGTTCTGGCCCCCTAATGGTGGTGGAAGTATTATTTGCCAAACTAAAAAGGATCGCCGCGGCGATTCCTTGTATTATTCGATTATAGATTAGTGGACGAGTTAAATAATTATTACACAACGCACTGAACGTAAGGGTTACATAGGTAGAGTAACCTCGATAGTGGTCTCTTTATTTTCTACACTTGAGATTAAGAGCGTACCGTTATGATTTTCAATGATTTTTACTTGAATGCGGGAGTAGACCCTCTCGTAAATGAATTGGTCTTCGATCACTAGTATGTGATTTCCCTTTTCAATTACCACTATATGTAGGAAACTGCATATCCATATGCTAAAGAATGTAAAAACAGCCCCCATTTTTTCTCCCCCTAATGAGTCAGTTTTATTTATCTATATTTTTCCATATTGTTGAATTATACTGCTCCGTTACAATAATTAAAAAAAGATCGCTACAGCGATCTTCATCTTTAACTCACCCCTTAGTTCATTAAGAACTATTTAATTAGTTGCTCATTATACACACTAATTGGGTGTATTTTCTCTTGTAATAAGTTATTAAATATTTGCTTTATTACACTGGGTTCTCGTAAGTCTTTATTTTCAAATGTTACAAGTTCATTTACTTTTATCCACTTGCTGTCAGAAATTACATCTTCTTCGAGAGTTAGAGAACCTCCTGTAACCTCACCAACAAAATGGAATAAAATAACTTGATTGTTTGTACTACTAACAAAATTATATACACCAGTAGTACCAATCAGTTTTACATCCAAACCTGTTTCCTCCTTAACTTCCCTCTGAGCTGTATAGAGAATGTCTTCACCTTTTTCGATATGACCACCTGGAAAGTTCCACTTATTAATAGCAGTAGGTTTATTCTCTTTTATAATCAAGACTTTATCGTCATTAAAGATTGACACATTTGCTACTAAAACAATTCCATCTTGCGACATTTGATTCTCCTCAAATCCCTTTTAAATTTACATTTATCTCTATTATTCCTATTTACCTTTCTTTCACTAACCTGTCCCGTTCGTTCAACAAGGAATAGCCACCGCCGAACCCAAATGGCCGCTGAAACTTAAACTCTCTGCATCCGTTAGTTTATCTAAGAGGCTCGCTTCTTTCCTACTTGCTTTTTTCTACCAACCCAAATAGCGACTAAGAAAAGAATCCATCCAATGATATCCATAATTACATTCCCTTTGTCTCCTATGCCATCAATTGTTAACCCGATCAATAAAGACCCTATAAGAATAAGTGGGATAGCAAATAGAAACCTCAAATTAGATAACCTCCCTTATTTCCATTATTTCTGTACTGTTCGTAGATTCCAAACTTTATATATAAGTTTAAGGACCCAATAAAAGAAGAAATAGTTAAATAGGAGTCCTAAAGAAGCAAAACTTAAGTGCCCTCCGCTATGATACACAAAGCCATTAGCTGGAAAACCAAAGTAATAAGCACCAGAATCTTTTGCAACCCGATAGCCTATTGTTGGGATGATTGTGAAAACAACAGTTAAAAACAAGCTCAATATGGATAAGCGTTTTTTTATGCCAATGATCTTACCCTTGAGACTTAATAAAGCGAATATCAATAATGCATTCAACCCAAGTCCCAGAATAAAAGGAATTACATTTAGCACCTGCTCCATCCAAAAACCCCTCGTTTCAAAAACGGATTATTATCCATATTTTAACACAAAAGGAAGCCGCAGGGACGGTTCCCACTGAATAAAAGTTCACGGAAAGGGTATTATACATCTTAAAGCATTTATGAGGTGATGGAGATGGCTAACATGTTGAAACAAGAGGAAATGGAAACGTTAAGGGAGTTAATTAAGGACATAGACACGGCTATGCTGACTACGGTCAGTGAAGACGGGCTTGTTTCTCGTCCTATGAAAACACAAGAAGTGGAGTTTGATGGTGACTTATGGTTCTTCACTAAAAAAGAGACTGATAAATATGAAGAAATTTTACATGATCATGATGTCAATGTGGCATATGCAGGTAAATCCTATGTTTCCGTCCGTGGCAGAGCAGAAATCGTTGCGGATATGGGTAAGAAAAAGGAACTGTGGAGCAAAGCATATGAGAAGATCATGCAAACGTCTTATGATGACCCTAACGTGGTCTTAATAAAGGTAAATGCAGAAGCAGCCGAATATTGGGATACCGGTAATTTTACTAAGAAAGTCGCCTTTCTCTACAAACGCATGACCGGGCAAAGTGCTCAATCGACAGATGTGAATGAAACGATTGAAATGAATAAATAAAGAAAATCATTTTGAATATGCAAAAAAGGATAATACCCTCAATTAGGTATTGTCCTTTTTTTCTTGGATGGCAGTAGCCACCGCGATATTTTCAAATTGTATAGATTAGGCTTGTATATTTTGAAAAAGCACTGACAACTTTTGGATTTTAACATATTTTGTATGGAATAGTTGTAAAGGAGGTTTTCAAATGGATGGTGTAGGAGCTGGTGGAGGTTTCGCATTAATAGTTGTATTATTTATCCTTCTAATTATTATCGGAGCATCCTTTATGGGCGGAGGATATGGCGGAGGATTTTATTAATTAAATAATACTAATTGAAAGGGGGGATAAAAATGTACGGTTATGCTGGATTCGGCGGCGGCTTTGGCGGTTGTGGCTGTGGTGGCTACGGTTACGGTGGCGGCTTTGGTTATGGCGGAGGTTTTGCCTTAATCGTTGTCTTGTTTATCTTATTAATTATCATTGGAGCAACTTGCTTTTATTAATTAAAAGCATCCAACCTAAATTGTTCAAATAAAAAAGCCCTGTTTAGGGCTTTTTTACTTGGCTTTCATGCACCGAACGCATAAAAAGCCCTGAGGAAGTAAAATATATGGCGTTTTGTCTGATGGTCACTTCTAGCTTATGCATCAATCTAAATAACGTATCGGCAGATTAAGCCCTTATTTAAGCCACAGGGACGATTCTCCTGGTTTTTCCACCAAAAGAAACGTCTTTTTCACCACGTTTTGACTGTTTTCCCTATAAGCTATACTAATTAATCGTTTAGTTAATACGAGCATAAACTCATCGATAGGGCTATTCCTATCAAAAATATCATAAAAAGAATGTCGGCCAACTCTCCGCAAGTTTCCCTCATATTCCTCAAAAAAGTCCTTATTTCTCTCAAATCGACTTCTTTCCCTGTTCTTCCCTTTAATTCGAAAGTAATCAAACGTTTGGTTAAAAGAAGGGTGATTACTTGATATCAGTGGATTCTTACACCAACTCCAATAAAAAGATTGTCGATAGATGCTCTAGAACCATTTCAATTTATATGTATATCACAACCTGATACTTTTCTAAATGAAATACGTCTTATTAGTAAAGGGGGCGATGAATCTTGAAAAAACTCAACTATTTGATTGTTTTTATCGGAATCATTTCATTATTTGCAGCAGGCTGTAATGGCGTAACGAAGAATGAAGAGCAATATATCAAAGTGGAAAAGCGTGTGGAGAATGAAGATAAATATGAAGACTTCAAAAAAATCACTGCCAATACCAAGGTTCAAAAGGTGAAAGATATAATAGAAAATAGTGATTGGGAAAATGCAAAAGTATCGATGGTACGCCCACCTGATTACCGATTTGTATTTCAATTTAAAAATCCGGAAATAAAAGCAAAAGCGGTGTTATACGAACTTTGGATCAGTCCAAAAAAGGACCAAGTTGAACTAGTAATTGACGCCCAAAGTAAATACATTCAATTGGACAAAAAGAAATCTGCATCACTAATCAAAATACTCACCAGCGAAAAATAATTTGGAATTAGCACAGGATATACACATTTAAAATGCGCATAACCCCAGCGATAGAGTATTTTCATCTCAGATAGCTAAAAAGATTGTCGGTCAAGGATCCACGCGGTCTTACTTTTAAATGGGAATGTTTTTGTTTATAATAGACATATAATAAAAAGAGAGAAGTGTTCTAGCACCTCTCTCCCGCAACCTCGACCGTCAGGGTGGTGGTTGTCAAAGTATTTTATTTATGAGAGCCACCCTTTTGCTTCCTACGGCGCGGGTGGTATTCTTGTTTTCTAGAACGTTTTTCCGAAAGAAATACGCACTAATTTCACGTATAACCCCTTTCAGAACTTCACGTAGGACTTCAAGAAATGTTTCCATGATTATCACCTCCCTCCCGAAACGGAAAGAAGCGCAACAACCCACCACCCCAACAATATTCAGTTGCAACTACATTCTATCACTATTAATCCACATAAAGGCCTATCATTCTTCGACAAAATTCGGGCGGTGACAGGCGCGGTAATCATTCTAAAAGACCCTACTTACAAATTGTAAAAAGGCCAGACTAGCTCATACCCGCTAGTTTGGCCTTTTTACGCGCAAAACTTCCGATTGTCCCCTTTGAGAACCGTCCCTATGGCACCCTTATTACCAGGCAGCAGAATAAGCTGCTGATTGGATTAGGTTTGTATCAACATTACACTGTTTTCCATCAAGTCCGTACTGCCAAATGGATGCATTAATGGAATCTGGTGTCTTCGGATTGTATTTAGGTGCTTTATCTTTTGCAGTTGTCCCTGTTTCTGGATTACTAGTCCAAACGAAAATCTTATTTTTGAACTCTTTATTTTTGGCAATGGCCTCGTTATACGCATTGGTTAATTCTTTACCATCAAGAAAAACACCATATATCCCTGGTTTGTAAGCAGAAGAAGATATGGTTTCAACCCATCCCCGAATGAATTCCGCATCCACTGGATACTTAGGTTCAATATCTGCGTAAATCACTACTCCTTCAGGAATTCCCAGTTCCTTAGCAAGAGCAATGGCACCTTTTGCTTCCTCTACTCCGTTTTGATAGGTGGTAGCATCGGTAAAGTGGTTATAGATCGGTAGGATTTTTATCCCTTGTTTTTTAAGAAAAGCAACTTCTTCTGAAGTCAATCCTGTCGAGACATCTTGCTTATCTCCGATATATCTTCCAACCACATCCGGTTTTCCGTAATTTTGCTCGACACATTGATAAAAGGCTTGGTCGATTTTACTTGCAGTATCCACACCCCAATAAATCTTGGAAGTGTCTGGCTTATTCTCTTCGGGCTTTTGAGGTTTCTCTTCTGACTGGCTAGGGGGCTTCTGTGGTTGTTCATTTTTAGGTGGTTGGTTAGAAGGTTGTTGTTGGGTCTGTTGTTGATCTTGAGGT
This sequence comes from Bacillus sp. SORGH_AS_0510, assembly GCF_030818775.1. Lineage (NCBI taxonomy): Bacteria > Bacillati > Bacillota > Bacilli > Caryophanales > Bacillaceae > Bacillus > Bacillus sp. SORGH_AS_0510. Next base: position 648,485 of record NZ_JAUTAU010000001.1, on the reverse strand, counting down.
GGTTCGGCAGCTGTGTTTTTGGAATTGTGATCTTTGTAGATGGGAATTAAAATTAGAAAAGCTAATGCAAAGACTGAAAAGATACCTAAAAAGATTCTTGAATTTTTGATTGTCCCTCTCTCCCTTCGCTGTTCCTGTTGAAAGTATATTCAGCGAGAGAAAAACGGGATTGGGCAAAAATAGGCATTAAGCACTGTTTTACATGCATGAAAAAAGACTTAATTTTTTTAACTTCTTTCTTTTTCTCCCTCTCAGGATTATAGATAATTAGGCACGAAAGACGGATTCCTGAAGTCATTTACACCAGAAATAGAAACAGAAGAACGTCCCCAATCTCCTCCCCTTCACCTTCACCTTTGATGGCAGTCCCATGGGTGTCTTAGAATGGAAACATAAAATCGGGTTCTATTGAAGGCTTTGAACAATATTCACGGTTTGAGAGTTTCCAAGAGTTTTATCATCATATCGAGCAGTGGATTCTAAAAAACGAAACATACATTTTCAAAGGGGAACTAGTTGGATTGAAAAACCAAAGGGACGGTTCTCATGGTTTTTTCCTAACCATCGAACCGTCCCATTCGTCATTGTTATATTAACATTTCAACCTACACTTTAAATGGATAACTTCCCCCCATGATAACAATAGAAAGTATCCGCATCTAGATTTTTAATCTTCTCCAAGGATGCTTCAGCTTTCTCCCTATTCAAGCAAAAATGTGGGTTAGCAATCTCCAAATGACCCTTCTCATTCACAGCTGCGTCACCCGTTATAACAGCCTTCAAACTTGGAAAGAACAATGAAATATGACCGGATGTATGTCCTGGAGTTGCTACAATTGTACATTTTCCATCTAAAATCTTGCTGCCATCTCGGACTGTTTCATCTACGGACACATGCTTTAAATTCTTAAGTTGCTGAACAAACCATTGGCCAAACTCCAATTCTTCTTTTGGCAATTGGTCTAGCAGCTCTTCCGCTTGAACTAATCTCTCCGCTTTTAACACACCACTAATGTATTTGGATTCAATCTCACTAGCAATGATATGAACCCAAGGAAATTTTGCCTTAAAATCATATAAGGACCCAATATGATCATCATCATAATGCGTGATAACAATATTCTTCAAATTCTTAATGTCATATCCACTTTTTTTGATTTCTTTCTCAATTAGAGGTAAGAAGCCTGTGTACCCAGTATCTACTACCGTTAAATCATGATTATCAATGATTAAGCTCGGATAAATACTATTTTTTTGTCCATTAAATTCAAATTCGATAGGCAGTTCTAAAATCTCCATGTTACTCCTCCTTAGGGACAGTCCCCCGGCGCGTTAACGCGCTGGGGGACTGTCCCCACTCTACTACTTATTTACAACAGGAAGGCTGACTACAAAAACGCTTCCTTCCCCTACTGCACTTTTAATTTTTATGGTGCCTTTTAGCTCGCGAATAATGCTAAATGAGACCATAAGTCCAAGACCTGTTCCTTTTTTTCCTTTTGTAGAAAAATAGGGCTCCCCTAATCTATTAATCTGTTCCCGTGTCATACCGATGCCAGAATCAGTAATCTTAATTTTCACTTCGTTCGTTAACAATTCAGTCTCAATACATAACCTTCCGCCATGTGGCATAGCCTCTATACAATTCTTCAATATATTGAGGAAGCATTGACGAAACCGATTCCTATCACCGAGGATGAAACAAGGATGAATGATCTCAAAGTTCAGCTCAACGGAATTCATATTTGCCATGGGCTGTAAGGATTTCATAATCTTTCCCAGTTCTTCAATAGGATCATACCTCTCAATGGTCTGCAAAGAGGGTTGTCCAACGGTTAAATAATCCTTAATCACTTGTTCAGCAGCATGAAGTTCTGTCAAAGCGATATGAATATACCCCCTTGTAGTGTCTTCCATTTTCAAATCTTCTAAAGCAAGCTGTAAAAAACCATTCACTGCTGTTAGTGGATTCCGAACCTCATGAGAGATCGCTGCACTCATGTGACTGACCAATTCAATTTTTTGTGACTTCACCATTTGCTCGGTAAGAAACTTATTTTGTTTCATTTCCTCAATTAAGTAGGAAATCATACAGGTTCCAATACACACTATGACAGTGGTTATCGCAACATCCTTAAGTCCTTTAGCCGAATGCCCAGTAATCAATAGACCAATATAGATTAGTAAATTCATGATCACTGCAGTAGTAAGCACGACGCAAAGCCTCTTTTTTGCGTTTTGCTTAAGGAACCACGGGCGCGCATACTTTAAATAAATGGCTAAAAGGATATAGAGCGGTAGAACGGACCAAAAAGCACTGTCAAATCCAAAAAACACTCCTCTAAAAAGGAGCGAAAAGAAAGTTAGTAGTGGCCCAAATCCAAAATAAAACCCGCCTATGAGGATAGGAATTTGCCTTAAATCTACCATGACTCCATAATGTCTTGTTGAAAAGATTAGACATATCATGACCGATAATAACAAACCTATAATACTTAAAACCTTTGGAAGGGAATTCTTGTAGTACCGTTCAACCCAAAGATTAAAAATAAACAATAGAAGCATGATGATTGTAAGATTGAATGACAGGTCCCTAACCAGTTCCACATAGCCACCGCCTAAAAACGTTATTATCCCTTTATTTTAAGACTTTCCTATTATTTCAACAATTAAAAACAGTAAGAATATTGATGGAATTTTTAATATAGTATTCTGTTACTCTTCATTGTTGATTTAAGAGAGTTCATTGGCGGAGAATTTCCGGCTATTTTATATGGAGGAAGCTTAAGAAACAGAAATAAGCGGAGAAATTCCGCTTTACTGCTCTAAATAAGGCAAAATACCAACGATTTTGAAACATAAGCGTAAAAACTCCGCCTATTTTTAAGGAAATATGGGTATTTCCCAACTTAAGCGGAATTTCTTCCCTTATTTTTCAAACACATTGAAATCAACTGATCCTAATATAAAAAATCCCACTGGGCAGCTACACACAGACCCCAAGAAGAAAACAGGATATTCATTTTCTGAATTAGGGAGTTCACAGAGACCTGCTACCTAAAATTTTCAGATTTACGATGGAGTGTCGGGCGTTCAACCTCTAGGCATTTTGCTCTTATCCATATATAACAGGTTCCACCTATGACCGTCCGGATCAGCAAAACCGCAGCCGTACATCCACCCGCCATTTTCGCCTGGTTTGCTAAATACAGTTCCACCGGCACGCTCGGCCTTCAAGGCAAGCTCATCAACTTCCTCCCTGGAGTTCGCACCCAGAGAGAATAACACTTCCGTACCATGCCGCAAATCCGCAACCGTATTGCCAGCGAATCTGCGGAATATGGACTCCGGGAAGAGCATCAAAACAACTTGATTGTCACCGACGATCATGCTGAAAGAGCCATCTTGACTCACATACTGCTCATTCAATCGAAAACCGAGCTGCGTATAAAATGCCTTTGCCCGTTCTGGTTCTCGCACCGGGAGATTCAACCATAATTCTCTCGACATACCTAACAACCTCCTAATATAAAGTTAAAATCATCACTTACCACTTAAAAATTCAATACTTATTAAAGCCTTTCCTTCTTGTTTGGATAGTAAACGCCACCGGAACGGTTCTCCTGGCTTTAACCAAGTCCAGAAGAACAAGCTCCTTTCGACATTATCACACCATTTTCCCTATCTGCTATACTAATCAATTGTTTGTTTAAAAAGAGCTCAAACCCTGCTATCATGCAATTTCTATCCAAAAAGACATAAAAAGAATGTCGACACCCTATCCGCAACTTTCTTCGCTTATTCCATAAAATTCTCGTCCCTTCTCCTTAAACGACAGTCTTCTCTGTTCTTCTCCCTCATTCGAAACTAAACAAACGTTTGGTTAATAGTTGATCCAACCCTTGACCGCACTGATTTCCTTCTTCAAAAGCAGACAAAAAATGGTCGAAAAAGAATAGAGAAAAGCCACAAGAACCGTCCCTGTGGTATCTAGAAAAATAAAAAAGAGAAGTGTTCTAGCACTTCTCGCAGAATAATTTTTTATCTCTTATTCACTGTTGCAATTAACTTTTCTTTAAATAAGTTTAGAAAAGTTTTTTGTCTTACTCCTTTAGCATGATCTTGGAAATAAATAAGCACGGCAAAGGCTAAAGGCAACTTTAACTTAGAGTCAATAGTTATTGGATTGGAATAATCAACTTTAAATTCTTTTGTCGTTTCATGTATCCATACTGGATACATATCCTTAGCATCCACACCAGGGCTATCACTAGCGAATATTTCTGGAATAAAATATACTTCTTCCTGATCAAGGACCATAATAACGTCTTTCATTGTAACGTTTAAACCAAACAGATCTGGAGAAATTTCTCCTACTTCATAAATCGAAAAAAACTCTTTAGTAATCTCTCTGATGGAATTTAAATCGTACATTGTTTCACCTCAAGATATTTAATAGTTAGTAAAAATAAACTATTTCCAATATACTATATATTAGATAAAAAAGGGGATAAAATGGATTTTATAAGAAAATTACTTAAGCTTGGAATATATCTTTCTACCTATTTTTTTGTAAAATCTACTAGTCGAAGAATAATAAAGGAGGTTCGTATGGGATTATTTGATTTTTTCACGAAAAGAACACTAAGTAAAGCTGAGATAAACAGCATCCTTGAAAGAGAATGGCACTTACAGAAACCTCTTATTGATCAAATTGTAATAACAGAATGTGAAAAATTGGTTAATAAAGAAGATTTAATTATTATCTTAGAATCAGGGTTACATAAAGAATTTGTGTCCAAAATTCTATTAGATCTATTCATTGATAATTTTGGTTACCAACTTGGTGCCATCCATGGATTGCGTGCTGATGTAGTAGATGTGCCTATGAATCGTAATACCACAATAATAAATTCTTTTAAAAACAAGATAAACGCCTTAAACCAAAACTATCCTTTTAAAGACAGTGAAATGCTTAAAAATTGTTACGAACAAATTGCCATGAAAGTTTGTACCATTGGACAAGAACGTGGAAAAGAAAATTACTACCTATTTAAAGATACGATTATTCGCAAATAAGCAAAGCGGATTTAGCAAGGTTAGTATTTATATCATTCTATAATCCCTTTGGTAAAGTTATATTATGGTATAATATTACCAGTATTTATAACATAGTTTCACTTGAAAAACCATTCATACATATCGAAAGTAGGGATCATAATGGCAACAGGGACACATACAGTAGAAATTCCAGTGGATGTACAGGCAGTTTGGGATTATGTTAGTGATCTGGAGAAATGGGCAACATCAGTACCAGCCTATAAGGAACATGAAATCATAAATGACAAGCAATCCATTTGGACATTTGAAGGTAGTGTGAAAGGGTTGAAAAAAACCATCCAAGCGCAGGTAGATATCTCCGAATGGAATGAACCTTCCAATATTAAGTTTGAACTAAAAGGCTTATCCGATAATTTTACAGGAAGCGGTCACTTTACTGCAGAAGATGGTAATGGGAAAACAACCATGACATGTACAGTTGACGTCCGTGCAGGAGGATTATCGGGTGCAGTGTTAACCCCCATAATTAAATGGGCGGTTCCAAAAGTTGCCTCTCGTTTAACAGAATCGATCGCACGAAAAATTGCAGTATTTGCCTAGTTTTTTTGGAGAACCACCCTTTTGCTTGACATGGCGTAGGGTGGTTTTCTTGTTTTCTAGACCGTACTTCAGAAATATTTTCAGGCAAAATTCTGGAGGTGCCAGACACCTGAACAACAACCTCGATGTGATGAAAAACCCACCAGAATGGCCCCCACTTTTTTATTCTTTATTAAGTGGGACAAGTTGGTAACCATTTTGTCTGATGGCAAACTCCACACCTTGCTGCAAACTAGAAAATGTCTTTACATCATTTAGCAAGATCTGCGAGGTGGAAATGTCCATACTCAGTTTTGGTGAAATTCCCACTATACAACATTCGCTTCCAAGCAAGCGAATAGCAGCGATTAATTTTTGAATATGATGGATTGTCAATTCATCAGCGTTTGAAAGTCCTGTCACATCAATTAACAGATAATTCGCCCGTTGTCTTGAAACCTCATATAAGGCACTTTCCATTATGTCACTAAGTCGTTCTTCATTGTATTTCCCTATCATTGGAATGACTAGAATGCCGCTTAGGACAGGAATAATCGGAGATGATAATTCCTTTATTAATTCAGATAATTCCCTTGTCCGTTCATTTACCTTTTCTTCCAATTCCAAAATGCTCTGCTGCTCTTTCCTTCGAGCTAAATCATGAATATTTTGAGATGGAGTAAAACTGGACTGGAAATATTCAATTTCATCATAATCGAATCCATCTGATTGTCTTTTGGTAATCCTATACCACATATTCACTTTGAAAAGTCCCGCCAATACACCCGCCCAGTGACTTGGTAAAATGACCGATGCGTCCATTTTATCTTTATCTTTAAATATCCTGTGTTCCCAGCTATTGATCAATCGGATGGTGGCTGTCTTTTCTTCAAAAGAAAAATCAACAATGTCATATTTTCCCCAACCAGCATTTCTATATATCCCCGTAGTCTGCTAATAGTTGTTCATAATCCTCTCTTCCTTCGTAGTAGGAAGTGACAAGGTGCCCCATTTGGTAGCCGGTTGACTCGAACACAGTCCTGCTTGCTTCTTTACCAGACACTTCTTCTATAGTCTCAAGAAATAATTTGATTGCAGAATCCCAGAATAAAAGAGCGGGAGCACCATCAAATAAAAATAACCCTGCCTTTTTGTCCCAAACAAATTCATTTTTATTTACGTTAATTTTCGCCTCATGTTTCGTCATTTTATCCTCAGTCCCCCCTTGTAGTTTCTATATGTAAGTTTTCTTGGCTCCGTGTACTTAACCAAATTAAGGTAAACTCTATCAAACTGTATTATAAAGAATTTAATTAGAGTTTCCAAGTTCCATCCAACTTCCCACAATAATCATTCTATCAACTTTCTATACAATCCTAGTGGTGACTGGAACGAAAATCCAGTAAAATTCACTTAGAAGGATTGAGCAGAAGGGGGTTAGTACATGATTTTGGTGAGTTCCTGCTTAGCAGGGTTAGATGTGAGATATAACGGGACAAATTGTTTAAATGACAAAATTAGTAAATTGGTAGAAGAAAATAAAGCTATAACAATATGCCCAGAACTACTTGGTGGGTTTTCAACGCCTAGAGAACCAGCAGAGATTATTGGTGGAAACGGCGAAGATGTACTGGATGGAAACGCTAAAGTTGTTGATCAATCAGGTAAAGATGTGACCCAACAATACATAAAAGGAGCCTATTCAACTCTAGAAAAAGCGATAGAATTACAAGCGACATTGGTAGTTTTAAAGGAAAATAGCCCATCTTGCGGCAGCTCAACCATATATAACGGTGAGTTTACCGGGAAAAAAATGACGGGAATGGGAGTCACTACTGCTTTACTAAAAAGAAATGGGTTAAAAGTAATTTCAGAAGAACAATTGGCAGAGATCCTTTAAAAGTTCGGGTGGTGCCTGGCACGAGAACTCCACAAATCATAGCGGAGATTTTCCGGCAATTGGATGTAGAGGAAGCTTAAAAGGCAGAAATAGGCGGAAAAATTCCGTCTATTGTATATGAGGAAGCTTAAGAACAATTAAGCGGAGAAATTCCGCTTAACTGCTCTAAATAAGCCAATATACCAATGATTTTAATCATATAAGCGGAAATTTTCCGTTATTTTTCCATCCACAGTGAAATCAACATTTAGTTGTATCAGAGCCTAATATAAAAAGACCGGGTCGGTAGCTACATGCCTGCTCTATATAGGTAAGCCCCTACTAGCAACATCCCCAACTAAATTCCAGCCAAAATGAATAGCTACAAGCTAGGCAAATCCCCCATTAACCAACAGAATTCTTCAATTTTCCCTATCTGCTATACTAATTAAACGATTAATTAAAAGTCCCACGAACCGCTCCATTTACATATTCCTGACCAAAATCGCATAAAAAGAATGTCGATAATCCTTTCCCTATATTCCCCTACCATTCCACAAAACCCTAGCCTTTTCTCTTTAGCTGACTCAAATCTATCTCTTTCGCCCTTTTCCGATACTAATCAAACGATTGGTTAAAATAAGTGGTTCCCTAATAAACATTGGATTCTTGCCTGAAAACTATCAAAAAGAATGTCGACAACTGACTTCTATCTTTTAAACCTTTCTTTTATAAAAATGAACTCAAATTGGTGACTATGAAGATTCTTAAGCAGCGACCACGAATGCTCACAGTCGCTCTATTTACTCTTAGGTGCCATAGATAATACTTTCCTACTCATTCCGAAATTTCGCAAGCTCTCTATTTAGGTGTAAAGTATGTTGGTAAACCGTCCGATATATATTATAGAGTTCTTCATATATAAATACTTGTTCTTGGTTGGGATAAAAGGATTTCCCTTTATGCACAAATGCCTGAGTACATTGCTCAAGCGTCTCAAACCAATTACAGCCGACTGCTGCAATGATGGCTGCTCCCAGTGCAGGTCCTTGTTGACTCTCAAGTTGGACAATCTCTGCCTGAAATACATCGGCTTGAATTTGAAGCCAGGTTTCATTTTTGGCACCGCCGCCAATGGAAACAATGGTTTGAATGGATTTTCCTGCATTTTTCAGGATCTCCAGCGACTCTCTTAAAGAAAACGTTATGCCTTCTATAACTGCACGGGTAAAATGAGCCAGAGTATGTGCACTGTCTATTCCAATGAAACTCCCACGGATTATTGAATCCGCATGTGGGGTACGCTCTCCTGTTAAATAGGGGGTAAATAGAAGACCCGCTGAACCAGCTGGGATTCTATCAATAGGCTCCAATAATTCTTGAAATGGTCGGTCATTTGCAAAGGTGTCTTTAAACCATGTGAGACTATAACCGGCTGCAAGTGTGACACCCATACCATAGAAAGCGTTTGGTTTGCAGTGATTAAAAAAGTGTAATTTGCCATTATAGTCAGTGTCCCGACTTTCTTCATGGGAAAGAATGACTCCAGAAGTTCCGATACTGCACAATGTGTCACCTTGTGATAGAATTCCTGCTCCAATGGCGCCGCAGGCATTGTCTGCACCTCCTGCAAAAACTTTAACAGCAGGTGACAAACCACATTTCTCCGCAATTTCAGGCAAAAGATTACCTGCAAATCCCGTTGATTCTACCAAAGCAGGGCAAAGATTTTTCGGAATGCTAAAGGCTTTTAAAATTTCTGGACTCCACTCTTTGTTGATGACATCTAATAGAAGGGTGCCAGCTGCATCTGAATAATCCATTGCAATCTGACCAGTAAAACGGTAGCGTACATAGTCCTTTGGAAGAAGGAACACGTTCGCTTGTTTGAAAATTTCTGGTTCATTTTCCTTCACCCATAACAATTTCGGTAAAGTAAATCCCTCCAAGGCAGGATTTTTAGCTATTGTTTCTAGCTTATCTCCTAGTTTCTTAGTAATCTTCCTGCACTGCGCAGTTGTACGAGTGTCATTCCATAATATTGCGTTCCTAAGAATCCGCTGATCTTCATCCAACAAAACAAGTCCGTGCATTTGACCGGAAAAACTAATTCCTTCCACACTACTGCCCTGAATCCCGCTATTATGCAGCAATTTCTGAATAGCTGATATTGTTTGGATGACCCATTGCTCAGGGTTTTGTTCACTATACCCTGATTTTTCATGAATAAGCGGATAGGAGGCAGAGCTTTCTCCGCAAATCTTTCCTTTTTCATTTACCAGGATTGCTTTCACGCTTCCAGTACCTAAATCAATTCCGATTACATAGTTCATTTGTTGCCACCTCCATTAGAAAGGGGAAAGTGATTAAAATTAATTGCCATTAGCCCGCGGATAATGAGTAGTTCAAAGTTGAGAACCAATTTTATTTAAGTGATTAAAAAAATGAGCGTCAATGAATTGAGCCGTTTTCTTTTTTCCACCAATCGTGACAAGAGAATGAGTTTTATGTGTATGACTGTCTATTTTCTGCACTCCCTTTAAAAGGGGACCGTCCGTAATTCCAGTAGCAACAAAAAAGCAATCATCCGTCTTCACAATCTCATCCAGGGTCAGCGGTTGGTGAGGATCGGCTATCCCCATCTTCACGCAACGTTTCCACTCCTCATCATCATTCGGTACAAGCTGCCCTTGAAAGTCTCCGCCCAAGCATTTTAATGCCGCCGCAGCTATCACACCTTCTGGAGCACCTCCAATACCTACCAAAAGATCAACATGAATATGGTCAAAAGCTGTTGCAATCGCACCAGTAATATCAACATCGGAAAACAATTTTACCCTTGCCCCTGCGCAAATGACCTCTTTGATTAGCTCCTCGTGGCGCGGTCGATCCTGAATCATCACCGTCAACTCATTTACTTTTTTCCCAAGCGCTTTTGCCACCGCGTTCATGTTCTCGGTTAATGATACCCTTATATCAATCACGCCCTTTGCCTTTGGCCCCACTGCCAGTTTCTTCATATACATATCAGGCGCATGCAATAAACTGCCTCTTTTAGCAACCGCGAGAACCGCCAAAGAGTTTTCTTGTCCTTTCGCCATTAGCGTCGTTCCCTCGACCGGGTCAACCGCAATATCGACTAGGGGACCATTTCCTGTCCCTAATTCTTCATTAATGTATAGCATCGGAGCTTCATCCATTTCTCCTTCTCCAATCACCACCACTCCACACATATCAATTTCATTCATTCGCTCGCGCATGGCCTCCGTGCCAGCACCATCCGCTTCATCTTTATTACCTCTGCCAATCCATGGAAATGAATCAATGGCTGCCTGCTGTGAGACAGCGAGAAATTCCATCACAAACCCTTGGCTGCATATGTTCCGTTCCATATACATTCTCCCCTCTTATAAAAAAAGACTGTCAAACATGTTCAACAGTCTTTTTCCACCACTTTTAGTTTGTTATTTTCAAATTCGAAACTACTGATTTTGCTTGATTGATCACATTTTCAACCGTAAAACCAAACTGTTTCATAAGCAATTCTCCAGGTCCAGAAGCACCAAATGAATCAATTCCGATGATTTTTCCGTCCCGGCCAACATATCTCTGCCACCCAAAGGAAGAGCCCATTTCACATGATACTCGGCGCTGATTACCGGAGGGAAGAACAGATTCTTTATATTCCTCAGACTGCTTCTCGAACAACTCCCAGCTCGGCATACTTACAATGGCCGCATCAATTCCTTCTTCTGCCAATACCCTTCGTGCTTCAACTAGCAGTGACACTTCTGAACCCGTTCCGATTAGGATGACATCCGCCTGCTCACCTTCTGCTTCTAACAAGACATAGCCGCCACGCGTTATTCCATCTCGTGCCTTCACATTGCTTCCTGGCAAAATCGGCAAGCTTTGCCGACTAAGAACGAGCATGATGGGCCCGACCTTATTCGAAAAAGCATATCGGTATGCTTCTGCCGTTTCATTGGCATCAGCCGGACGAATTGTTGTTAGACCCGGCATTGAACGAAATGAAGCGAGCTGCTCAACAGGTTCATGTGTTGGTCCATCTTCCCCAACCGCTATCGAGTCATGCGTCATAACATATGTTACCGGAATTCCCATTAATGCTGCCGAACGAACGGCAGACCGTAAGTAGTCTGAGAAAACAAAGAACGTTCCGCCAAACGGCTGTACTCCGCCATGCAAAGCCATACCGTTCAACATGCTACCCATTGCAAATTCACGGACACCGAACCAAATATTTTTTCCTTCATAGTTCCCTGCCTTAAAATCCCCTGCATTTTTCAACATGGTTTTATTCGATGACGCTAAGTCTGCCGAACCGCCGAAGATGGTTGGGAGCATTTTCGCAATCTGATTTAACGCATTACCTGATGCTTCACGGGTAGCTATCGCCTTTTGGGACTCATCGTAAAGCTGTAGTGCCCCGTCCCAATCAATCGGCAAGCTTCCGTCAATCAGTCTGAGAACCTCTGAAGCATGCTCCGGATATTCCTGACAATAAGCATCAACTAAATTAAGCCATTCCTGTTCGATTGCCTTACCCTGATTTTGGTAAAAACCCTTTAATGATTCCACCTCTTCTGGAAGTTCAAATGGAGGTAGTGTCCAGTTGTAATTTGCCTTCGCGAGAGCCGCTTCGTCTGCTCCAAGCGGCGCGCCGTGTGACGCTGATTTCCCAGCTTTATTCGGACTGCCATAACCAATCACTGTTTTTACTTCAATGATGGTTGGTTTCGTCATTTCGGCCTTGGCCTGATCAAGCGCTTCATTCATCGCATCCAAATCATTTCCGTCCTCAACCACAAGTGTCTGCCAGCCACAAGATTGGAAGCGTGTTGTAATGTCCTCGGAAAAAGCTTGATCTAAGTCTCCATCCAGGGAAATCTTGTTAGAATCATAGAGTAAGATGAGCTTTCCTAATTGCAGGTGTCCTGCGAGTGAGGCAGCTTCATAGGAGATTCCCTCCATTAAGCAGCCGTCTCCTGATAATACATACGTATAATGGTCCACTACTGGATAATTGGGACGGTTGTACATAGCCGCTAAATGAGCCTCTGTCATCGCCATCCCAACTCCCATGGCAATTCCTTGCCCTAATGGCCCGGTTGTCGCATCGACCCCAACTGTATGTTTATATTCTGGATGCCCCGGTGTTAAGCTGCCAAGCTGGCGAAATTGTTGCAACTCCGAAACCGATAAATCATAGCCAAAAACATGAAGCAAGCTATATAACAAAGCTGACCCGTGACCAGCTGATAGAATAAATCGATCACGGTTAAACCACTCAGGGTTGGTTGGATTAAACTTCAAATGGTTTTTCCATAAAGCCGTAACCGCAGGCGCTGCTCCCATCGCCAAGCCTGGATGCCCTGAATTGGCTTTTTCAATCATATCAATAGAAAGAACACGGAGAGACTGGACGACTTGATTATCTAATGTTTGCATACTGATCATCCTCTAATGATTTTTTGAAAGAATCCCAGTCCTTTAAGAAGCTTTCGATTCCTTTGTCTGTTAACGGATGGCCCCATAACTTTGGAAAAAGTGATCCCGGAATCGTTGCGATATGCGAGCCTGCTTCAGCTGCTGCTTCCATGTGACCAATGTGACGAACGCTCGCAGAGATGATTTCTGATTTTAAACCGTACGTTTCTAGAACTACCTTCAAGCGTTTGATCAGGTCAACCCCATCGATACCAATATCGTCAAGACGACCAAGGAACGGGCTAATAAAAGTGGCTCCGGCTTTTGCTGCCATTAATCCTTGTGCAACGGAGAAAATTAAGGTCACATTTGTTTGGATATTTTCTTTCGATAATACATTAACGGCTTTTAGTCCTTCTTCAGTCATTGGAATTTTGACGACCACATTCGGAGCCCACTCTGCAATGACACGTGCTTCTTCAATCATTTTATCCGCTGTAAGTCCGATGACTTCCGCGCTGACAGGTCCATCTACGATACTACAAATCTCTTTAATGACTTCTTCAAAGGGACGTCCTTCTTTTGCTACAATGGTTGGATTTGTTGTGACTCCATCAACTAATCCTAGTTGATTAATCCTTTTTATCTCTTCAACATTTGCCGTATCTAAGAAAAATTTCATTTTATTTCTCCTCCTTTTAATAGATATATGAAAAGCTTACCGAAACCCCCTTTTCAGTTACTTTCATTTGATTTCATTTTATAATAATTAAGAAAATATAGTCAATAATTATTTTTGTTTTTTATCATTTACTTTCGAAATGAAATCATTCGAAAAAAATAAAAAAGCGCCCCTTTATAGGAGCACTACTCAAGATTTCTATGATTTTCTTCCATTTCTTCCTTTGTTATCGTGACCCGTTCTCTTAAGTCCATTACGATTAAATCAAATATAATCAGCAATGACTGTTCGAATAGGTTGCCCATTGGCTGAATGGATGGAACGACATCAGCAGTGCCAAGATAAACAGAAGCAGGCACAAACAACAATACATCAGCGACTTTTGATGTTTTCTTATGAGGATCGCCTGTAATAACGGCAGTTGTTGCCCCGTTCTTTTTGGCTTTCTCTACAACATAATGAATATGCCCGATTTCTCCACATCCACTGGTGGCAATCAGTAAATCCCCCTTCCCGATGGAAGGTGTGGTTTCATCCCAAATCCAGTGGACATTCAACCCAAGGTGCATCAGCCTCATAGTAAAAGCTTTTGTCGATAAGCCTTCTCTGCCTACACCGATTAAGACGATTTTCTTCGCCTTTAAAATTTCAGCAATTAATCTTTCTACTTCATGTGTGGAAACACGCTTAAAAACCTGGCCCAGCTCTTCTAAAATCACGTTTACCTTTTCATCATACAAATTGGCCACCTACTTTACTCTTCGAAAATTCCAGTTAGTATTTTCATGGTTTCCTTCATATTATGGTAGACCTCATCATCAAAAGCTTCGAATGGTGTGACGACCTCTAAGTACTGAATAATATCCTCTGCATCACATTCTTTTGTGACTTTTTTAATCAATTCCGGTGTAATAATTCCTTCACTTGTGAAATCCCAATGGCGGTCCAAAAGACCGTCTGTTTGTTGAAGATGGATCGCATCCACATACGGGGAGCATTCCTTCAACCACAGAGCCATATCCGCTACATCTTTCAATAGTGGTTTAAATAACGCATGTCCCCAGTCAATCAGAAGCCGAACTGGAACTGCAGTTGTTCCCTCTAAGTCTTTCATCAATTTTACAGATGCTTCTGGACTATGTGGGAACTCTGTATCTAAAGGAGTTGCCTCAATTAATATTTTCTTTAACCCTCGTTCTTTTCCATATGCTGCAATCTCACGAATGGATTCTAAAGCAAACCCGTAAAGTTCTTCACGTTTTTCTGGATTGATTGCATCCTCATGCGACATACCCCCAATTGGCGTTCCAATTGTATCTGTCCCCATGGTAATGGTTAAATCTATCGCTCTTTTGAAAAATTCAACTGCAATTTCTCGCTGCTCAGAGCTAGGTGCTAATAAATGAGCATAGGTGTAAGAGGCGAGCCCGCCAAACGTTCCCTTAAGCTCCAATCCCTCATTTTTAAAGGCTTCGCTCCATTGCTTCGCCAGTACATCCCTTTTTTCAACTGGCCACCAGGGATCAATTAAATCCCAGGTAAATTGGATATATTTGACGTTAAAGTCGTTCTTAATCATTTTCGCTAAGATTTCAGGCCGAAGCCAGCGCTTGGTTGCAAAAGAAAGATTTAATCCAAGCTTCATACCGCCTCACTCCTGATTTGCGTTGTCTTAGTTTTGCGTTTTTTCCTAGCAGATAGCATGGTCGTGATGGAATTAAAGGAAATTGCCAATACCACGATGACTCCACTAACTGCGGTTTGCCAATACGGAGATACCCCAAATAGAACAATAATATTTTGAATCACACTAATAATGGCTGCCCCTAGAATTGCTCCAAACGGATTCCCCATTCCACCTGTTAAGGCAATTCCACCAATAACGGAAGCGGCGATTGAATTCAGCGCCCACGTTTCACCAATACTCGGCTGAGCGGTTCCTAACCTTGCCACCATTAACATCCCAGCTAACGCAGAGAGGAATCCGACTAAAACAAACACCATGGTTCGAATCCTCTGTACTTTAATCCCTAGAATTTTCGCTGCCTCTGGACTGTTTCCTATTGCATACATATATCGTCCAAATTGGGTATATTTTGTTAGAAATAGAACCGCTACTAGAACGATTACCATAATTACAAATGGCATTGGGATTCCCATCAATGACCCTTGACCCAAGAAGTAAATACTTTCAGGGATGTTCATAATTGCTTTTCCTTTTGTTAATACAAGGTTTATGCCTCCATAGACACCGGTCATCCCAATAGTCACAACTATGGAATTTAATTTAAGGCTTGTGACAATGGTTCCGTTAACGGCGCCCAATACTCCCCCCAAGATCAGACAAAGAACGAAAGCTACATACGGATTCATAGAACCCGTTACCATTAGCATGCCGCCAAGTACCCCGCAAAGCGAAGCAATCTTTCCTACTGAAAGGTCGATTTCACCGATAATCATTAAACACGCTTGTCCGAGAGCAATAATACTAATAAAGGCCAAATCTCTAATTAATGATTGTAGGTTGTATGCATCTAAGAAATAAGGAGAAAATGTGGAGGCAATAATAATTAACAAAATAAGTACGAGAGTAATACTGACCAAACCACTTTTTCTTATTCCTGCCGTTAAATTTTTTAGTGTAGAGGGTTGTTGTTCCATTGCGATTTCACTCCTTTATTATGCTAATCTTTTTTTGACACCCATAATGGAATTGATAATTGAAGAATTTTCGGCCTGATTAGTTTCAAATTCATCCACTTTTTCGCCTTCATATATTGTAATAATTCGATTCGAACATTTCTTGATTTCTTCAATCTCAGAAGATATTAAAATAATCCCCATTCCGTCTTCCGCTAGTTGTTTCATAATTTTATAGATTTCCGCTTTGGCCCCTACGTCAATTCCTTTTGTAGGCTCATCAAAGATCAAAATTTTCGGCTTTAAATACATGGAACGGCCAATAATAATTTTTTGTTGATTTCCTCCACTTAAGAATTTAATCTCTTTATTCATGGAAGCTGTTTTCACTTGATAGGCATTAATAATTTCGTTCGCCACTGCTTTTTCTTTTTTACCTGAAATCATCATGAAATTCTTCAGTCTTTTTAACAGTGGAACCGAAATATTTTCCTTTACACTTAATGAAGGAAGAATTCCTTGCTGCTTTCTTTCTTCTGGAATATAGACCATTCCATTATTTACGGAATGATGTGTATCACCCAATTTCCATGGTTTTCCCTCTAACTTTACCGCGCCGGCCCATGCTGGCAGATATCCAAATATGGTCTGCATGATTTCTGTTCTTCCGGCACCGACTAATCCAGAAAATCCAAGTATTTCGCCCTTCCTCAATTGAAAGCTAATATTGGAAAACTTTTCTCCAGTTAGGTTGTCAACATCAAGGATCACTTCATCTGTCACTTTCTCTGACTGGTATCTAGTATTTTCATCGATTTCCCGACCTGTCATTTGTTTAATGACCCATGGTATATCTACCTTATTTAGCTCGGAGTGTGCTACTTTTCTTCCATTTCGAAGAACGGTAATCTCGTCTCCAATGGCAAATATTTCTTCTAATTTATGAGATATAAAGACAATCGCTTTATTTTCTTTCTTTAATTGGAATAGAACTTCAAATAGTCGTTCAGTATCCGCATTAGTTAAGCTCGTTGTCGGCTCATCAAGGAGGATTATCTCAGCAAATTGATCCACTGTACCATGTGCAATTTGTAGTAGCTGTTGTTCCGATACTGAAATTTCAAAGACATGATCATCAGGTCTTGCAGTGATTTGGAACTTCTTTAAGTACGGATCTGCCTGTTTATATAATTCTTTCTTGTTTACAAAGACACTATTAAATCCCGTTTTCGAAAAAGGCATAAATAGATTTTCAGCAACCGTCATATTTTTAAATAAATCAAGTTCCTGTGGAACGTAGGCAACTTTATCAAACATCTGTTTATTAGCGCGTACATCTTGATTAGCAATCTGAATCTCACCTTCGTCAGGAGTATATACACCCGTTAATATCTTTACCAATGTACTTTTTCCTGCTCCATTTTCCCCGATGATGCAATGGATTTTGCCTGGTTCAAAAGCTATATCCACACTATCTAGAGCCACAACTCCAGGGAATCTTTTCGTTATGTTATTTGCTTCAAGTATCTTCACCTATACTCCTCCTTTCTGTATATCAAGACGGGGCTGGTGCCTAACGACATCAGCCCCATACATCTTAGTTTTGCTTAGATAAAAAATCACCTACATTATCTTTTGTAATAACGTCGATACCCGTATCAATGGTTTTCGGAATATCTACACCGATGGAAGCTTGCCATAGCATTAATACAGCCATGGAACCTTGCATTCTGGGAATTGTTGCAGAAGAGCCCTCAAGTGCGCCATCTTTAACTGCTTGCAGAATTGGTTTTAAGCTATCCATACCAACAGCAATGACTTTCCCTTCTTTTCCAGCCTCTTTAATCGCCGCTGGAATTCCGATTGGACCTGAAGCATCACACATTAAGTAACCTTTTAAATCTGGATTTGATGCTAGAACAGCAGCAGCTTGCTGTTGAGCTGTTTGAATATCGTCGTTATCGATTCCACCATCAACGATTGTTATACCAGGATATTTTTTCAATGTATCTACTTGTGCTTTGTAACGCTCTTGGTGGTTTGGAGCCGTTGGGAACCCCTGCATTATAGCAACTTTCCCCTTGTAATCTAGTATTTTTGCCAAGCGTTCTGCTGCAATGACCCCTTGCTCATAGAAGTCATTTCCTACACTAGAAATACCTGAACCCTCTGGTGAAGGTGAATCAAACACAATAACCTTTATACCTTGTTTTCTAATTTCATCTAGAACTTGCTTATTACCCTTTGCATCTAATGGGTCAACTGCAATTCCATCCGGATGGGTTGATGCTGCCTGTTCAAGAATTTTATTTTGTTCCGTTACATCTGCAGTGGTTGGAGCAATATAATCAATTTTCACGTTTACACCTAACTGTTGCTCCAAAACTTTTGCCTCAGCTTTTGCGCCCTTATTTACTTCATCAAACCAAGGGTGAACTACCTTAGGAACAATGACAAATCTAAGATCCTTTTTTTCTACTTTTCCGCCATCAGATGAACTCTTTTCAGAACTACAACCAGCTAACACACCTATGAAAACTATAAGACAAGCAAATAATATACCGACTTTTCTTTTCATCTTATTACCCCCATTTAGTTTCCACTCATAAACGTATAGTTTCTGAATGGCTATAGTTTTAGGACTAACATTCGTCAACTGCACTTCATAACATTCAGAATACGCTTTCAAAAAGTTTTAAAAAAACATCTCTTAGATCTAATGATTTTATTTTGTTGAATTTTTCGAATATTGTCAATATAATTTGTTCTTTTTTTTATTTATTATCTTTTTCTTTTATTTATTTGGTATTGATTGAAATTTGGTATTGTTTTACAAAACATTTGATTAGCTAGATTTACTAAAAAATTCATTCTCTTTATCAATAATCTTCTGAACTTTTCTTCCGGATCTTTCTTCGTTAAATGAGGATTTAAGAAAGGCCTCTGCTAATTTCTTACCAAGTTCAGGTCCAATGACTTGTGCTCCCATGGTCATGATTTGTGCATTATTGCTTTTTTGAGCACGTTCTGCAGAATAAACATCATGACAGGTTGCAGCACGAATACCAGGATATTTATTAGCAGCAATCGCTACCCCTAAACCAGTGCCGCAAATTAAAATCCCACGCTCAATCTTCCCTCCAATAATATCCTTTGAAACTTCAAATGCTACATCTGGATAGTCAACAGAGGAACAAGAATGACATCCGTAATCTATGATTTCTACTCCTTCCCCCTGAAGGTAATCTTTAATTGCTTCTTTGAAATCGAAGCCATTATGATCACACCCAATTCCAATTTTCATTTTCCCATCACCTCGTAAGTTTTATTGACTTAATTATATTATACGTTTTCACTTAGTCAACAATTATTTTTATTTACTTTCATTTACCTTCGTTTATAGCACTATTTTTATATTTTGTATTTTTCGATTTCTTTTTTTATGCTATATTTAAAATAAACTAAGATGATAAATTGTGTGTCCTTAAGGGTTTTGTTGTAAAATGGATGTAAGAAATTTGTCGAATTATAAAGAGGGTGGATTCATTTTGTCAAAAATGTTTACAAATGAAAGAAGAGAAAAAATATTAGAAATCCTACGTGAAAAAAAGCGTGTAACCGTTAAGGAGCTAGCTGAAAAGCTAGAGGTTTCAGAAGCGACATTACGTTCCGATCTAAACGCTATGGAAAAAGATAAACAGCTAACGCGAACACATGGCGGGGCTACCATTGAACAAAAGAAAGTGAAAACAGAAAATACTTTTTCCGAGCGCAAAAGAAAAAATCAAGAAGAAAAACGCAAAATTGGCTTAAAAGCCTATGAAATTATTGAATCAGGCCAATGTATTATCCTAGATGCTAGTTCCACCGCCTTAGAATTAGCGCGTATTTTAAAAGAATCATCTATGAGGCTGACTGTTATCACCAACGGAATTGCATCAGCAATGGAATTGAAGGAAAACCCTAATTTAACGGTTATCCTCTTAGGCGGTTTATTACGGGTTGGATCAATTGGGGTGGAAGGTGTTATGGGAGCATCCCTTCTTAAGCAAATCAACGTTGATATTATGTTTACTTCAGCGAAAGGCTTTACCATAGACGATGGACTTACAGATTTCAATGTATATGAAGTAGAATTGAAAAAGCTTATGAAAAATGCTTCTAAGCAAGTAGTAGCCCTGCTAGATTATTCAAAAATGGGGAACGTCTCCATATCACCATTTGCAAGTACCGAAGAAGTTGATACCATCATCACTGATTCCCAAGCATCAAAAGAAATTTTAGAGCAACTAAAGAAAACTCCAATTAACGTTATAACTTGTTAAAAATCAATTTGACAGAAAACTATAAACAAATTACAATGAAAAACAAAAGTAAATGAAAGTATTCAAAAGAGAGTTGGTGTGATATGAAAAAGGTCATTAACAATGTTGAAAACGTTATTCCCGAAATGCTTGAAGGTGTGATTGAGGCCTATGGTGATTTTTATAAAAAAACAGAAACAACCAACGGCATTGTATTAAAAGAGAAGAAAGACAAAGTGGGAGTGTTAATCGGCGGAGGCAGCGGTCATGAACCATTATTCTTTGGGTTCGTTGGCAACGGTTTAGCTGATGGGGCTGCAATTGGAAACGTTTTCGCTGCACCAACTCCAGACACCATTCTAGAAGTAACTCAAGCCATCGATGCTGGAAAAGGTGTGTTGTATCTCTATGGTAACTATTCAGGAGATGTCTTAAATTTTGATATGGCTGCAGAGCTTGCTGATTTTGAGGGAATTGCAACAAAAACTGTTGCTATTTCTGATGATGTAGCTTCGGCTCCAAAAGATAAAAAGCGTGAACGAAGAGGAATTGCCGGAGACGTGATGGTATTTAAGGTTGCAGGAGCAGCCGCAGATTCTGGATTATCATTAGAGGAAGTCGCGCTAGTGGCGGCTAAAGCTAATGATCATACCGGTTCTATCGGTGTCGCTTTATCTCCTGGAACGATTCCGGGTGAAACAAATGCTTCTTTTTCCATTGGTGAAGATGAAATTGAATTTGGAATGGGTCTTCACGGTGAGCCAGGAGTTAAGCGCTCTCAAATGTTGCCTGCTAATCAATTAACGTCCGAGATGATGGACCTGTTATTTGCAGATATGGATTTAGCTGCTAACGACGAAGTATGCGTGCTTGTTAATGGCTTAGGTTCTACCACTCTATTAGAATTGTTTATTGTGAACAAAGAAGTTTCGAAGATTCTTAAGGAAAAAGATATTAAGGTTTTTGATACACATGTAAACAGCTATTGTACCACACAAGAAATGGGCGGCTTTTCCATTACTTTACTAAAGCTGGATGATGAATTGAAGAAATATTATGCAGCCCCTGCCTATTCTCCGTTCTATGTTCAAAAATAAGGAGTGAATATCCAATGACAGATACAAAAAAACGACTTGAATTAACAGTTGAACAAACAAAGGAAATGTTTCAATTTGTTGGGGAAAAAGTAATTGCGAGCAAGCCGCGTTTAACAGAAATTGACAGTGCTATTGGTGATGGTGATCATGGTATCGGGATGTCTGTTGGTTTTAAAAAAGCGATTGAAAATTTAAATCAAAAAGAGCTTCCTACCATTAACGAAGTGTTTAAAACAATTGGGATGTCGATGATTAGCTCCATGGGTGGAGCATCCGGCATTATCTTTGGAACCATGTTTGTTGGCGGCGTGAAAGGTCTTGAGGAACATAAGACCCTTAATTTACAAACATTGGCAACCATTTTTGAAAAAATCACTAGAAGCGATTAAAACACGCGGAAAAGCGGATTTGGGCGATAAAACTATGATTGATGCCTTCCAGCCGGCTGTTTTGTCCCTAAATAATTCTAATTATTCCGACTTATCAGAGGCATTGCAGGAGGCAGCGGCTCAGGCCAATGCCGGTGTTGAACGGACAAAGGAATTCATAGCGAAGTTCGGCCGCGCCAAAACGCTTGGAGAGCGCGCCATTGGTCATCAGGATGCTGGGGCTACGACAGTTGCAATTATTTTTGAAGCGATGGCAGAATGGGTTGTAGGAAATGTAGAATGAAAGATAAAGAGATTTGGATTGGAACCAACTGGAAGATGACAAAAACACTCGCAGGGGGTTTGGAGTACTGCAAAGAGTTGAAAGAATTAGCTAGTAGTTTGAACGGTTCAATCAAATTGTTTATTATCCCTCCCTATACTTCCTTATCTAGAATACGAGAAGAATTAAGCGGTCATGATATTTTGCTTGGTGCACAGAATATGCATTGGGAGGATAAGGGTGCCTACACTGGTGAAATCAGTCCTCTGATGTTAAAGGAGATAGGAATTGATCTTGTGGAGCTTGGTCATTCCGAAAGAAGACAATACTATAATGAGAATGATCACGATTTAAATAAAAAGATTAAAGCTGCTCTTAATCATGGGATGAGGCCACTGGTGTGTATTGGGGAGAATAAAGAGCAGAAGGATTTTGGGGTGTCGTACGAGGTGCTTGCTCAACAGTTGAAGGTTTCTTTGTTTGGTATCACTGTTGAACAACTATCCAATATATTGATTGCTTATGAACCGGTTTGGGCGATTGGTGAGGGTGGGACACCGGCTGATGCGGATTATGTAGCGGAAATTCATAATTATTTACGCTGTGTGTTAGTTGATCTGTATGGTGAGGATGCTGCGAAGGATGTTCCGCTTCTGTTTGGCGGGAGCGTTAATACCGATAATTTCAAGGGCTATCTCTCGTGTAAGAACGTGGACGGATTGTTTATTGGCCGAGCGGCGTGGAATATGGTTACTTTTGAAGAAATTTTACGACATATTGATTCTAATTTACCTATATATAGTTAGAGTAATCGACCCATCCCTTTTTTGGATGGGCCTTTTAGTTTGATAAATTTATGCAATTCTAGCAAGGTGAGAACCACCCTTTTGCTTGCTACGGCGCGGGGTAGTTTTCTTGTTTTCTAGAACGTTTTTCCGAAAGAAATATGCGCTCAATTCACGCATAACCCCCTTCAGAACTTCTCATAGAATTTCAAGAAATGTTTCCATGATTTTCACCGTCTCCCCTTAATTTTCCATAACCTTTAAACTATATCACCATAGAATGCCATAGGGACGGTTCTCATGGTTTTTTCCTACCCATCGGAACCGTCCCTTTTCTGCATTTTCACCTATTTTTCCTATATGCTAAACTAATTAATCCTTTAGTTAAAACGAGCATAACCCCAATACAAAAGACTTGGAGCTATAAGGTGCTTCACCTACGTAAACACACGATTTTTTCTGCTCACTTTATCTTCGTACATTTTTTTATCTGCCTGAGAAAATAATCCTTCCATTTGCTCTATTGAACTGAATGCATAGCTATATCCGATAGACATTTTAATCGTATATTCGAATGAATGAGCATTATACTTTTCTATATCTTTACGAATATCAGATATAAGTTGTTGAACTTGACTTTCTGTCTGATAAATCGTAATAATAACAAATTCATCCCCACCAATTCGTGAAACGGATATCTCTTCTGTGGAGTATTGATTGATAAGTGCTGCAACCCCTTTGATTAATTCATCTCCCGCCCTGTGGCCAAAATGGTCATTTACATATTTAAGACCATCTACATCACAAACGATTAAGGCAACAGGGACATTTATATAGGTATTAAGCTCTTCAAATTTCTTCTCAAAGTATTCCCGATTATAAATATCCGTTAGAGGATCGTGATATATTCGATATTCTAATGCCTGTTGTAGTTTTACCTTCTCATCAATATTCCTCATAATTCCTTGTATGACCACTAATTGCCCATTTTCATAGATAGGGCTCGCGTATTCCTCAAACCACCTATAATGTCCACTATTGTCTCTCCAACGCTGAATGAAGATTTCAGAATAATCCATATTGCCGCTTACTTTACGCATGAGCGTTTCATAATCATCAGGATGAACCCTTTCAAAAGGGGCGTAAAGATTTAATTCAGCTTCTTCAATTACCCCTTTGCCTAAAAAGGTTTCAATAGAAGGACTTATATAGGTAAACTTCATCTTCGGTACCTCATAGTAATAGACAACGTCCTTTGAACTTTCTACTAACTGGGAGATGGTTTGAAATTTTCTTTTCCACTTAAGCATTCCGTAAAGAATCCATACCAGAAGACCAACAAATACTACTAATAAAAGGATGACCGTTACCTTCATGTCGTTTTCTCCAATCTCCCTGATAAAAGCTTACTTATTTTTCTCAATAAAAATAGACCAACCCAACATAGATTAGTCCATTGATTTGGAAAATTCCTATTGGTAACTGGCTAACATTGTCTCGCGACTTTAGTCCCTATAGTTTTGCGTCTTCATCTTTCAATGAATTTGCCCTTCACACATATGTATATAATCAAACATGTATAATAATATATCTAAATTATAATTGTAAAATATAACCAGGTCAATATACCTAAAGGGTCGGTTCTACCAATTTTTTTAGTCATCACGAAAAAGAAAAAAACCACCAGAACCGTCCCCTTGGATTCCCTAAAATAAAAAAATTACAAACTAATCCTTTTTTTCTAAATTAAGTATTATAATCTAGTTAAAAAGCTCTATTATTTTAATAAGAATAGTGCATTTTTCACCAAAGGGAGAGATAGGAATGGCAAAAAAGGTATTGTATAAAAATATGGAAGCTTTAGAACCTATTAAAAAAATTCTTAACGAGGCTGGAGCAGCCGTACAGGACCGAACAAGGACAATTGAAACAAGTGACATCCCTGAGGTACTCGGTGCTGTTGCTGGGATTGGAGTAGGTGGAGCTGCAGGCTTAGGACTCTTATCCATCCTTGGCGTGTCTGGATTAAGTGCGGCAGGAATTACTTCAGGTTTAGCTGCAGCTGGTTCCATCGTAGGTGGCGGAATGGTTGCCGGAATCGGTGTACTAGCTGCACCAGCAGTGATTCTCGGTGTTGGCGGGTATGCCCTTCTTTCTGCTTCTAAAAAGAAAAAACTGGTACAAACAAAGGAAGCATTATTACAGGAAGCTATTAAAAAACACGATGCAATCATTAGAGAATTAAAAAACGACTTAAACCAAACACAGAAACGGGCCGAATATTTAAACTCCTTAAATATCCTTCTTTCAGGGGTTATTAAAGACCTAAAAGCGGATATTGCCGCATGAGTAAAGCAGGTCCATCCGATAAATACATAACAAGTAAAGCAGACCTAGAAAAGCTAAAAATTCTAAAGCACCAATCAGATAACTTAAAAGAAATGGGTAACCAACTAGATCACATCAAAAAAACGATGGATTCATCTATTCAAGAATCAGAAGACCTTTTACGCAGTTTGGGGATTAGCCTAGAAAACATGAACATGAACCAAAAAACAAGTGAGCGAAAACCTAGAAAACTGGCACTTCGGTCATGGGATGATCTATTGGCAGATGCTGAAACTTCATCTAATGATTCCGTTAGTTTTGCTGATATTCTAACCGCTGAAGAAATCCAAGGGGTTGAAAATCGCATTGAATTGTTAAGAGGGGATTTCAAATCCATCCATAGGCTAGATAAGATAGATTGGTCCATTTGCGGAGTTGCAGGTGTATTAGCTTCTATCATTGACATCTTTTTAGTCCAAATGCCTAAACATCCTGGCATGTTAGGGAGCAAGGGACACGATGGGGGACCATTATCCAATCTGATTAAAGAAAAGATACAAGGTGCCCTCACCCCTGCAGAAATACATGAACTTGAAAGAAGAAATTGGGTTCCCTATGATCCTTCTACCTCCAGAGGCTTAAATCAAACGGTTGAGGGGTTAGGCGCGAGAACGCACCGGTTTCAATCATTAGGCCATGACCCCTTACTTGGCTTCATTTTTGGAACACTTGATATATTAAAAGGCAGGTTTACTGCCATCGATAAGCACGGGAAACTGATTATACAAAATGTTGATATTGCTGGCAGAGATATTGCTGGCATGAATATCTTTGAAGCCCTTGCTAGGGTGTTTGGTCATATGAAATCGGATATTTCCACCTCTGCCGGCCTTCCAGCTCCACTCATGCCTTTATTACAATTCTTGCAGGTAGGGAGTATTGGACGAGGCAATTACACAATCGGAGAAGTTTCTCGGATGATGTATCGGCAGGGATATGACTTCTCTCACTTTTTGGCTATGTCTATTCCAACCTTGCTAATCGAGGTCATTGTTAGAGTCTCCTATTTTGCTAAAAGAATGATCGAGGGAAATGATATCAAAGATTCATTACCATTTGATACACCAGGAAACAAGAAACCAAAGCTCCAAACCATGTTATTCTCTGCTCATATGATTGCAACTGCAGCAAATGCAGGTAAGGTGGCTATCACAAAGAACCCGCTCTCCATCAGTTACCCTCAATGGATTGCTTTCTTTAAATATGGATTTCAACAATTAAAATGGGGCATGTATGAAAAGGAAAATCAGATGTTTGATTTTGTCCAAAAAGATATTAATAACGATTGGGACAATATTGATAAACTGCTAGATGAAACTTGGTCCATGTTTAATGGCGAGGATATAAAATTTACATAAGAGTTTTCAAAAGGCCCTTATTGAAAAAATCAATAAGAAAAAGCGGGGACAGTCCCCCGGCGCTTTAGCGCAACGGGGGACTGTCCCCTTTTTTTATCTCTTCTTATTCCGGCACCCACTCCGTATCAAACCCCTGATCATCCTTATACACCTTAAAATCACCCGAATTCACAAATAGCCTGAAATCGCCCGAGCCATCGTCTCGTGTACAGTAAAAAGCATAATAGGTTTGCCCGTTGGTATCTAAATCCCCATCATACGCAACAATGCTTGCCATCCCTTCAATCTTCTCATTGACAATCGCCATGGCCTGATTGAGAGCTGCATTCTTCGCATCTTCATCCGTCATGGTCTGCTCCGTCGAAACCGGTTCCGTCACAGCAGGCTGCTCTTCCTCCACCACCTCATCCACAGCGGGTGCCTCTACTTGAAGATTCGCTTTTATATCAAGCGCCGAAACAAAATCAGATACATACTGTTGGAAATTAGAATTCCGATCAAAATCCAAGATATCCGGGTGATCCCCGACCAATTCAGCCACCACCGCCAGCATCGCTAAACGAGTCGCAATCTCCTCTTCCCTCCAAGATCGATCATCCTTTTCCCCATCCTCATACTTCTCTCGATACCAGTTAATCTCATCAATAATGGTACAAATCTGCCCATGAAAATAGAGGTCCTTACCTGAATTAGGAATAACAGACCGAAATTCATTTAACTCATCTTCCAGTTTATCCATCGCCGTAATCGGATGCTGTTTCACTGTCGTAATCGAATTATATCGTTTCTCAAAGTTCTTATATAACTTAAGATAGCCCTTATGTGACACTTCCTTCTCCCCATGTCTAAGGCTATATATCAGGTTGTGACTGGAGATAATCTTCGGTTTTTCCTTGGCCAAATAGGGTTTGGTATCATAAGTTGGATCGATGTCATTCACCATCTCAATCACATCCTCCGGAAAGGCATCGTCCAGATCCTCATAGACACTCCATGTCCGCAAAGCTTCCATAATATCCGTATTGACCCTGACCATATCATCCTGCCTGGTACAACCCACTGCTAAGCTGAAAAGCAAACCAGTGATACTGCACCCCATTACAAACTTCCTCACCTGCTATTCCCCCCGTGTTGTCAACATTTCTCTCTCTAGTAAACTTACTTTAATGTAATCGAATCAAACGGAGCACTAGCAACCGCCCCCTCACTCCTCTTAACAAATAACGTGTGTTCGCCAACTGTATAATAGAGCGTGTAGGAAGAGTCTGTTTCACTCATTCCCTCTTCCTCCGGTTTCCCTAAAGCTTCAATCACATCATCATACGATAACTGAATAGGCAGCTGGAGTGTATACACCGGTGTATCTGGATAATCCGCGTAATCATAATCTACACCTAACCCACAATGGCAACTTTTATAGAGTAGCACACGTCCTCCTTCTGCATCCCCCATCCCATCAGGAGCACCCATAACATTCTCCAGCGCCGGCCCAATCGGTTCACCTATGGAAACGTCCACTCCTTTGATTTGCCCTTGACCAGCAAGGGTCAAAAAGTCAGATGCCAACACCTTTTTATTATTGGCTTTCCAATCCCCCTTACCAAAATCAACCGTCTGGCCATCATCCGTTCCCTGAGAAGAAGTCTCCCCCTCAGCCCCAGACCCATTCTCTAGAAAACTATAAATAGCTGCATTATGAAACTCGTAAGAATCATCCAAAAGATATTTCCACTTACCATCCTCTAAATGGAAAAACCACTCAAACTTGAACTCTTCCGGCTCATCCATTCCCTCATAGTTTTCCTTATAATAACTACCCTTCACTCGAATCAGTCCATCCACCATTTCCGGCGTAAGAACCTGATCCTCTTCATCTATATGTAAGTCATCCGTAATCTCTTTAATCGTATAGGAGACCATATTCCCTTCCGATTGGCTAAGCTCGTCACGGATATCATCCAGTGTTTCTCCCTGCTGTTTAAAAAAGCTAGAATAGATGCCGGAAATTGCCTCCGCGTCCTGATTCTTTAAGGCTTGTACATAGGTAAGAGCCGCCTCATAGGCATCCGGCTTCCACGTGACCCCGTCTTGATCATCCTTACCGTAGAACATCCATGCCCCTTTTTCCCAATGAAACCAAAGCTTCTCACCCGTCCAATTGACGCCTGACTCTTCATAAGGAGCATACTCCTCCCGTGTGTCCCCTTTGGAATCAAAGAACAATGACACGAGGTAAAATTTCTCCGTCTTATTCGTTTTCGAAGTTTCTCTAGGCAACCGGTCTCTCACACCTATAACACTGATCTTATAACCTTCGAGAGCAGAAGTGGCTGGCTCGATGTCCGTTGTAAAATCGTCCAGAGTAACACCCGCCTCTTTATAGACGTGAGATACCATCCCAAACGCCTTTTGATAGTCTTTTCTTTGGATAGCCTTCACATAGGAAACCGCCTGACTCGCTACCTCTTTTTCCGTTGAAGATAGATTCGGATTCATATCATCCCCGACTGCTTTCTGAGAGGAATGAGCACATGCGGTTAACGTCCATAATAGAATCACTGCCCCCAGCCATCTATGTAATCTCACAACCAAAATCCCCCTAAACTAGTAAAACTTTCTATCTCTATATTATTTCGGAAAAATTTACTAATTGTTTAGAAACTGCCGCCCTCAAAGAGGCAACCATCAACAGCTACAAAACGCATACTCATTTTTTCCTATTTCGACAAAAACTGCAGACATTCGACATAATTATTATGGTATAAAAAGTAATAAATAGTTATTTTGTCGGATTTAACATAGGGGGAATCATCAAAATGTTCATCATCATTTTAGTCATTATTGGTTTATGGTTAATTGGTTCCGCTAGTTCCGGTTCATCTAGTTCTAGTAGCAACCAAAGCAGCTATACTCACACCACATCATCAAATTCGAACTCAAATTTTATTCCGATCTATGGGGAGTTCGAAAGCGGCTCCTACTTGGAAAAAGTCAACGTGTATGTAAAAGGACCCGTGTATAGTTATCCAATAGGAGAAAGCTTTTTCTGGGGATATGGCGGCGGTCGTCTTTTAATACAAAACTCCAGTGGACAGTTATCCATTAATCTAGTAAAGTCACCCGATAATCGAATCGTCCCTTCTTCCTTTACCATTAATAATGAAAAATTCTCTGTTATTGAAAAGAACGGTCAATTCTATAGTCAACAATCCTACCGTGACATCAGCCTCGCCAGAACCATCAACTATATCTTAGACGAGCAGGCACGATTAAATATGGATCAAAAAAGTCAGGAAACGACCTTTGAATTTTTGATCGGCCTTTTAGTCTTTAATATGCTGCTTAAGAGAAAAGTCATCTTCCGTCATGGAAAAGAGGCCATTGAGGTGGCTGGGGGGACAAATTTACAAGCAGAGTCGGATAAATTATGGTCCGTGGCTGTCGATTTGGTAAATAAATATGCAAATGATTATTTGGCGGAAAGAACGACTAACAAAATTCAAGAATTACTTTCCATACTCGAATTACCCTCAACCGAAAGAGATCTAAACGTCATTAAAAAGCAATACAAAGTACTGGCGAAAAAATACCACCCAGACGTGTATTTAAAATCGGATCAAAAATTTAAACAGATTAATAGTGCCTACGAAGAACTGTGTACCTATTTACAGGCATCATAAAAACCAGGGGGACGGTTCTACTGGCTCATAAGCCACCAGAACCGCCCCCCTGGTTTCCACCACAAAAAAAAGAGCACCAGGCTCCATTTTAATTGTAACTATTACTACTTGTCTTTCCACATCTGATACATTTGCTGGTGTAATAACTGTACTTATGACGTCTACGTAAGAAACATAAGATGGATTTAATCTTCAAATAGATCGACTCCTTTGAATGAATAAACCCGGCAGCCCAGCCATCATAGTTATCCTTAGACCTGTGACTTTGCGTCCCTACTTTTCAGTAGGTTTGCCTTTATCAGATTAATCTTAATAATATAACTAATTATAGTGTTTTTAATAAAATTTGGAAATACAAATAGTTCGACTCGTATCGACAGTCCGTTCCACACAAGCACCGATCACAAAAGAAGGTCTTTGAACGTCTTCGCTTGAGAATCAAGTTGTAGCGCAGCCGTTCCAATTCCACTAAACTCTTCCATCGCTTGTTCAACCAGTTTCTGACTATTAGATATGCCTTCTTTTGAGCGTAGCGTCACAGAATTAATTCGATTAATTTCTTTTGAAATCCCTTCGATATGAGATTTCACCTCATGGATGGAATCCTCCACCCGGTCTGCCAACTTTTGAATCTCCTTTGCTACCACATTGAACCCACGCCCGTGCTCACCTGCATGTGCCGCTTGAATCGTCGCATTTAAGGCTAATAGATTGGTTTGTGAAGCAATACCACGAATGGTTTTAATAATATCGGTGATAGAGGTTGCTTGTTCTTTCAAGGATTCAAGAATCTCTAAATTCTCAATAGACTCATGAACAAGTTTTTCTGACGCCGAGGCTACTTCTTCGCTTCGTTTAATCCCCGACTCCGCTCGGTTCAGTAATTCCGCAGCCATCTGCTGTAATTTAGTGGCCACTTCCAAGGTGTTATTCTCTCGTTTCGTAATATCCGTGGCAATCTTTACAACACCTCTGACTTCTCCACTCTCATCAACTACTGGGCAATAGGTGGCCTCTAACCAAATCAGTCTTCCATATTTCGTAACCCTTTGAATTTTCTCCTGAAAACTCTTCCCACTTCTTAAGTTGCTCCAAAACTGTTCATATTCCTTACTGCGTGCAAATTCCTCCGTACAAAACTGCTTATGTAGAAGGCCAGGCATTTCTGTAACATGGTAACCCATCGTAGCAGCAAAATTCTGGTTTGCCCATAACACCTTTCCGTGTGTATCAAATTCTATCATCGCAAGTGACCGTTCAATGGCCTCTAAAACAGAACGATCTTCTAAAACCTGGGAACTACTCGTTAGTTGGATACTCGACATCTATTTTCCCTCTTTCAAAAAATTACATAAATTATAATCTTTCTCATTTTATTCTAAATAAGCCTTTTTTACTATTTATTTCTATTTTATTTTAAAAGGAATTCCGGATAGTAAAACCAAAGCTCTATATTGACCTCCTAAAAACGAAAAAGAACCCTGTGCTGACAGAGCTCCTTCTAATTAATTAGTAACCTTTCAGCTATGATCTTGTTAGTCTCTTTCTCGGGTTCTTCCCCACTTTGATCCAGAAACTATGATCATTGCTATCAATAAAAAAGCGAATGCGAAAAAACCTCAAAGGTGTCCAAACCTCACGAAAAGAATAATACGGCATGGTGATCGCCTACCCTTTAAGAATGACAACAGAAATCATGAAAAAGATGAACGAGAACTGGCAGCTTCTTTTAGGAAAAGGAACTTAATAAAGTGACTGAACCTGTCCCCCCTAAGTTAAAGTACTACACCATTACAATATGTTTATAAAAGAGAATCAGGAGATAGTATCCTTCAAACAACTCCCTGCTAAATTGGGTGCCCTTTCATTGTAATATAGGGATTAAGTCCTAAAAACACATAATGACAAGCTGTGCAAAATTTGACACTTTTTATGTCACAATTTAGCTAATTATTCAGTGCCGTGCCTGACACCTAATTTCACAAAAAACTCTTCGGGCTAAAACCACCGGGACGGTTCTCCTGGTTTTTCCAACCAGGAGAACCGTCCCTTTCGTCATTTTTCAAGCATTTTCCCTATAAACTATACTAATTAATCGTTTAATTAAAACGAGTATAAACTCGATGATAGGGCTATTTTCAGCACATAAAGCGCAAAAAAATTGTCGACTATCCTACCTCGGGTTTCCTTCTTATTCAACAACATAGTAGTTATTTCTCACTAGTCGACTTTTTCCCCTTCGCTTCCCCTTAATCCGATAGTAAACAAACGTTTGGTTAGTAGATGCTTGAGTACTTGCTATCATTGGCTTCCTTCGAAAAATACAGCAAAAAAATTGTCGGGAATTGCCAGCACCTACAGAGATAACAACTCATAGATGTTATACATCCCTCAAAGAGTTAAAGCCACCAGAACCGCCCCCCGGTTTTCTTGAGAGGTAGCAGGAACCACACCAAATTAACTAACAACCTTCACCCCAACAACACTATCAAAAGCTATACGCTCAAATTCACCAGACTTTGCTTCTATGCGCAGCTCCTTGGTTAATGGATCTACGTAATGCACCCTGCCAGTTACCTCATGAGTAAATCCGTCATGCCAAATCGCAACCTTCACTGCATGGCCGTATTCCATGGCATAAGCTATTCGCAAGTCAAACTCTTCCGCTTCATGCTCGTCTATGATTGGCTTCCTAGTCCGTTCCGTATCACGCCAAAAATTCCGCTGAGTCTTCGCTAGTTCCGGCAATTGAAAAGCTGCCTGCCATTTTACTATTCCTCGATCACGTATCGCCATCATCATCACCTCAATAATATTATATACAAACATATGTTCTGTATGCATCTAAAATTACTGAAAAAAGCCACAGGAAGGTCCAAATCCCACAGCTTGAAGCACAAAATAAGAAGCCCTTCCCCTCCTCCATATCCCATCATCCAACAAATCTTTTCAATTTTCATGATCTGCGATACCATCTAAACGATTAATTAAAAGTTCAACAAACGGCCCCCTATACATATTCCTAAGCACAATCCCCTAAAAACAATGTCGATAATCGATCAGCAAAATTCCCCTACACTTCCCCTAAATCCCTGTCTTTTCTCCTCAACCGACATAATCCTGTATCATCCACCCATATTCGATACTAAACAAACGATTGATTAATAGAAGAGAGAGCCTTAGCAAACACTGTTTTCTCGCCTTGAAATCCTTAAAAAGAATGTCGACTATTGGCGATTATTTAAATTCTTCCTTTTATAAACTTCTCGTAGAATTTCAAGAAATGTTTCCATGATTATCACCTCCTTTCCCCATACAAACGGAAAGAAGCACAACAATCCACCACCCAACAATATTCAGTCGGTGCTTTGAACACCATAAACATCTTATATACAGCATCGAGTTGTATACTCCCTTTGGGTTTATTCTAAACCCACAAGTGTAAAGTGCCACCAGAATCGTCTTAGGGACAGTCCCCCGTCGCTGTAAAGCGACGGGGGACTGTCCCTAAACTTGTTTCTACCCTAAAATCGCTATTAATCCCTACATAAATGACAAAAGCGCACTTTTAAATCACTTTAGAAGCCAAAATAGGCACATAAACGACGAAAATGGCTTCTAACTTGAAATAGCGGCATTCGAATCTTCTTTCCAAAGCCTTTATTGTAGGACTTGCCAACAGGCTTACAATAGACCAGCGAAAGGTTGTCACGGGATGAAGAATCTAAAATCTACCTCTATGGATCAGTACGAACAGTATTCACAGTTTGAAAGTCTTAAGGAATTTAATCATCATATTGAGATGTGGCTCTTAGATACAAAACAGAAATTTTCAAGAGGGGAACTAATCGGTTTAAAAAGGCTGATCCGTTTTTCTGCGAAAATACCTGGCGTCTCTCATGCGAAAATTGGGACCGTCTTAAAAGCAATCCATGAGGAATACCACAATCACGGAATCTCCCGATCTACCTTTAAACGCATGATTCAAAGAGCCATTCAGTTAGGCATTATTACCGTCTATGAAACCGAGCGAAAAAATGGCTCGCAATCCAGCAACCTTTACGTATTTAATCGTTATCCTTCAAATGAACCACCAAAACCGCAACACATGAACCACCATAAAGAAACTATTAATCTTTCTGAAACTAATAAAGAGATAAAAGAACGTAAATGTGATCAACAACCATCATTGGATCATACATTCACCATTGACAGTGTACCAAAGCCATTTACGCAGCTGGTTCAATATTTCTTTCCAGAAGCTAAAGTCATCGAGGAGTACTGGAAGATGACCTCTATTTGTGCCTATCGATTGTATTCGAAAACAGACCATGAAAAGGTCCTTCACACAGCCATTCATGCCTTTAAGCAGATGATCAGGAAGCTCAAAACCACAAAATCGCTGAAAAACCCGATCGCTTACTATTACGGAATCTTAAAGAATAAATTCTTCGAGGATTTTAATGATTTAACGCCTCAACACTCACCTGAAAAACATTGGTCACTAATTGAATTGGAAAATTACATGAAAAGCTAAGCAAGTTAGCACACCAACCTATAAAAGTAAAAAATTCACAATTTTGTCAATAAAGGTTGAAAAAAAGCTATTTTTAATTACTATTGTCCGTTTTATATTTTTCTAAAATAGTGTTCAATAGAGTGGAGAGGATTGATTCTCAACTTTCACTTTAACGGACGAAATGATAGGACGACAAGCTAGCTTTAGAGAAAGGAGACTTACTGTCTACATTAAGGTGACTTAAAGAGTAATACCTCCGAAAAAACGTAATAAGGGGAGACATGAATGACATTTCAAACGTTTTATCTTATTGATCGGAATATTATTATGATGGTAGGAGAATATGACGCAAACGGCAGACTTTGTTCCCGCGTAATGATCGGCCGCGAGTCTCTATTAGTAGAAAGAACACCCATCCAACTAATGGACGATACATTAAAATACATAAGTTATAACCTAAACGGTGCCTATATAGGGGCCAAAGACATTCTTGGTGACATCCGATTATGCCCAGTAATCGTGAATCCTTATCAAGATGTATGTTTGTTCCCAATTAGCTCCACGCAAAAAGATGATTGTATCTGGTTTAACCCTCAGCATATTGTTAAAACGAAAAGGATTGGCTACAAGACGGAAGTAGAACTAAGTAATGGTATTTCTATCATTGTTGATTTAAGATTACATTCCTTTAATAGCAGAATGCAGACCGCCCTACAACTATGGAAGCTATCAAAAGATAGAGGCAACACCCATAACCCCATGACCTTTCACCACGAACCGAAAAAACCACATCAATTAACCAAACTGAAAAATGGCAAATACAACTTTGACACTTGGCATAAAAAGCAAGGCTAACACACCAACTACCAACTTATACCATATTGAGTTTTTACTATCCTGATATAACAATCGTAAAGATGGATTAAATATAATAAAGAGCAAGATATTTTAATGGGGGCAATAAAAATGAAGCATAGAAGAAAATATTTTGGAAAATTACTAAAAAAGTATCGAAAGGCAATGGCCATCACTCAGCAAGACTTTGCTTCAGATTGTTCGCTCAGCATTTCCTATGTGAGTAAACTAGAAAGAAACATCCAAGAACCAAGCCTTGGAACCATCTTCATCATTGCCTCACAGCTAGGAATCAAAGCATCTGAACTCATCGCACAACTGGAAAATTCAGACGTATAAAGGGAGGGACAGTCCCCCGCTGCGCTAAAGCGCCGGGGGACTGTCCCCATTTATTTATGTTTTGTAGGCTATAGCCCGTGGAGTAAATATAGCACTAATTATGTAATGGTCTTAAAAAGGAGATTTTCCTTTGAAAGATGATAAGATCATTTATATTGGTGAAGCGTTAAAAACGATTAGAAAAGAACGTGGGCTATCCCAAGAGGAAGTGGCACTTGGAAGTGAACTGGATCGTTCCTACATAAGTGAAATGGAAAGAAACTTAAAAAGTCCCTCCCTCACAACCATTGTTAAGCTATCCATTGTCCTAGAAGTAACACCAGAGTACCTAGTCAAAAAAGCAACCGAGAATATCGATTTCGATACCTTCTTAGACAGCGAAGACGAAACAGAATAAACTACCATAGGGACGGTTCTTCTGGTTTTCCCCAACCAGGAGAACCGCCCCTTTCGTCAATATTCACACATTTTCCCTATTAACTATACTAATTAATCGATTAATTAAAACGAGCACAAACTCCATGATAGGGCAATTTTCAGCACATCAAGCGCAAAAAAAAATTGTCGAACATCCTACCGCGGGTTTCCTTCTTATTCAACAACATAGTAGTTATTTCTCACTAGTCGACTTCTTTCCCTTTCCTTCCCCCTAATCCGATAGTAAACAAACGTTTAGTTAGTAGATGTATGAGTACTTGCTATCATTTGCTTCTTACGGAAAAACAGCAAAAAAATTGTCGAGAGTTGCCAGTATCTACAGAGAAAGCAACCCATGGATTTGGTATAACATCTCTCAAAGAGTAAAAGCCACCAGAACCGTCCCCCTGGTCTCCTCCACAAATCCATATAAAATCTGCCCAAAATAGCAAAAAGCAGCTTGAAATTTGTTTTTTGATGCCAAAAATGACTCTTTTCCTCCCCTTTTCCGTTTCAAAAATGAAGAAGCTTCATTCGATTAAATCCTTTATTCTCGATATCTTTAAGCTACCTAGGAATAAACCGGTAGCATGCTGTCCCGAAAGGATCCAGCAATGGATAGCTTTAATCAATTAGTCGAGCAGTATAACCCTATGATTCATAAAATCATGCACTCTCTTCATCTTTACCGCAACCTGGAGGAATTCTATCAAACAGCATTAATTGGCCTTTGGGAGGCAGACAAGCGCTTTAACCCAGAAAAGGGAAGCTTCACCAACTATGCATACACCTATATAAAAGGGAAACTCCTAATGGAACTGAACCAAAAGAATAAGGATGAGACCATGCTCACTTATCCAAAAGAAGAGTATTGGGAAACCGTACAGGACCACAATCCGGACACCCCTTTTGATGCTGAGATCCTGCTTTCTTATTGCCATGGACTGACAGAAAAAGAAACCAAATGGGTGATGGGTGTCATCCTTCATGATCAAACCACAAAGGATTTGGCGGTTCAAGAAAACGTGTCTGTTTCAGCCGTGAAGCAATGGAAGATAGGGGCATTACAGAAATTAAGAAAAGCCTCTGAACTAAACCATGCTTTCTAAGGGAAACAATCGATAATGGTCTTAAAAAGGAGAAATTACATTGGGAAATTAATCGTAAGGTTACGTATGGAGAAACAGAAAACACAAGATGAAACTAGCGAGGATCCTAGAAGTTCCTCCTTCTACCTTTACAGATATACTAGGAAAAATGTTGGACAACGATACAAAGATTAGGGCGGTGACAGGCACGGGAATCCTTGCCGCGAAATCTGCCAAAAGATTGTCGAGAAAATTCGGGTGGCGACAGAATCGTGACCAGGCACTGATATCACTGTATTTCTTCCTACCCGTATAAAATAAGCATATAGTATTGTATAATTAATAAAAATAGACAGTTAGGGGAAAATCATGAGCAAATTAATTAAATCTATAGCTTTCTTTATATTAGTAGTAGGGGTTGTTGGTCTTATCGTGGCATTTAATACATACAACGACACTACTGCAATTGCAAGCTTATTCACCGCATTAAGTAGCCTAATAAGCGGGTTTTTATTCTTAGCATTAGCAAAACTAATCGAACAGAACGAAGAACGTATTGAACAGAATGAGCAATTAAACAAGCTACTAACTGAAGAATTGAGACGGGTAATTGTAAAATTAACGAACATAGAATATAAATTATGGAGTTTAATAAAGTCGCTAAACTTCTCTATCAGATTTACACTTATCAAACCATACATGACCAATAGGTTTAACTAAATATTACATTGATTACTAAGAAACCATAGGGGCGGTCTATGGCTTATAGATATTCCTTACAAAGTTACCAGAACCCTCCCCTCACTCATTTGAGAATCACATTTTTCCCTGACGGTTCGGATTATCCCTTTCTCCCTAAACGGATGATACGCAACAACCATTCAGCACCCCAAAAATATTCAGTTACAACTTCATTCAATCACTAAAAATCCA
The DNA here is from genome assembly GCF_030818775.1 of Bacillus sp. SORGH_AS_0510. Lineage (NCBI taxonomy): Bacteria > Bacillati > Bacillota > Bacilli > Caryophanales > Bacillaceae > Bacillus > Bacillus sp. SORGH_AS_0510. Next base: position 609,779 of record NZ_JAUTAU010000001.1, on the reverse strand, counting down.
CATTAAGGTATATCATTCTCGACATAATCGGGTGGTGACAGGCACTGGAGTTAAAAAAGGCACCAAATGATGGTCTAAAACCATTCATCCTGTGTTATCCAGAGAACTGGCAGAACTCAGCTATTTTCTTTTTCAAAAATAATTGTTTCAATTATACCTTTGAAAAGCTCCAATTTACGTTTTTCCCTTGTGAATTCACTAATTGAAAAGATTAATAATGAGGTTATAAAAATAAAACCATTAAAAATATTAATAACAATTTGGAAATTTTCAACTGGCTTATGCTTCTTTGTATTTAGTAAGATATCTGAAATAAAGGTAATACCTTCACTTGATGTCATTAGTTTTGAAAGGCCAGTTGTTAATAATGCAACAATTAATCCAAAAATAATAGTATAATACTTTTCTAATAGACTATTTTTCTCCTTAGCCTCTATATAATTTTTCAACAAATAATAATCACTTTTATTTGATCCTATTTTGTTTTTTATTTTCGTTTTTATTAATTTTAAATTGGTAAATGCATCATGTTGTGCATCATCCTTTAACATTTCATAGAAGAAAGAATATTCAAAACCATCACTGCCAGACCACATATACAATGATTTTATTTCTCTAGTTGCTAATTCTTTTTTTAACCTGCTAATCTCAGTCTTATCATTCCACCAAGTAAATACAGGTAATATTTTTAAAATAAAATATGATGTAAATATTAAAGAAGAAATACTCATTATTATTTCATGAATTTCATCAAATATAGAGGATAAAACTCCACCAGTTACAGAACATAATAAATATACACCTGATATCTTCAACAACTCTTTCAATATCTTAAAAATCTTCGCCTTCATCATTTCACCCTTTTTACTTTGTCCTGATGCGTAACAATTTTAGTTTCACCATGTTTAGGCAACTCAGAGAGCCTTGCCCTTCCATTACAAACCACTATTGCAAATCTTCCTATTTGTTCCATTATATCAATTTCTAGTTTAGTAGTATGATTAATTTCTATCTCTTTTAATCTCAAAAGGATCGCCCATATGGCTTGAGTGGTGTTACAGGCACCCGGTCAAGTTAACTGTTAACTACCAACCTTCACCTCGACAACACTATCGAAAGCTACACGTTCAAATTCGCCAGACTTTGCTTCGATGGGCAACTCCTTTGTTAATTCGGGTGGGGGCTGGCACCAAAACCCATTAATCCACATAAAGGCCTATCATTCTTCGACAAAATTCGAGTGGTGACAGGCACCATATCCAGCCTGTGACAATATCTACAAAACTAGAAAAGCACCCCTTGGCCGTCTTCATTTACCAAAATATTTCGAGCGGTGACAGCACTTTATAGAAAGCTTTGATCTTGCTATGAATCGATAAAAATACTGTACAAATGGCGAACATTAGTCCTATTTACGTATTGTTTAAATTGGATATTCCCTCCCATTGCTTTTGTAAGCGTTTTCTCTTATAGTTATCTAAACACAATTGAAAAACATAAGAATTGGCTATATCTACTAATAGGGGTGGATGATATGGATAAGCAGGGGAATCTTTTAGTTGGTTTATTTTGGGGTACATCTCTCAGTGTTCCGTTGTGGCTGGCGTTTTTCGGTTGGGTGAAATTAATCATGAGTTTACTAGTTTAGATATACATGAAAAATTGGAAAAGGAGAGCTCAAGCGGCTCTCCTTTAGCTATTATATCAATCTTTAGTATGCTTTCTCTTGATAGTATGCTTCTATTTGTTGGTCTCCCCTTTTGGCTGCCACCATTAAACTCATAATGAATAGCATAGTAAAAGAACCCATTAGTAAGCCTCCAACGAAAATTAACATAAATAGCCCTCCTATTATTGAGTTCATAATTCGCAGGAAGGTGATCATATTCGGTAACTGGCTGACGTAGTCATTATGACCTTAGCCCCTGTAGTTTTGCGCCACCATCTTTCAATGGCTTTGCCCTTTCGTACGAACTATGTCTATCTACTCACATTATACCAACATTTTCTAATTATTAATAGTAAAAAAACACTATACAAGTAAAAAATCATTACTTATGATATTGGGAAAAATTAATCAACTAATACATCTAAAATTCGTTGTAACAGGATACCTTCCTACACTATATATTTTTTCCTTTTTAATAACATTTTCCTATTTTTCCTGAAACATTATTTAATAGAATTCGTCATATTTATAATGAATTTATTGAAGATACTATCCAAAAATATTAAGATATGTCCATACCGTTACAACTATGGAGGAACAGATGGATAAAAAGAAAAAGAAAAGTCGAAAGTGGAAAATCTTCGGTTATTGTATATTAGGGATTTTTGTAATTGGGCTGGTTGCCTTTGGATATGAATACTACCAATTACAGCCTAAAAACCATTTCACATCAGTACCTATAGTTTCAACAGGAAAAACAAATGATAAAGATTCTACGATGAATGTTGATAAAATAAAAGAACCTATATTTAATATACTACTTATTGGTTCTGATGAAAGAAAAGGTGAAAATATTGGCCATTCCGACTCCATGGTCCTTGTTCACGTTGATCTAAACAAGCACAAGTACAATGCCATTAGTATTCCACGGGATACCCGTGTCCATTTAGATGGATATGGATATACAAAAATAACAAGCGTTCAGTATATTATGCAAGCAACAAAGGGAGCACAGAAAGGCGTAGAAGCAGCAGTTAAAGCTATAGGAGAATTAACGGGTGTTCCCATTAACTATTATGTAGAAACGAATTACAGCGGTTTCCAAGCGATGGTAGATGCAGTGGGTGGCATTGATATGAATGTTCCATTCGAAGTAAAGTTAACACATCCTTGGTATGGTGAAAATACCGGAAAAATCATTAGTGCAGGTGCACATTCTTTTGATGGGAAGATGGTTACAGAAGTAGTCCATGAACGTTACTCCCTTAAAAACGGAGAATATGGCCGTCAGCAACTACAAGAGGAAGCGTTAAAAGGAATCGCCAAAAAAGCTTTGGATCCTAGTAACATTACTAAATTGCCTTCTTTAGTAAAGTCTATTCCTAACTTTATCATTGCTACTAATATGTCAACATCAGATATGCTGAGTCTTGGATTTGCCGCTAAAGATTTCGATCCTAATACACAACTAACGTACCACCAAATACCCGGTGAAGGTAAAAAACTATATGATGATATCTTAAAAGCACATAACTATCAGTTAGTGATTGATCAGAAAAAAATTGATGAGATTATATCTTCCAATTTTCAATAAAAGAACAATAGGTTCCTAGTTAGTAGGCGCTGGTTCTAAAAAGTCATTTATTCTAGCTTTTTAGAACCAGCGTTTTTATTTTTGATTTCCGAGAAATATTATTAACTTAAATAAACTGAATAATGTGGTGTGATTTCTTAATTTAATGAGGAGAGACATTCCTGTTCCTTCAGCTTTTTAGATACTTATCAAACAGAAGGGTGCGCCCTAGTAACCAGTGGAATCTTCTTTTAAAGTCCTCAATAAATTGGTGGTTGTTTTAATTCTTCATTTTATTAAAAAGAACTTTGTCATTTATTCTAATTCATTAAATATTAATTCTTAAAAATTCCTCTAACCATACCCCACCCAATGGTCAACAGCTTTTGATTTATCTTAGACTTAAGTAATAATAATAATAATATATAAATGCTAAATCCCACAATAACTTGTATAATAGTCGTAATTAATCCTGCATTTAATAGTCGGCCAATAATTCGTAAAAAACAATACATTGTTAAACTTGAAATTAAATATTTCCAGGTGGAGTTAAATAATTTATGGATTTCAATATCTCTCCGTATCCAAAATAATTGCACTGCAGTAACTGCAAACTCTGCAACTACAGTTGCAATTGCCGTACCCAAAGATGTATAATTCTTAATTAATATTAAGTTTAAAATAAAATTAATTACTGCACCTGCACATACCGAAATAGTGTACCCTTTTACTTTGCCTACAGGCATTAAATACTGTAGTCCTAATACATTACTCCAAGCAATAAAAACGATAATTGGACTAATAACACCAATTATTATACCCGTTTTGCTAAAACCAGGGCCAAAAAACCAGGGTGTAAATTCATTTGCTATCCCAGCTAAACCAAACATCATTGGAAAAGATAGATATGATGCAAATTCAAAGGTTTGATAGAGGTAGTCTTTTACCTTTTTCATATCTCCTTTAGCAAAGGTATTGGAAATCCTCGGTAACATCACAACTCCCATAGCAGTAACAACTGCTAAAGCCATCTTTGTAATTTTTTCAGAATTATCAAAGTAACCAACTTCGGTTGTGTTTGATATGCTACCCAGCATTGTTTTATTTAAGACTACATAAACTTGAACTGCTATTTGAGGTACAAATAAATATAAAGATGGCATAAAATGCTTTTTTACATCGTTCCATCTCACTTTAATTCTATTTACAGTTTGGGGTAAATAAAGCCACATTGTTAATTGCCCTATTAGTTGGGCTAAAGCTAGAATAAGAATGTACTTCCATAAATCTGAGGCGCTCTTAACAAAAGTAAATACACAAATAACCCCTAAAACCTTTAATAATAAATTTCGGACAACTGTCTTTTTAAAATCTTCTAGACCCATAAATAGCCATGAAATATCTAGAGTTGCAGAAATTAAATACAGTGACTGAAGAAGGAATATATTCTGATATTCCTTCGAAAAGTATAAAAATATTAGAAAGATTAATAATGCAAAAAAAGTTGTTATACATTTTAAATAGAATATTCCCCAAAACGTTCTGCTCAATTCCATCTTATTATCCCTTACATAAGCAATTACACGATTACCATATAGGGAAATTCCAATTGTTCCAAATAATATAAAGTATTGGATAATGGAATAAGTATAAGCATTAATACCCACTCCATTACTTCCTAATACCCTAGAAATATACGGAACAGTTATTAGTGGCATTATAAGAGTGAAAATCTGGTAAATCATATTATAAATATAATTCTTGGCGAGACTCATTTAATTACCCTTTTCTACTTTATATTAAACTCATGATTTACTACAGATAATGCAGCAGCAATCACTTGATGCATATCGTAATATTTATACATTCCAAGTCTTCCACCGAAGATTATATTGGGTGTTGTTTCTGCTAATTCACGGTACTTATTGTAAATTTCATTATTTTTTTTATCGTTCATTGGGTAATAAGGTTCATCACCTTTTTGCCAGGCACATGGGTACTCTTTGGTGATAATTGTTTTAGGCTGATTACCAAACTCAAAATGTTTATGTTCAATTATACGAGTATATGGTGTTTCAGCATCAGTATAATTTACTACTGCATTTCCTTGATAATTTCCTTGATCCAGTATACTACTCTCGAAATGTAAACTTCTATATTCCAAAGTACCAAATTTATATTCATAAAACTGATCAATCATTCCTGTATATATGACTTTTGGAAAAACCCTTAGATACTCCTCTTTATTTTCAAAAAAGTCTTTTTCCAACTCAACATCAATTAATGAACTTTCCAACATTTTTTCTACAATCTGAGTATATCCTCCAATAGGAATTCCTTGATATCGATCATTAAAGTAGTTGTTATCGTAAGTAAAACGAACTGGAAGCCTCTTAATAATAAAAGCAGGCAACTCAGTCGCCTTCCTTCCCCATTGTTTTTCCGTATAACCTTTTACTAATTTTTCGTATATATCTGTTCCAACTAATGAAATAGCCTGTTCTTCTAAGTTTTTTGGCTTATCAATTCCCGCTGCAACTTTTTGTTTTTCAATTCTAATTTTCGCCTCTTCTGGTGTAACGACGCCCCATAATTTATTAAAAGTGTTCATATTAAAGGGCATATTATAAATTTCATCATTATAATTAGCTATAGGACTATTTGTATAGCGATTGAATTCTGCAAATTGATTTACATAATCCCAGATTTCCTTATCATTTGTATGAAAAATATGCGCTCCATATTTATGGACATTAATACCCTCAATTTGTTCTGTATATATGTTTCCAGCTATATGGTCACGCTTATCAATTACTTTTACCTTTTTCCCCCGTTTTGATGCTTCATATGCAAATACACTTCCAAATAACCCCGCACCAACAACAAGATAATCATAATTCATTTGCTTCCCTCCATTCTTCAGTTATTGCAATATAGATTTAGAGCTTCTAAAGTAATTTGAAGCATTGGGGTATGACCCCAATGCTACTCCAAATAAATCATCACAACATTTATTATTAGTTAAACAAATTTGCGTTCAAGTTACCACGTGAATTGTGGTTACTAATTTTGTGAGCAGGCACGCCTCCCCAAGTAGTTCCAGATTCCGATATATCTTTAACCACCACTGCGTTAGCACCCACAGCAACATCCGAGGCAATACTGATTCCGCCAATGATCTTTGCTCCACTAGCCAAAAAGACATTATCTCCTATCTCAGCAGCTTGAGCCATACCATTAGTAGCCCCTATTGTTACACCTTCATGAATACGACAGTTTCTCCCGACATGTGCTGCAGGATGCACTACAATAGTACCATAATGCGCAATACTTAGACCTTTATCGAATACATTCAGAGGAATAGTAAAACCCAACTTTACTGAAAGTCTCTTATATTGGAATGCATAAAATACACTAAAGGGGTTTTTTATTCCTGTATTTCTATAGTATTCACACTTACGCAACGCAATTTGGAATTTGTAGATATAGTCGCCAACTAGCTTAGGCGCCTTCCCTTTGCCTAACGCAATTCGGTCCCAGTACAGGTAATCTCTCAAATCCTGCTTATTTTTAATCATACGCCCCTCCGGATTTTGCCTTTCTGTAGCCAAGCAAACGGATAGAACAGAATTGCATTTTGGAAAACCATTTTTGCAGCCTTATACGTTATGCACTTTGCAGCTTTCGGTGCTACTAGGCGTACATATTTCCCATATTCGAAAACTCTACGATAATTTGTAATGCTAAAAGGCAATAACAACAATGCCTCATAGTGCCAAGCAATGTTATCTGCAATAACTTTATCAAAATATATATTTTTGTTTGGGGTCATTTTACCGTACCACTTGCTATAGAATTCGAGCACCTGCTTATTGACAAACTCATGCTGATCAATTCTCTTTGCCACTACACCAACATTCACAGATTGATCAGCAAGGCCAAGACGATAACAGTAAACGACCGTATCAAAGTAAATAATTGTCTCGGTATAAGGGAACGGATACCACAAGATCTCATTATCAACATAGAAATGATGCTCATCAATATGAATATCCTGTTGCTTCAGGATTGAAGTCTTAACAAAAACGCTATGGAACAGCAATCTCCCCATTTCAGTACAAACATCCTCAATCAGGAAAACTTGTCCACTTGTAATACCTTCAAGGCGATCTACATGTTCTTTTCCGCTGTTTTCGTATACACGTTTACGATTTGTCACCACTAAATCACAGTCTAAATGCCTCATATCAGTAATGACTTGCATTAACCCTTTAGAATCCATCCAATCATCGCCGTCAAGTACCTTGAAATACTTTCCGGTTGCCAATTCTATACCTTTGTTTATGGTAGAGCCATGCCCCCCATTTTCTTTTTCTACGTATTGTATAGATTCAGGGTACATCGCTTCAAAGCGCTTAGCGATATCAGCAGTATCATCCTTCGAACCATCATCAATAATAAGTACCTCAACGTCATCCAAACAGCCACTTCGAATGACAGAGTCGCAAAGCTTTTCGAGATACTTGCCTACGTTATACGCAGCAACAGAAATCGTCAATATCTTATCCATTTTATCCTCCATGTAGTATTATTCTTCTCTAAGTTGTGCGAACACTTTGCTATCAGCTAACAGAGTTAAAAGAACAAAGGACCAACAATAGTTGGTAATTACCTCTGGAATCATCATTATCATACAAGCAAAAAGCACAATTGTTGATAGCTTCTTAATGAAATAGTCTTGACCGCGGTTAATTTCTTTACCAATTACTATCAGAATCAACAAGAAGCACACAAGTGCGACAATACCTCCATCAATTAGTAACTGCAGTGACTGTGTATGAACATAGTTATATGATACCCCCCACCACTCAGGCATCTCAATATAAATCCCATAAACTCCATATCCTAGCCATGGAGACTCAGCAACAGCCCTCAGAGTGAGTTTCCAAATAATACCACGACCGTTTAAATCCGTAGACTCACCCAAGAAGGAGGTAATAAAGCCGGAAAAGATATTTGACGTACTGGAAAACACAAATCCATAATTCAAAAAAATACCTAAAGGTATGAGCTTTGTATTATCACAGAAATTCAGAAGCCTTTCAAACCATCTGAACCTAATCATGACCAACAACGCAAACAGAAGAAGCAACGCAACAATTCCCGTAGAGACCCATGCAAGAAAGATACTTAATATAGAAGCAACAATTGCAATGTATGCCTTATATTTTGTACCCCCAATCTTCAAATATCTACACAACAATGCTACATAGATAGTCAAAAAACCAACGATGGGGAAATCGGTTCGAATACCTAACAAGAACTGGTCATTTTCAAAAATTTTAACATTCCAAAACAGCAAGTTGAATATTTGCTCAAAAAAGAAAACATCAAGCATTGTCTTCAACAGCAACTTCGGATTTTTCCTGCACCATAAATCACATAACAAGACTGCACAAGGAAAAAGAAATAATTTCTTTAAACCCGCTGGAATATCTCCATTAATATATAACGTTATAATCAGGAGAAAAAAATGAAAAACTATGATTAATGCAGGGTATAGCCTAACAACGAAACCACGAAAAAAATAGAGGTAAACAACGCAAACCATTGATACCAGACCCCAAATAATAAAGAGGATCTTGAAAACTGGAATGGCATCCAATCCTATCGGATATATATATGGAAATAACAGGAAGAATAGTAATGCTCTGCTCCTGTATATTTTAATGTTATACATTTCTTCCTCCTTCACATGACCGTCGCGTTATATACCATAAGTACATTACGGTGTTTCGTACAGTTGCTCAAGCAATTTGGTCGTATTAACAATATCAAAACCAGCATCGCCAATCATTTTACCCGTCTCAATGCGCTTTGATTGTTTAGTTAATTCCAATATTGTTTCAGCCCATGCCTTTGGCGAGTCCTTCAACGACAATGTATGCCAACACGGAGTAACAGCTACATCAGGTGTAATCGTATCCGAAGCAAAAACAGGAACACCCGATGCCTGAGCCTCAATTCCAACAACAGGAAGTCCTTCGAAGAGTGACGGAAACACAAAAGCATCAATAGCACTCAATACGGCAGGGATTTCATTAGTCACACCATAGAAGATTACACTGTCTTTCAATCCAAATGTTTCTGCCTGAGCACGCAGTTCATTTTCCAATTCTCCTATACCGCACAGAATCAATTTGGCGTCAGGATTTATCCTATGAATTTCATAAAAGACCTGCAACAAAAAATGATGGTTCTTTTGAACATTCATACGTCCAATATGTCCAATGAGTAGTTCATCCTTTAGCTCGAGCTTTTTTCTGAAGTTTGCGCGTTTAGACTGATCAAACCTATACTCACTGCTATGAACACCATTGTTAATTTGTATAACCGACTTGTTGTTGATCGCCTTCTTAGAATAGGACCACTTGGCAGCCAAATTGGAACATGTCAGTAAATGATTCGCCAACAGCGGGGACATTTTTCTAAAAATCCCCTGCAGCGCGTACCTAATACGATAGAACTTTGCAGACCCAAATAGCAGACTATTGTGCGAATGAACGAGGATGTTCTTTATACCACACAATTTTGCTGACATTAATTCGGGCAGCGAGTGTACGTCACCCGAATTAATGTGTACTACATCATAGTTGCCATTCTTTATAGTGCGAAAAATATCCATTTCATAAGTAAAATACTTAATAATCTTATTACTTCTGCAGTTTCCTACAGGAATAATACGCCCACCCATTCTCAAAATCTCTTTATCATAGAATTGTTCCTTTTCTGGTACTTTCATAACAAGGAAGTCAACTTCGAAACGCTCCTTGTTTAAATTCTTGAAAATATTCACTCCTAATGTCTCAATACCCCCAGCATTAAGCGTATATATAATGTAAAGAACTCTCTTTTTCATGCACTGACTCCTTTTTCACCCTTGTTGACACACACGCATGTAACAAAAACAGTGGATAATCTCCCTTTTCCCTCAATAGCTGACTTCTCCACAATTTCAGTTCTCTACGTCGACATGATATTTTAGTCTTCTCAAAAGCATTAGTACAGGAATCAGTCTTGGGCAGATCATCATAATCATAGCCCTCATTCTTTCTCTCATTGAAGTTGGAACTTTAAGTGAGTATAGAGCCTGTGTTCTAGTTACACGCAGGCACTTTTTATACATATCAGGATATTTTTTCTCTACCGAAGCGAGAACCATGAGGTCATAAACATCGGAGTGCGTGCGCCAATTGGCAAACTTCCATGCACTGTCCAGTTTCTGAGATTTGATAATAAAATCATTCTTGATTACGTCTATTGCCATCAATCCATTGATCCATTTATCAATGGAAAACTTTGTCGTTGCACTGGTCGGATTGTCCTTGCGATAGAAATAGATTCTTCTATGACCCACGACCACCCTATTTGCCCGCTGAAAAGCGGCTGTGTTAAAGTTAAAGCCTTCTCCGATATATAGATTTGGTAAAAATCTAATCTTATCACCAAGAAAAATTCTCTTAAAAATTTTACAATACACACCTATTGGGATATTGTAGCAGAGAATTCCAGCAGTTGCGTCTTCACCCGAGTAAATCCGGATTTTGTCATTTTTTTACTTGATTCAGCTGATAATTACTAAACATATCTGTCGTCAACGAAATATCTGCATCGTTTCGAACTGCCAAGTCCATTAAATATTCAACATAATCAGGCATAAGGTAATCGTCACCATCAGCAAAGCATACATAGTCGCCTGTGGCAGCGTTAATTCCTGCATTTCTAGCAGAACTGACTCCAGAATTCTTCTGATGGATCACCTTGATTCGCTTGTCCTTTGCAGCATATTCATCACAAATTTCACCAGAGCGATCCGGGGAGCCGTCATCTACCAAAATAATCTCAAGATTTTTATATGATTGATTGATAATAGTTTCGATGCACTTACTTAAAAACTTCTCTACATTGTATATAGGAACAATCACAGACACCTTAATTTCGCTTTTCCCCATTTGCAAATCCTTTCTGTTATATACCATTTCCTCAAATAAAGACATTCAGTTCACCTCGACAGCTTCAATGTCAAACATGGCGCAAAAGATAAAAATAACGAAGCCAACTCGATAATAGGGATTGAGCATTCATCTTTACCAGGAAGCCTTACTTCAGTTGTTCTGCGACCTAAAGCAAAATCCACATAATGTCAATTTTTCCTTAAACCAAGTAATGAGATATATTTCTGCTCAAGTTTTAGGGCACAGTCTGTTATTCCATAATTCTCAATTTGTACTCGAAAATCACTGTAAAACTGCTCTCTATCTTGCGGCTTTAAAGAATTAATCTCATTAGCCCAATGGGCTGCGTTCTTATTCAAAGAAAGACTCTTTACACGATCTCCCAGAATCGCTTCTTGCGTGATAACATCTGATATTACACAAGGAAGTCCCCCAATTTGTGCTTCAAGCAAGGTTACAGGTAACCCTTCAAACTTTGATGGAAAAACAAACACATCCATCGCCATATACATCCGTTCTGGTGTTGGTGATTCACCGTATACAATAATTCTTTCTTTATATGGATGCTGTGCGATAATTCCTTTGATTGCTTCAAAATCCGGACCTTTTCCTATCAGAAGAAGGACAGAATCCTCTCTCTTCTTAGCAACACTCTCAAAAACTTTTAGCAAAAATCGGTGATTCTTCTGATCATTAAAGCGACCGATGTGACCTAAAACATACTTACCCGCCAAACCTAATTCCCTGCGCATTTCATTTCGAACACTGCTATTGAAGCTAAACTTCTCAGTGTAAAATCCATTAGGCACCACATTAAACTTTCTTTTGCCAAAAAGCCATAGGCCTGCCTCTTCACCACAAGCAAATCCGTTCGTATATAAACAATTGAATAGCGGTAGCATCAACTTGTGCACTTTCATGTTTGTACAAGTTGTGTTGTGACTATGAGCGATTCGCACCTTTATGCCGTTAATCCAAGCCAGAAATAACTCCACTGCAATCGCAGCATGACTACCATGCACATGAGCGATGTCATAGCGTTTCTTTTTTAATTCACTGTTCAACTCCCTATAGAAAGCAAGTGTATTTGTTTTACGGTGCGGAAGCTCTACTACTTCTATCCCCAACTCCTCACACTTTTTCCTATTTATCTCGGTAACAGCCGCACCTACAAGGATGGTAATCATGAATTTACCCAAATTGAGATGACTGCAATAATTAATTATTACAGAACTGATTCCATTTACTTCTAGGTTGTTCGCAATCATCGCAACAGATATTTTTTTCTGTTCCATATCTATCTTATCCTCTTATCAATTCATCTGAACAATTTTCAGTTACTTGAGTTCATTTGTGGCACATTTTCTCGAAGGGACAGTCTGAACATCCGTGGTGAGGTCACCTTTACACCTTCGTACTTATTCAACTCTTCAATGATATTCTGGCAGATCATCAATTCAGCGTACATGCCTCAATTTCCTTACGCAGATAATCGTACGTGCGCTTTCGCTCACCAGTAATGAATGAATCCACAGGGTCATAATCTATCGGCGCTTTGAGCATCGTTCCCAGGTTCGTCATACTTGTGAGAATCCTGTCGTTCAACCCAAGTCGTTGCAACAGATCAGGCAACTTTTCCGCATTGCCATAACCAGAGGAACGAACAATGGTAGCAAACTGTCGATGAGTAATCACTGAGAAAATTGTTCCGTGGAATGTGTCTGTTACCACTGCCTTAGCATTTTTGAAGTATGCCAACACCTCAAATGGAGAACAGTCAATGAATCTGTCACAACAATCCTGCACGCCACCAATGCAGAATACCTTTAGGTCATGTGCATCAGCATAGGCGCGCACTGCTTCACATTCATCTCTGCTGAAACGCCCGGAATAGCCGTACAGGATCATATAGTTCGACTCAGGGACAGTAGCCGGTATTTGCTTACAACTGCCCATGTAATCGTATGCCAGCGCAGGATCAAGGTGATAGAGAGGCGATCTGCTCGTCAAACCTTCTACCACTGAACCAGAATTGGCATCGCGAACGGATACCGCATCCAGCGCGTTTAGCCATTTTCCTACCTCCTCGCTGACACCATACTTTTCTAGCTTGGCAAGGGTAGTATTTCCAAAGGATGCCGCATAGCTGATGGCACGCTTTGCCTGATTGCCTACCCCAAACAATTCCGGCGAGAAGCCTACGTTAGGGTTGTTCTGCACACAGTTGAACACCTCATCGCTACCGATGACCAGAAGATCAACAGCAGAAGTATAGTTCAACGTATCGCCAATTCCTAAATGCGAAAAATAATTCGCAGCGTAATTCTTTTTATACTTAATGAAGCGAAGTTTCTCTTTCAGCGGCGCACGGTATTTGAATACCTCCAGCCCTTTGCTAACCTTTCGCGATAGCCCCTGTCCACCTTCCATCGAAATCAGGCACTTACCAGGATGATAATCCACAAATTCGACGCTGCAACCCAGTTCTCCAAGGATTGACTTAAGCCCATATGCCTGCAAGAACGATCCGTAATTGAATATACGTTGCATCGACATGATTCCTACTTTCATCATCTCACTTTTTCCTTTCCTTAAAGAGTTCATCCACCAGCACGCTGAACTCCATATTGAACTTTTCGTTGTTACTCTTCAATCCAGCAGGCATAGCCTGGACAATAGCATCATAATTAAGGATTGAAAGCTCCAATTGCTCCATTTCCTCAGCAACGATGATGTTTCCCTGCCGCTCAGCCACCGCCTTCGAGAAGTCAACCTGATGGTTGTTTACATGCTCGTGATACTTTTTCTGGCGCGGAACGACTATCGGCACTTTCCCCGCCTGCAGAGGCATGATAAAGCTTGACGGGCCACCGTGGGTAATAACAATTCGTGCTTCGCTCACATGTTTCACCATTTCCTGATACGGATATAGTTTTCCCCACTGACAATACTTAGGCTCATAGGCGCTAAAGCCAGTCTGCATAATAACATCTTCTTGAATGGCCCCCCGTGCCTTCAACTGATCAATAAACTCAACCAACCGGTTAAACGGCTGCTCATGAGTTCCAACTGTTACGAATATCATAAAAACACACTCCTACCCACTCTTAGAAGATACTCCCGAGGTTGACAGCTTTGGGATAGACCATTTTCATTTCTTCCCACTCAACAACAAACTTGTCCACAATGGGATAGACCATCTTTCCGGTCACGGTGGCTTTATCAATTCGGTCGAACACCTCAACATATATCAACTTTGCCCCCAACAGCTTGCCAAGGTAAAAGAAAGGAACTGCAACAGCTGCCCCCGATGAGATAATCAAATCCGGTTTTTCCTTCAATATCACTTTTATGGCCAGGCAAGTGTTGATAATTAGCGCCTTCAGGCTACGGTTTGTAGGGTAATAGCAAGAATACATTTTTTCACCTTTCAATAAGCTTCTGGCATCTTCCTTATCAAAGGTCACCCAGAACCGCTCTTTTTCCTGCCAGAAAGGTTTGAGCATATACAAATGCGTCAGATGTCCCCCAGATGAACCTACCAAGCAAACTTTCATAATTTCCTCCTTTTCCGTACTTACTATATCTTTACTTCACATTCAATACTTAGCTCTTAAGTGCTTCCTCAGATAACATGCTCCATGTCACAGGAATTAATTATACAGACCAAGCCCACCAGAAAACGACCTAATTTTCTGTTTCCGTCAAATCCCTATACTTTGGCAAAACCGCAATATTCTTCACTTCATTCATATGGGAAAAAGTTTGGTTCATCCAATCACAGGCGTTAACTGCGGATTATTTGTGATCTTTAACAGCAGCCCACTCATCTCATTAAGATGAGTGGGCTAGCTTCTAGACTTTTTCACATTTTAAACAGACTTTTTCTTGGACAAAAAGAACCTTTTCACAGTTGTTTCAATACTATGGTCATTTCTAGAATGCATCTCTAGAACCAAATAATACCAAGAGCGTTTTTAAAATAATTTTCAAATCAAAATATAATGAGCATTTGCGGATATATTCAAGATCAAGTTCTACCATATCCTCAAATCCAACACTATTTCTTCCGCTCACTTGCCAAAGCCCTGTACAGCCTGGCGTCACCATCAAACGCTGCTTATCGTAATCAGAGTATAAAGCAACTTCTCTTGGAAGCGGCGGACGCGGGCCAACTAAACTCATTTCACCCTTTAATACATTAAAAAGCTGTGGCAGTTCATCAATACTTGTCTTTCTGATAAACTTCCCTACTTTAGTTATCCTCGGATCAGCCTTCATTTTAAACATCGCACCAGATATCTCATTATGCTTTAATAGTTCAGAGAGTTTTTCTTCTGCATTCGATACCATCGACCGGAATTTATACATTTTAAATTCCTTGCCATTAAACCCTACTCGCTTTTGTGAGAAGAAAACTTTTCCTTTGGGGTCTTCGATCTTGATTAAAATGCCGATAACTACAAAAAGAAAACTTAACAAGATAATTCCGCATGAAGCACCCATGATATCAACTAATCTTTTTGTGAATAGGTATGGCTTTCGATTGTTTACATGTACATTAGTTTTTTGTTTATCTAAATAAGCAACATCTTGATTTGCTAGATTGGACAACCTTGACCCCTACCTTCTCTCTATAACATTACCTTTTCTGTAACTAATGAGGAAACTAAGCTTCTCAAGTAATCTATCATATCATCATGGAGGTCTTCATGCTGTAGTGCAAATTCAATTGTTGTCTTTACAAATCCAAACTTTTCACCAACGTCAAATCTTTTGCCTTCAAAATCATAAGCAAACACTCTTTGTATCTCATTTAGTTTTTGAATCGCATCTGTTAATTGAATCTCCCCACCCGCACCTTTTTCCTGACGGTCAAGAAACATAAAAATCTCTGGTGTTAAAATGTAACGGCCCATTATAGCTAGATTTGAAGGCGCTGTTCCAGGTTTTGGTTTCTCTACGAAGTTGTTAACCTGATAGAGTCTCCCCTCTTGAGAAGATGGGTCAATAATCCCATAGCGATGTGTTTCATTTTCTGATACTGTTTGAACACCAATAACAGAAGAGAAAGTTTCTTCATAGTGGTTTATTAATTGTTTTAAACATGGAGTGTTACTTTGTACAATATCATCACCTAAAAGAACAGCAAATGGCTCATTTCCAATAAAGTTACGTGCACACCAAACAGCATGTCCAAGTCCTTTAGGCTCTTTCTGACGGATGTAATGAATATCTGCTAGGTTAGTAGAGTACTGAACCTTATCTAAAATATCATACTTTTCTTTTTCTATTAAGTTTCTTTCAAGTTCAGATGCTGCATCAAAATGGTCTTCAATCGCACGTTTCCCTTTACCCGTTACAATAATGATATCTTCAATACCTGCTGCCACCGCTTCTTCCACTATGTATTGGATTGTGGGTTTGTCCACTATTGGAAGCATTTCTTTAGGCATCGCTTTTGTTGCCGGTAAAAATCTTGTACCTAAACCAGCTGCTGGAATAATTGCTTTTCTAACCTTTTTCATCTTTAATTTCCTCCACTCTATATATTAGCTAATTCTAGAACTTCTTTAATTTACTAAAGGTATTTGAGCAAAAAAATAAATATCTAATGGAATTGCAAGTGTCTTTACACTTATTCTTTCATTAGATATTTATTGTTTTTTTATTGAAACGGGCATCTAACCCGTCCTCACACCAAGCTTTTGACGACCTGCGTCTAAGGATAGGAAGGTCAAGCTTCCTCCCACAGCATGATCGAGTGCTCCCACAGATAACGGACAGGGTAGCCTCACCGTTCAGGCGATGCCGCCTGAATTAGATGTATAATACAACCATTTTGTTCTCATCGGCTTAATCATTTATATAGTAGCTCTAAGAAGCTCCATTCAAAAGAAAACTAAAAAAGACCCAAAAACCTTTTCCTAGTAATTCGTTCCGGTGTCTCTTTATACACATGACTACCTTCCACTAACAGCTCCGCATTTTCCTCAAACAAGTAAACTAGTTCATTTCCATACTTCGCTTGGATGAGGTCATATGCTTCTCGCATTTTGAACGTCCGACTTCTAGTATTATGTGCATCAGAAGCAATAAAGTGGGTTAGGTTGGCTTCAACTAGTTGGAAGGAAAATTTCTGAATCTTTTTCCCAAAGTTCCCTATTAAACTACCAGCTGTCACCTGTGATAAAGCACCCTTTTGCACCAAGTTATACAGAATCTCTGGATTCTCGATAATCTCTTGGTTTCTTTCAGGATGAACAATCACTGGGATGAGGCCTTTATTTTGTAAGTCATAAAATAACGTCTCCGTGTATCTCGGCACATGACTGGATGAGAATTCAACTAGTACATACTGTGTATGATTGACCGGAAGGATTTCTCCCAAGTCGTACCCTTCAGCTAATTCACCGTAGATCCTCACTTCTTGGCCAGGAAGAACGTTTATATCTATCTTCTCATCTCGCAATACTCGGTTTAATTCTTCTACTCTAGTAAGAATACTTTGCTTGTCATTCTCATAGCGATTATTCTTATGATGTGGGGTAGCCACAATGGTACGAATTCCTTGCTGTGCAGCAACCTTCGCCATTTCGATGCTTTCCGACAAATTCTGTGCCCCGTCATCTACACCAGGCAATATATGACAATGAAAATCTACCATTTTTCTCACACCCTAACCGGTATATTAGGACCATTACAATAGTACCACTTTTTGTAAAATACAGAAAGGGTGGTATTTTGTCGAATACTGTCGTATCCAAGAGAATAGGGTGGTAATTTTTACCACCCTGTTCTCTTTTTACTTCGTTCCGTAGTAATAGTAATAGTCGCTATTTTTTAATTCCTTATGATTTAACACTACTCCAAGAAGTTTTCCTTTGGCATTTTCAAGAAGTTCTTTACTCTTCTTTGCTGCTTCCATTTCCGTTCTTTCACTGTAAACCACAAGAATGGAACCATCACATTGATTCGCTAAGATTTGTGGATCGGCAACTGCTAGTAATGGCGGCGTGTCGAAGATCACATAGTCGAATTGCGCTTTCACTTCTTCGACAAAATGCTCCATCGATTTTGAGCTTAATAGCTCGGCTGGATTCGGCGGAATGGGTCCGCTTGTTAAGACGAATAAATCCTTTTCTTCTGTTTCCACTACCGCTTTCTCAAGTGAAGCTTGCTTTGTTAATACATTAGTGAAACCAACCTGATTGCCCAAAGAAAACGTATGATGTACGGTTGGCTTACGAAGGTCCGCATCCACTAGTAGTACTTTTTTACCAAGTTGTGCAAATGTAACGGCTAAGTTCGCCGCTGTGGTAGATTTCCCTTCTCCAGGACCAGAGGAAGTCACCATCATCACTCTCATGTCTCCGTCAATAGAGGAGAACTGGATATTGGTACGAACCGTACGATATTGCTCAGAGATTGGGGACTTTGGAGCAATCGAAGTGATTAGCTTACGTCCAGCACTTAGGCTTGGTAGATTGATTTTCTTCTTAAGAGCCAATGGTCTCACCTCTTACTGCAGTATTTCTTGTTGCTTTTCTATTCTTTAATTCTTCTAGCTTTTGGTCTTCGATGGTTGCAATAACACCTAAGATCGGAAGTCCTAGTATTTTTTCGATATCTTGTTCATTCTTAATCGTGTTATTGAAGTACTCTAGTAAGAAAGCAAGTCCGACACCGGCCATTAATCCCACCACAATCGCAATCGCGATATTTACTAATGGTCTTGGTTTAATTGGAGATGGATTTTCGGAGACATCTGCTTTTGCTAAAATACTGACGTTATCTACTTTCATGATTTTTGAGATTTCGCTTTGGAATACCTCTGCCGTTTTGTTTGCAATTTGTGCCGCTACTTTCGCAT
The DNA here is from genome assembly GCF_030818775.1 of Bacillus sp. SORGH_AS_0510. Taxonomy (NCBI): domain Bacteria; kingdom Bacillati; phylum Bacillota; class Bacilli; order Caryophanales; family Bacillaceae; genus Bacillus; species Bacillus sp. SORGH_AS_0510. The sequence continues at coordinate 590,649 of NZ_JAUTAU010000001.1, read as the reverse complement.
CTGGATCCTGAACAGACAGGTTCACTACCTGGGAATCCTTTTCACTACCGACAGTAATTTTTTCTTTTAATTGAGAAGCCGTCAGATCCAAATCCAATTCTTTTGAAACGATATCTAGGATGGCTGGGCTTGTAATAATGACATTATAGGTATTGATTAATTGAAGATTGGTTTGAACTTCACCAGGATTGTACATGCTCTGGTCGCCTTTAGCTTGGTTCACGAGAATCTGTGTAGAAGCTTGGTATATCGGGGTTAATACGTAAAAACTTACTATTCCACTGACTAATCCTGCAATGACTGTTATAGAAACGATTAGGAGCAATCGCTTTTTCAACGTCTCAAGTAACTCTTTTAAACTAATAGTCTCTTCCATTTCGTCCTCCTAAATATCCTGATACAAAACATTGAATATTATATCACACATTCTGACAGCATTTACTGTTTTTTGACAGAAATATTTCAAATTTGTTTCACCGCTTTATTTCACTACTCTATTAAACACCTATTTGTAAGAAATTTGAAGAGGGTTTAGTGAATTGGCATATATTTTCATAAGAACTGTAGAAAATCCACGAAAAAAGAGGCTCTTCACTAAGCCCCCTACTTCGCCATGAAGCGATGCACCATATTTATTTTCAGCTTGGAAATGTAGGCTCTCTTTTCTGATTGCGAAAAGGTGGCCACATAGGTTTCACCCAATGACTCGATCTTCGCGACCTGATTTAAGTTCACTACATACGATCGATGTGTTTTGAAGAAAGTGTCTGGTAATCGCTCCTCCATGTCTAGAAGGGACTCCATCGTTTCAAATTGATCCGCTTCCGTATGGATCACTGACTTTCGACCTTCTTTTTCAATATAAAGAATTTCGTCTGCTGCAAGGTAGACAAAGGACTGGTTTGATTTAAAGGCTAGTTTATTGACTCTTTTTTTCTTACTCTTCTTTGCTTCAATGCTTTTCATCATCTCAATTGACTTTCTTGCCTTCTCCAACGCCATAAATAACCGGACCCGCTCAATGGGTTTGATGAGATAATCGACCGCGGAAAGGGCAAAGGCATCGACCGCGTATTCATCATAACCGGTGATGAAAATGACTTGCAGTGTGGGATGCAGTTTTTTACACATCCGTACCGTCTCTATGCCATTGACATCAGGTAACCCAATGTCGACTAAAGCAAGATCTGGTTTCTCTTTTTTGATGAACTCCATACATTCCTTACTAGATGCAGCTTCGCCAATCACATGGTAGGCAGGAACGAGCTGAATAAAATGTGATAAAAGAGTTCTAGAAGAAGAATCATCGTCGACAATGATTACCTTGACCTCTCCCATATCCGTCCCCCTCTTCTCATAGGCTTGCTGTTACATAGAATATTATGCAGTATAGTCAGGAATCACGCTCTCTGTTGGGCATTTCTTCGGCCTACCCAATAAATACCCTTGCGCAACAGGTACTTGCAGCTTCTGTGCTGCTTCAAGATCCCATTCATGTTCGATCCCTTCTAGAATAAGTCCCATTTTCCCCTTGGAATATTGGACAAAAAGGGAGATCATTTCCTGTTTCTCCTTGTTCTTTGCCAGATCTATTGAAAAATAGCGATCTAATTTAATATAATCCGGGGCTAGCTCAATGATCTTTTGTAATTCCGCCGCGCCTTTTCCAATATCATCTAAGGCTATATAAAAGCCCTTTTCTTTTAGGAGCTGCACTTTTTCCTTTAGTTCTTTGATTTCCCAACTATCCTCTTCGGATTGTGTCTCATTTAATTCAAACACTACTTTTCCAGCCGCTTGCGGATAGATCAGGAGAAATTGATCGATAAATTTCTCGAATTGCGGATGGAGCAAGGTGGACGGATAGATATTGATAAACAACCGCTCCTTATCCAGTTGGTACAGCGGAAAGCTATCTGCCGCACCCGTAATCGACCGGGTATCGAGATCGTAAAGTACCCCTGCTTCTCTTGCCCATTCAAAGCATGCCTCAATGCCCTCATCCGCAAAGCCCTCTGGAAACCTCAGCAACGCTTCATATCCAAAGAGAGTCTTATCCTTACTATTCCACATAGGCTGGTATACATGTTCCATTTTCACCAGTTGTAGCTTTTTCACATCGTACCTGCTCATCCTACCTCGCTCCTTTCCCGCTAAATCCATCCATACTTAGGGTTAACTGTAATATGTATTCCGGTATGTGTCTATTCATGAATCGACACGAGAGGTACGGTTTTATCCCCTATTTGAATAAAGAGGGACAGGAAGCGACATAATTAGGACATTTCACGACATTTTTTCACAAAAATTTGAACTTAGGGAATTCTCTATACCCTTCTGAGAGGACTACCAAATATTGAATTTTTTGTATATCTCCACCTTACCCCTGCATCCGTTCACGAACTTCATTGATCCTTAGTTTTGACAGGCTCGCTTGTTTATCGTAGTTCTCAAAGAGGACCACATAGGTTTCATTCTGCGGCATAATCTGCGTGATTTTACTAAGGTTAATGATATTGGACCGGTGGGCCTGATAAAAGGTATCATCGAGCCGGTTGATAATCTTGTTCATCGGTTCGCTTGTTTCATATATTTCGTTAGTTGTATAGACCAGGCACTTCTTGCCTGCTTTTTCAATAAAGTAGATGTCTGACAGGGGGATGTACTGCGTAGAGTTTTGTTCCTTTAAATGAAGCATATGTATGCAATGGTCCTCCGCTGCCAGTTGGCCTTTTTCAAACTGGAGAATCGTTTTTGCTTTTTCCAATGCCCACTGCAAGCGTTCTTTTTCAATGGGCTTCACTAAATAATCGACCGCTGAGATTTCAAAGGCTTCAATGGCAAATTGATCAAAGCCCGTTAGAAAAATCAACTTAAGGGCTGGATGAAAGAAGAGACATTCCTTTACAGCCTGCATTCCGTTCTTCTTCGGCATGTTAATGTCAGTTAGGACAAGGTCAGGCTTCAATCGCATGACCAGATCGACTAAGTCGTCTCCATTGGTGCAGGTGCCGATTAGCTGGAAATCCGGCATTTCGTTTATGAAATACTTGATTATTTCCATTGAATCTTCATGGTCCTCTGCCAGTACCCATCGAATCGGCTGCATTTGTCTCTCCCCTTCTGTTATGGTTGATTAGGAAGTGTGATCCAAAATCGGCTCCCTTTTCCCGGTTCACTCTCTACGCCCACTTCGCCTTTTAGTTCCGTTACAAACTTTCTCACAATCGATAAGCCAATTCCGGCTCCTTCTATATTATGGTCCTTGTGATAAATCCGATGGAACGGCTCGAAGATTTTTTCCTGCTCTTCTGTCGGAATCCCCAACCCCGTATCGCTCACTGTGATTCTGATGTTGGTATTCTCCTGCTGGCAAGTGACAATCACCAGCCCATCGTCAGGTGTGTATTTGATTGCATTCGATAAAAGGTTTAATAGTATTTGGGTTACCCGCTTTTCGTCGGTGTAGACCGTGCCGATCGGGTCGCTATCTATCCGACTTGTCATTGTAATGTTCTTTTTATCCGCGAGTGCACGAATCATTTTTACACATTTGGAAATCGTGGATGGAATGTCCACTTGATAAATGTGTAATGGCTGTTTGCCAGAATTGAGGCGGGAAATTTCAATAATGTCATTTATTAATATCGACAAATGTCGGCTAGAATTTAGTAGTTTTTGAACTTTTTCTCGTTGACCTGGCGTAAGCGGGTCGTTTGGGTCCGCTTCTAAAATTTGAGCAAAACCCATAATAGAGTTCAACGGTGTCCGTAATTCATGGCTAATGATCGACAAGAATTCAGTCTTCGCCTGATTGGCCTTTTCCGCTTCTTCCTTTTTCTCTGTCAGTTCTGTGATGAGACAGGTCCGTTCAAGGGTTGCCGCTAGGTGCTGGCAAATCCTATCGATAAGGTCGATTTCCATTTCTGTAAAAGATGATCGTTTCCTTGAGCCGAATGAGAGGGTCCCGATCAGTCTTCCATAATATAGTAATGGAAGACAAGCATATGCCTTGATCCCCAGGCCTTTAATCAGCTGCACTCTTGCGTCATCGGATGTATCCACATTTTCTATACTGATTCTCTTTTGGTCCTGCGCTACACAGCCGCACACGGCCTCCCCTAGTTCAAGCCATTCCAATTGTTTTGCCACGGATTCGTTAATCCCGCCATAGTTCGTGAGCTTAAGGTTTTTGTTATAAGAGTCATAGACGTAATTGAAATAGACATCTAAGTCCAGGTGCTCAGCCAGGTCATGAAACAAGGCGTCAAACAGCTCTTTTGGTTCATTTTTATATAATAAGTGGGTCGTCGCTTCGGTTAAAAGTTGCAGTTTTTCATTTTGCTCCTGCAGGGTGTCTACGTTCCTGTTTTTCGAGTCCGTGCTTGTGTTTGTATTTGATTCGTGAATGAGAATGGTGACCCCGTCGGACGATGGATAGACATGAATGGCTAGGTTTTTATCTTGCAGCTCCATTTGAAATGGGGTCGTTCGTTCTTGGTCTAGTAGAGCTTGCGCGAGTGTGCTGTGGACGAGCTGGTTCAGCGGTTGCCCGACTGGGTTGCTCTCATTTATTTTTAGTAATTTCACGGCTGGTTGATTGATATAAATAATTTGTCCGTTTACATCCAAGCTGATGATCCCATCTGTTATCCGTTCAAATGTGGACAGGGCTGGATGATTATAGTTAGTTGGTTGTGGCATATTATCACCTATATAGATGGATTTTCCTGCTTTTTTCCTAATTTAATGGTAAACCATCAGGACGTATATTTTAACATGTAAAAGTTAGTAAATTTTAAGGAAGATTGGTGAATCTTGTAGGACTATGTACCCTATTAGCTTTTGGTGGAAGCGCATCCAAGTTGACTTATATTAATGTAGAAACTCGGTAATGGAAGACAAAAAAAGATCCAGCTCCATATAGAGAAGCTGGACGCGCAATACAAATATTTTAAAAAGGGGGTCTAGAAAAGTATGAATATGCTTTTCCTTTGCATGTACTTACTATACCCCGGTTTTATGAACAAATTATGAATAAACCTTTAAAGATTCTAAAATGTTTTTGCAGCGCGAACGCTTTTTCTAAATTACGCTTGTTTTGGGAAAAAGGAGGTCCGGATGATGGTACCTCCCACTAGGGCACGCAGGGTTAGAGCCGTGTTGAGACGGTGTACTGCGTTCTTTTTTCCATGAAAGAATTTGACTATTGTTCTTTATTAGTTTGGACGGCCTTGATGAGGGCGTCGAGTTTGTCGTTGCGCTCTCGGTCTAGTTTTGTTTTTTCATTCATGAAGGTGACCATTCGAACGATGACGAAGATACTAAGGCCGAGAATGACCAGGTATATGAGTACCGGGATAAATGCAAATAAGCCAAATCCTACATCCATTGAGATTTCATCCTTTCTAGGTGTTTCTACCTATAGGATTCGACAAATTTAGTCGATTTCCTTTTTCATTCCTTTGAAAAACCAGACGCAGAATGTGCGCGTCATGAGGAAGGTGAGGAAAAGGGTGATCCATGTCCAGTACCAAGACCAGTGGATGTATTTGATTAACTCTGTATATTTTTCAAGAAAGATTTCCGGCACGGTCAGGATGGTGCAATAGGCACAGTAATAGAGAAACTGGACGAGTTTGCTGCGCTTGTGCGGGTAATACGCGTTGAAGATGGCGCAGACCGCGGGATAGACATAAAATTCGTAGGTGAAGCTGGACCGGTTGACGTCGGCGAGGAGCCGGACCGGGTAAGTTAGGAGCCCGTATTGGACGACGACTAGGCCAAAGATCCAGGTTATGGCCTGTTTGAATAGGAAGGCCGTTAGTGCTAGACGGCGTTTCTTTTTCGGAATGAAAAAGAGGAGCCCCGTGGTGAGGAGCCAGACGGCGAGTAAAATCCAGTATTCTAGTCTCATTTGGCGACCTCCCTCTCTTCTTTGATGTGCGCTTTGTCCTGAAAGAACCATTGATAGATGAGGTTCGTGACGGCAAAGATGCAGAAGAAATCAATCCAGGTGAAGTACCAGGCGTAATGGACGTACTCGATTAGGTTTGTATATTTTTCTAGTAGGTGGTCGATTAGGACCAGGCCGGTTATCCAGATGGAGAGGTAGACGGCGCGCTTGGATAGTGAGCGATTGTGTTTTGGCTCAAAGACGATATAGAACCCGGATAGCAACGGGTAAAAGAAATATTCGGTTGTGACCAGGACGTCGGTGGCTTTCGGAAATTCCCGGACTGGGAAGGCCAGCAGATGGAATTTGACGTGCATGAGTGAGCTAAGCCATACGAATGCCTGGCATAGGAGTAAGGCGAATAGGACTTTTCGGTAGTGATGTTTGGGGGTTAGGAAGATGTAGGCTAGGATTCCTATTACCCACATAAGAATCATGACTATGTAATCGATCGACATGTGAGATGACCTCTTTTATTTGACGGGTATGTGAAAGTATTGGACTAGAAACAAAATTATGATGGCCGAAATGCCATAGGTAAGCAGCGGCTTGGTGTGATGCAGGCGCAGCATGGTGTACATGCTCGTGTAAAAGATGGGCTCCATCCAGAAATGGTAGCCGTGCTGCAGTTGGATTCGACCCATTTGATAAAAAGGGTATTCGACGACGAGTGAGCCGAGGATCCACCAGAGTATGTACCGTACTTGTTTCCCGTTGGATGTTTTGAATGGGAAGTGAGTGAGATAGATTAAGGTCACCGCCGGGAGATTAATAAAGGTGTAGATGAGATCTATGATGGCATGGGATTTAGGCAAGATATCCGGGATCTGTTTCCACAGCAGATGGTCTCTGCAGAGGAAGTTGTAGAGCAGGTTACAGATAACTATGTATAAAAGGGTGAGATGATATTTTCGCCAGTGTCGCCAATCCCCCTTCCAGAATGCCGCTAGGAGAAGGATCGCGGTTAGGATTGTGTGCATGGTGTGGGTTACCTCCGCTGGATCTTAGGGTTTGCTTTAAATAAGGCTTATGACGTTCGATAGGTTTGGCTGGGTCGTCCGGGTTGCTGGTTTTTGCGATTCGCCGATAGAACTGGGCGGACTGCTTACAATGGGTGTTTTTAAGTTACCTTTTTTTAGATTCGCTCATATAAAGGGCGAATTCGCTGATAGGGTGCGGGAATTCGCTCATTAATTTTAGGATTCGCTCATAAAACGATTGATCGCCGAGCGAATTGTTGAGTTTCCGGTTGTGGCTGTGGATTCGCGAATAAAGTGTGTACATTCGCGAATAAGACATATAGATTCGCGAATAAAAGTTGGATATCCGCGAATAACTATCTACAATTCGCGAATAAAACTTCATTTAGGGTTCTATATTGGCTAGAAATTATTTAAAAAGGTCAATTTTAAACATCTTGATGTGCACTCTGTTGATGTTGAGGTTATTTCTCTGCGAACTTAATTTTATTTTTCCCATGGGAGTGTAATTTAACCAATTTTTCAATAGAAAAAGGCTGCGGAGGGTTTCCTCGCACAGCCTTATGTATCAAATATATATTTAGCAGACTACTAGTTGTTTCAGATCCGCTTTTAGTTCTTCCATTAGTTTTTCAAGGGTGATTTCGTTTTCGTTTAAGCCTTTGTCATATGCCTTCTTTACGATTGCTGTAAAATCGACGGTGTTCGCGCTTTGTACCGCTTTCCTATCCACGTTCTAATATTCCCTCCTTTCTACTAATTTTCAATTTTACTCGTATAACCATTAATTGTAAATATATTACCCTCTTAAACTTGTGAATAAACATGAAATTTGTCGGAATTTTGAACGGGTTATTTTTCAAGCGGAAGGAATTTCCAGTGTTTATATCCGATAAAAATGGTAGGCTTTTGCCATTTCTCGACATAAATATGATACTATTAAACTATTCGTGAATTTTTTTAAAGAAAGAGAGTGAAATACAGTTGAAGCGAGTCATATCCCTATTTATGGCGGTGTTATTGATCATTAGTACCGTGCCCATCAGCAATGTGTGGGCGGCGGCTGATGTAACGAAGCCTGTTTTTGAAAGTCTTAGTGTGGATAAAAAAGAAGCAGGTCCTGGTGATACGGTAAATGTAAGTGCTAAAGTCACTGATGATGTTGGAATTAAATCCGTCTCTCTTTACTATAAGGTGCCTGGCACTGATCGGACGATTAAGGTTCCTGGTAACTATAATCCTGAAACCAGTACCTTTGAAGGGTGGATTTCGATCCCTTCTGATTTTGCTGCAGGAGTTTATCAAGTATCCTACATTGATATTTGGGATACTTCCAATAACCAAACGGCTATTTTTCAATCCGACAAATTTGATAATGCCTCCTTTACGGTTTCTGGTACAAGTGGCGCAGATATAACCAAGCCTGTTTTTGAAAGTCTCAGTGTGGATAAAAAAGAAGCAGGCCCTGGTGATACGGTAAATGTAAGTGCTAAAGTCACTGATGATGTTGGAATTAAATCTGTCTCTCTTTATTACAAGGTGCCTGGTACTGATCGGACGATTAAGGTGCCTGGTAACTATAATCCTGAAACCAGTACCTTTGAAGGGTGGGTTTCGATTCCTTCTGATTTTGCTGCAGGTGTTTACCAAGTATCCTACATTGATATTTGGGATACATCCAATAACCAAACGGCCATTTTTCAATCTAGCAAATTTGATAATGCATCCTTTACGGTTTCCGGTACAAGTGGCGCGGATATAACGAAACCAATATTTGAAAGCCTGACAGTCGATAAGACAAATGCCACATTTGGTGATCAAGTAAATGTACGTGCTAAAGTCACAGATGATGTTGGAATTAAGTCCGTCTCTCTTTACTACAAGGTTCCTGGCACGAGTCGGACGTTTAAAGTTCCTGGTAACTACAATCCTGAAACAGGGAACTTTGAAGGGTGGATTTCGATTCCTTCTGATTTTGCTGCAGGAGTTTACCAAGTATCTTACATTGATATTTGGGATACATCCAATAATCAAACGGCTATTTTTCAATCTAGCAAATTTGATAATGGTGTTTTTAGCGTATTTACTGAATCGAATCCTCCTTCGTTCTCTTCCCTTTCTATAGATAAGAAAGTGGCAGAGGCAGGGGATACTGTCCATTTTACGGTAGATGCAGATGATGATACGAACCTGCAGGGGGCGAAGGTTAACCTTGTTTCACCTGTGAGTCAGTCCATTGTTTCAGTCCCATTAGCGTATGATGGCACGCGTTTTAGTGGTAATTTTTCGATAGATGGAAATACGGAAGTTGGAGACTGGAAGGTTTCTTCTGTTGAAGTGAAAGATACCAATTCGAATACGACAGTGGTAGACGCGGCTGTCACCGATTTAAGTGCTGGTAAGTTCACCGTTATTAAAGGTGTTGAGCCATTGAATAGTTATGTTGTTACATCGAACGAGACATGGTCGAACAAGACGGTGAATACAGATGTGTATATCGTTCCTGGTGCGCGGTTAACGATTAATGGGAATGTGACGATTACTGGTAATGTCTATATTCTTGGCGGCTTGCGTGTGTATGGCGGCCTTCGTTCAACTGGTAGCTTGATTGGTAGCAGCTTTACGTTTGGATATTACACTCCTGTTAATGGACAAGGGGTGATTTCCGGAACGAATTCCATTTCAAGTTTGGTCGCAACGAATCGCGTGATATCTACTGTACCTTTTGAAATGTATAATCAACCTCTTGTCAGCTCGGGCGGCCGAGTAAGCCTTTCGGGGGCAACGCTGCCGTTTGTGGCGATGGAGGTTAATGGCCAGAGTGTTCCGTTGAAGGCGAATGGAACGTTTCGTTTGAATGATTTTTACATTGGAGATAGCCCTTCTGTTTCGGTAAAATTAACCGATTTGGCTGGGTATAGCTACTATCATTCTTATGATGTGGCGGATCTTTATGTAGATGAGTTTACGAAGGATTCGACAGCCCTAACTGGTAAGACGCTTGCGAATGCGGTTGTGAAGGTTTTTGAAGATGGTGAGCTGCTCGCTAGCGGGAATACGGATGCGGATGGTTATTTTTCTATTCCTGTTAATGGTTTAGTAGAAAATACGACTTTGACGTTTGAGATTTGGAATGCAGCGAATGAGCGGACGACCTCCAAAGAGATTTTTGTAAAAGATTTGACTGCTCCTGGGAAGGCGGTCGTGAATGAGGTAACGGACAGTGATACAACGGTTACGGGTCATGCTGAGGCTAAGGCTGTGGTTGAGGTGCGTCGCGGTGATGCGGTGATTGGCACTGATACAGTTGCTGCAGATGGAACGTTCTCTGTGGTGATTCCGAAACAATTCGGCGGAGCTGAGTTGACTGTGAATGTTAAAGACGCAGCTGGCAATGTGAGTGAAGCGACAACAGTTGTGGTGAAGGATGTGAGTGCTCCAGAGAAACCAATTGTATCTGCTTTGACGGATGCGGATCGTTCTGTGAAGGGGCAAGCGGAACCGGAATCTACTGTTAAGGTGAGCGTGAATGGTTCGGTGATTGGTTCTGGTACTGCTGACGCGGATGGATCGTTCGATGTGGCGATTTCTAAGTTAGTGGCGGGCACGGAGGTTGTGGTGACGGCTACGGACAAGGTTGGAAATGTCAGTGAAGCGGCGTCTGTGGTCGTGAAGGATGGCACGGCACCTGTGAAGCCTCTTGTTGGCGATGCGGTAACGGATCAGGATACTGCAGTTGATGGGACGACTGAGGCCGGTGCGAAAGTAGAGGTTAAGGCTGGCGGAACGGTGATTGGTTATGGTGACGCGGATGACAAGGGATCTTTTTCTATAAAGATTCCTGTGCAAAAGGCTGGGACGTCGTTGACGGTTACTGCAACAGATGTGACTGGGAATGTGAGTGAGGCTGCGGTTGTTGTGGTGAAGGATGTGACGAAGCCTGGAAAGCCTGTGGTACATGAAGTGACGGACAAGGATACGGTTGTTTCCGGGTTGGCCGAAGTCGGGGCTACGGTTGCTGTGACTGTTGGTGGTTCGGAAATTGGCAGTGGTACGGTTGTTGAGGATGGTTCGTTTACTGTAGCTATTCCTGTGCAGATGGCCAGGGTGGAATTGAAGGTTACGGTAACGGACGCGGCTGGGAATGTGAGTGAAGCTACGGTTGTTGTGGTTAGAGATGTGACTGTTCCTGAGAAACCGATTGTGGACCAGGTGCTGGATAAGGATGAGGTAGTCACTGGTAAGTCTGAGCCTGGGGCGAAGATGGTCGTGTCGAAGAGCGATGGTACTGAGGTTGGTTCTGCGGTTGCTGGCAGCGAAGGTTATTTTTCCATTCAAATTCCTAAGCAAAAAGCGGGCACGGAATTGACGATTACTGCTACCGATAAGGGCGGTAATGTGAGTGAGTTCGTTGTGGTGACGGTCAAGGATGGCACGGCACCTGCTACGCCGGTTATTGATGGTGGGCAAATGACGGATCAAACGACGCTGGTGAAGGGTAAGACGGAAGCTGGGGCTATAGTAGAAGTATATGCTGATGATCACTTGATTGGCTCAGGGGTTGCCGGCAGTGACGGACGTTTTGCTGTGACGATTCCTAAACAAAAAGGCGGGGTTGATGTTTTTGTAACGGCAACGGATGCTGTTGGGAATGTCAGCAATAGTGCGGTAATGACGGTCATCGATGTGACGGCTCCTGTGAAGCCGGTTGTTAATGAAGTGAATGACCGCGCGGCTGTGATGACGGGTCAGGCGGAAGCTGGTTCGTTTGTTGAAGTGAGTTTGAATAATTTTAATGTGATTGGTAACGGGTTCGTTGGTGAGGATGGAAAGTTCTCGGTGAAGATTGCGACGCAGCCTGTGGGAACGGAAATTAATGTAACGGTTAGCGATGCTTATGGTAATATGAGCCCGATGGCGAAGGTCGTTGTGGTGAAGGCGAAGTCGGGCTGGGTGAAGGTTGGTACGGCTTGGTACTATTACGACACGGCGACTTTTGTGAAGAAGGTTGGCTGGTTTAAGGTCGGTTCGAGCTGGTATTATGCTGATGGCACGGGCGCGATGAAGACTGGTTGGGTGAAGGATGGCTCGAGCTGGTATTTCATGAATAGTAGCGGTGCGATGGTGACAGGCTGGTTGAAGGTTGGTACGACTTGGTACTTCTTTAATGGCAGCGGGGCGATGGCTACTGGTTGGATGAAGGCTGGTTCGGTGTGGTATTTCTTCACGGATAGTGGTGCGATGAAGACGGGCTGGATGAAGAGCGGTTCGACGTGGTATTACTTTGCGAGCAGCGGAGCGATGCAAGTCGGATGGTTGAAGGTCGGCACGGTGTGGTACTACTTCACTAGCGGCGGCGCCATGGTAACAGGCAATGTAACCATCGGTGGCAAACCTTATGTCTTTAATGAGAATGGGGTTTGGGTTAGGTAAGGATGGGGGGACAGTCCCCCGGCGCGGTTGTGCGTTACCTCAGTGGGGGACTGTCCCCCGAAAAGTGGAAATGAATAATGAGTTGAACCAGTCCCCAAAGTGCGGGGACTGGTTTTTTTTGTTTGGGTTGGGGTGGATTTTAGGGGAGTGGACGATATCGGGGGGAAAGTGGTTGATATGTGGCGAAAAGCGGTCGATAAATCTTAGGAAGTGGACGATATCCTAGTTCAAGTGGTCGATAACTTCCCAAAAGCGGACGATATGTGGGGTTTTCTATAATAGGTAATTGTAAGCACTGGGCCAGGATGCGGGGACGATGCGGGGACAGTCCCCCGGCGCGGTAATGCGTTACTTTAGCGGGGGACTGTCCCCCGAAAAAGACAAAAAAAATGTCCGGCAAAAGTTTTGCCGGACCACAACATAAATATATTTTTAAGGGGTCAGAAAAAGGTGCTTATGCCTTTCGCTGCATGTGTTTATAATAGCCTAGATTTATGAACAAAGTATGAATAAAGGTGAAATTATTTTAGAATTTTGGGCGTGAGTATGACAAACAGCCACAATTGGATATTTCCACACATTAAAACAAATGATACCTTTATTAGTCTCATTTTTTAATAAAGGTGAGTTGCCTGTGGTTATTATATTTCTATTGTTACTGATTATCTCAGGATTGGCATTACTTAGTTTGCGGTTTCTAAAGAAGCGGTTTGATCCGTTCGAGGTCTTTATTCTGTTTATGTTTTCTTCCTATTGGTGTCAAAACTTTTTCTATTTGCTCTCGTCCCCTTACCAGAGATTGCGGGTGGTCGAAGAGCATCTGCCTTTTTGGTCGACTAGACTACAATATGGGGTTATATTCCCCATCCTGATTTTGTGGGTCCTATACGTCTTGCGTGGGCCCTCTCACCTGTCTTTTAAGGTTCTTACTTGTTTCGCTTGGGTGGCAGGTGGTGTTTTTATCGAGAAAATCTTGCTGTTAGTTGGGGTCTTGGTTTCGAAAAGCGAGAGTTGGTATCCTTCGATCGATTTTGTTCTTGCGATGATTGTGCTGTTTTCTTGCGTTTACTTCATGGAAAAGCTACCGCCGATCCTGCGAAGGGAAATGGTGTTACGATATGATGGAGATATATGAAAGGGCTATTAAGCCCATTCTCCCGAAGCACTTTGATGAGAATGAGTGGTTCATTCTCGCCATATCATTAATCGTGGGAGTGGCGGTCTATTATATTACCTTCAAACGGCGGAAGCTGACGTGGTCCGAAATTATTTGTATTTCACTCTTAAATTTACAGATGACCACGATTGGGGATTATTTTCTGGCGATGCCGCCCTATGATTTTTACGATACGATTGATAACGGCAGTGGGGAACTCATGGATATCTTCCTTCAAAACTTGGTGTACCCTGGGACTTTGCTCTTTTTTATGCATGTTTATAAGAGTAAAAGGCCGCAGAAATGGGTTTTTATCCTTCTTTGTACAGCCATTTTAGGGATGTTGGAATGGATTTCCCTTCAATTTCACTTGTTTTCCTATAAAACCTGGAAAATTTCCTATTCGGTGCTGTTTTATTGCTTTGTCATGATTGTGAATGTGGTTTTTTATGAGAAGTTGAGAAAGTACCTAGTTCAAAGACGTAGGGACAGTCCCCCGGTGCGCTAAAGCGCCGGGGGACTGTCCCCAAAATCAATGTAAATTATAGAGTCCTTGCCCCGAGAATTCCATGACACGAATTATGCTTACAAGATGGTTATTGATAAAAATCTCTACAGTTTTAGATGTTTTGTCAGGAATCATTCTATTTATACTCCATATTTTACCTAATCCCTGTATACAGTTCATATTTTCCAGTCCTTGGTTTTCTTACCTCTCTAAGAAAAATTCGAGCAGACCCCATTCCGGTACCCGGATGATATCCAATTTCCTCTAATACATCACATGGTGTGGGCAATTGACCAATCAGCATTAGCGTAATAAAACCCTCTGTTCTAAATGCATCTGCCTCAGTAAGCATAGAATTTTCTCCCTCGTATCATATAATAAATTCACTTATTATATGTATTCACCCCTGGCACGGTGCTAAGTTTACAAATTTGGGGACAGTCCCCCGGTGCGCTAAAGCGCCGGGGGACTGTCCCCTTTAGTTTTTGTGAAATGTTACTTTGTTTTTGCCTGTTCGCTTGGAGACGTAGAGGGCTTCGTCGGCGCAGCGGATGATTTCGATTGGGGCGGTTGTTTCGTCTTCCCAGACCGCAGCTCCGATTGAGCAGCCTACGTGAAGTTGTTCATTGACCAAATCAAATGGTTGGTTTAGGCTCTCGATTACTTTTTCTGCTACATAGGTAGCTGCCTGATTTGGCGCTTCTGCTGGGGTGAACAGTACCAGCATAAATTCGTCTCCACCGATGCGAAAGACGCCCTCTTCACTGCGGACACATCCTTGAAGTCTCTTTGCTGCTTCTTGCAATAGCAGGTCTCCGACTTGGTGACCATATGTATCATTTACTTTTTTAAAGCCGTCTAAATCTAGGTATAAGAAGGTCAGCCTCTCCTCTAGAGAATTGGCCCTCTCCAAGGCTGTCTTTATATATGAATCGAAGGCTATTCGATTCATGAGCCCGGTCAATTTATCGTGGTGCGCCAAGGTCTCCATTTTTCCAAGGTCTGACACGGTCCGCACCAGTGAATCCAAGAGCTCTCGTAACGATAAGGAAAGAATCTCGATTTCCTTGATACCTCGGTATGAAGGAATTTCTACTTTTTCCCCCGCACGCAAACGATTGGCGGCATTTGTGATTCGCTGCAGCGGCTTGGTGATATATCTGGCAATGAACCAGCCTAGAATCGCAAACACGAGGGCCAATAAGGCGCCCGTTTTTAGGATTGTTTTCTTCAGGTCACTTACTGTAGCAAAGGCTGTATCCTCTGGAATGCGAACGAGTACGGACCAGCCTAACCCCGGGTAGTCTTGATAGCCGTCACCTAAGGCGTAACCCGTTAAATATTTTTTTCCATCGGGCCACGTTTCGATTTGATAGCTGTTTTGGCCTTTTTGCGCCTGCTTGATACTATCTAGCGGGAGGCGTTTGCCGATCATTGGCTTTGGCCCTAACAAGACGACTTGATCATTTTTGCTGATGACGAAGACTTCTGCAGCATTCATCTTGTCCTTGAGTGGTTTCAATATTTCCTGCTGGACTTGCCGTGACCAATCCCAGCTTAAGTGGGCAGCGAGAACGCCCACTTGTTTTCCATCCTCCCCTACCACGGGGCGGCTAATGTCTACGAATTGAAGGGGCTCGCCACTAGGGTTCGGAAGGAGCTTGGCTAAGAGCACCGCTTCATGGACGTCACCGACAAATCGGCCTTTGCTTCCTTCTAGGAAAACAGGCCGTTTGGAAATGTCCACGTTTTCTAAAATCCCTTTGGTAGATGCCACGACTTTCCCTTTGTCATCCGTTAGTCCTACCCATGAAAAGACAGGAAAGCTGATCTGGAGCTGGTCCAATAATTGGTGGACCTTTTCTTTGTCTGTTGGTTCTTGGATGTCCTTTAGTTGACTGACGATGTCAATTTCACCTGCTCGTGACCACATAAAGAAGTCTAGCTTATCCGCCATTTGGTACGCAGTGGTCGACAGGGTGTTTCCGATTTCTTTTTCTATTTTATCGCTGGCTTGGTGGCCGATTGTGTAGCTTAAGATGGCCGCCAGCGCGATGATTCCGATGGCAAACATGAGCGCCATATAGGTGCGAAGTTTTATATTCAAGTTCATGTGCTCCTCAATTATAAATGGGAGTTTGTTCGTTCCCTGAACCTATCATAACAAAATTCGACATTTTGATATAGAGAAAATTAGTAATGTGGGGGGTCAGTCCCCCAGAGCTCAAAATGGGGTCAGTCCCCCGGGGTGGTAATGCGGTAAAGGGTTGTGGTGCAAAACGGGGTCAGTCCCCCCGATTGGTAATGCGGTGAAGTACCGGGGGACTGTCCCCTGTTGTTTTAACGCGGCAAAGTGCCGGGGGACTGTCCCCAAATTAATGAGGGGTGATCTTCCATTTATGTTTGCGGTAGACTTTATTTTCCAAGGTGTGACCCAAAAGACCCAAGAATAAGCCGAGGATGATGCCGTTGAAGACGGGGTAGTCCCAGATTTTTGCGGCGGAAAAGTGCGTGAAGATGTGCGCGTCGTGCCAGAAGAGGCCGAAGTCCATTCCCACTACCATTCCTAGGAAGAAGCCGGAAAAATAGGTGCGTCTCTCTCCTTCTCCCCCGGCCAACCGGTTGTTGTTGGCTACCGCAGAGTTAAAGGCCTGCCACAAGGCAAAGCAGTAGATTGACGGATAAAATAATCCCCACTGGTAATTGATGATGTCATGTGCTCCCTGCGCGTCACTGTGAAAGGTGTTTAAGAGTGCGATGTTCAAGTGCGAGTTCACATTCACCAGGATCTCCCACACCATTAGCACGAAGCCGATTACATAATCTTTATTGTATAATTGCCCGAAGCCTGGTAAAACCAATGACCACAACATGGCCGCATATGGTGAACGGTATTGACGACTTTGCCTCATGGTGGTTCCTCCTGAATGAAATATACTAATATAATTTCACCGAAAATGTAAAAAATCCTCCTTATTTTACAATTTTTAGGAAAATAGTCATGAGGAATTTTTCACAAGTGCCCACCTTCCTATGAAGACTGTACATTTTGTGAACATTTTTCTCGTTCGTTTTTCATAAAAAAAATCTTTTGCCAAGCGATTCATAACTCTTCTCAATATAGTTAATAATATCCAAGAGGTGATGATTTTGGATAAGAATCAAATTAGGTTGACTTCTTCCGAAATTGGGTCGTTGTGGGGCGAGTATATAAACGGAACGATGACTGATATGATGAATCG
This sequence comes from Bacillus sp. SORGH_AS_0510, assembly GCF_030818775.1. NCBI lineage: Bacteria > Bacillati > Bacillota > Bacilli > Caryophanales > Bacillaceae > Bacillus > Bacillus sp. SORGH_AS_0510. Next base: position 573,374 of record NZ_JAUTAU010000001.1, on the reverse strand, counting down.
ATATATGGTAACGATTGTGGAGGATACTTCTATTAAGGCGATTCTTGAGGATGCGATTCAGACCTTTGCGAAGCAGAAGCAGCAAATTGTTACGTTTTTGGAGAATGAAGGATTTCCCATCCCTGTTGGATTTACGGAAGGCGCGGATATCAATCAAGGGGCAGGGCGGCTTTTTACTGATTTATTTTGCTTAAATTACCTACATGTTATGACGTTGCATGGGTTGCTCGGGCACACGACCGCGTTAGGTGTGAGTGTTCGCAAGGATTTACGGGAGTTTTTCGATGCTTGTGATAGCGATGCGAAGAGGATGTACCATCAAACGATTGAGCTTTTGCTTGAAAAAGGCAGTTTTCAGCGGGATCCGCTGTTTTATCCTCAGTCGAAGGTTGAATTTATTTCGAGTAAAGATTTCACGGATGGATTTTTCGGTAAGGGGCGTAGGTTAGCTGCTACGGAAGTCATTAGTATTTCTTTTAACTTGAAAAAGGGAATTATGGCTAAAACGCTGGCGATTGCCTTCGGTCAGGTGGCTCAATCGAAATTAGTACGGGAGTTTTTTACAGATACGGAGGAAACTTCTGATGATCAGATCAAATCCTTCTCGAAGATTATGCAATCTGATAATTTGCCGGCGCCAAAGTCGTGGGAGACGGAAGTGACGACGTCCACTCATTCCCCTTTTTCCGATCGATTGATGATGTATCATATGGGGTTCCTCTTCCAGGCAGCCCAAGCGTATCACGGGACGGGCTTGGCTGGAGCGATGCGTGTCGATCTGGTGGCTGCGTATGAAGGCGCCATTTTGAAAAATTTACTGGTCACGAAGAAATGGTTCAACATTATGGTGAAGTACAATTGGTTAGAACAGCCTCCACTTGCTCCGAACCGGGAGGAAATGGCGAAGGAAAGATGATTTTTCTTAATTTGTATCTTGCGAAGGAAGTCGGCTCAACACGTTTGGGGAGCAGGCTTTTTTGTGTTTCCCTCCTCTTGTTTGCTAAAATCTATCATTTTTCAACTAATTCCTATCAATATTTGTAAATTTGTATCCGAAAGACTAGCAAACTATGGTAAAATAAATGGAAAAATGAAACATTATGAGGTGATTTATTTAGATGAAGAAAACCATCGTACGTACTCTATCAACAGCCGCACTTTTTTCGACATTGTTTGCTGGTACTGCCCTTGCCGATACATACAAAGTTCAATCAGGTGATAGCCTCTCAAAAATCGCCTCCAAATATCATACAACAGTTACGGATTTAAAGACTTTGAACGGTTTGAAGTCTGATATGATTTACGTGAATCAAGTGCTTCAGGTGAATAATGTGCCGGTCACTGTTGCGGCCCCAAAGACGACTCTGTACACGGTTGTGCCGGGTGATGCGCTGATTAAGATCGCTAACCGCTACAATGTGACGGTGGGTGAGCTGAAGCAATGGAATAATTTAACTAGCACGATTATTTATGTGGGACAAGTGTTGAAGGTGTCTGCGCCGCAGTCGGGTAGCGGCACGGGGACTGTGTCTGTTCCGGCTCCGGCTCCTTCTACGTCTCCAACGCCAGCGCCGGCTCCGGTTTCGCAGGGTGCGACGAGCGAATATACGGTGAAGAGCGGCGACAGTCTGAGCAAGATTGGTGTCCAGTTCGGGATGACGGTTCAGCAGTTAAAGACATTGAATAACTTGAAATCCGATATGATTTATGTGGGACAGAAGCTAAAGGTGAACGGGGCGGTTGCGGCTCCAAATCCATCGCCTGTGGTGACGCAGCCATCTGCTACTACGAGTGAGTATGTGGTCAAAAGCGGCGATACGCTTGGTAAAATTTCGATTCAATTTGGGATGTCCGTTGAGGATTTGAAGTCTCTGAACGGTTTGAAGTCTGACATGATTTATGTGGGGCAAACCTTGAAGGTGAAAGGCGGCCAGGTGACGAGTGCGCCGGCGTCATCTACGGCGGATTTTGCCACGAAGATGGTCAATACGGCAAAAAGCTTAATCGGCATTCCGTACGTTTGGGGCGGCAGCAGCCTTTCCGGGTTCGACTGCAGCGGGTTCATTTATTATGTGGCGAATCAAGCTGGCAAGCAGATCGGCCGATTCTCGGCGGAAGGCTATCATGCGCGTGCCTATTATGTCGACCAGCCTAAGGCGGGCGACCTCGTATTCTTCGAGGGTACGTATAAAAAGGGAATCTCCCACGTGGGCATCTACCTCGGCGGTGACCAGTTCATCCACGCCGATGAAGCGCACGGAATCATGATTTCTACGTTGAAGAGTGCCTATTATACTGCACATTTTGAAGGGTTTAAGCGTTTCTATTAATATGGTAATTAAGGCTGGCTCGGGGTTCCTGGGCTGGTCTTTTTTTGTTGGTGTGGTGGTGGATGGATGGTGGCCGCTAGGTGTCGCGGGCAGTTGCCGCTGATTGCGGGACGCTATCCGCCAGTTGGGGCGGCGATCTGATCGTTAGCCGGCTATGCGACTGTAATTTGCTCTTATCCGACAGTAAACTAAGCTGATACGACAGTTAAAACTCTATGCGACAGTAAACTAAGCTCATCCGACAGTTAGTGCAATCTATGCGACAGTTACTCACACTCATCCGACAGTTAACGAAGCCCATCCGACAGTAACTCCTCCCCCCTTACCCGTGCAGCCCCCCACCAGTGAGAAAAATTTTAAAAAAATCTCATTTTGCTTGTTTAAGAGGCTGATAGTTTGGCGAGAATGAGGATAACAAAGAGATTCGAGGGGGACGAAACGATGAATGAGAACAAATTGTTATTGTCGGAGTTTGCTAGTGAGGATGGGTTCGAGTTAAGTAGCTATATTAATCAGCTGTTTGAGTACTTCTCTAGTCTATCAAAAAATCAAAATACAAATACCGAGCCAACCCCTTAAGGTTTTTGTGGGTTGGCTTTTTTTGTGCGCTTCATTTCGCTGTGTAAAAAAATTGTGCAAAGTTGGCTTTTTTATGTTTGAACCTCCCAATAATGCGCTATATAAAAATTAATAAATACATATTGCATGGATTGGGTCTTTTTTCATAGGAAATAGCTGATTTTGCAAGATTGTAGGGAAATTCTTGCGGAATTTGGCTAAAAGTATTGGGAGGAAATCTGGGGGCCTAGCCCAAATATTTAGGTAAGACAAAGTAATCAAGGGGAGGGTGGTTCATTTGCTTAAAATGAAGAGGTTCATGGTTGTGTTGCTTGGGGCGGTGCTCCTTTATTTGGTTCCTGGTGTGGTGGCTGCGGAGGGGAATGGGACTCCGGCGGCGGGATGGGTGCTGCAGGATGGAAAGTGGCATTTTTATGATAAGGCTGGTGTGCTGAAGACGGGGTGGCTGCTTGATCAAGGGGCTTGGTATTATTTGGCGCCTAGGAACGGGGATATGCAGACTGGCTGGGTGAGAGATGCGGGCAAGTGGTACTACCTTGATGGACACGGGGCGATGAAGACCGGTTGGGTGAAGGATGCGGGCTCTTGGTATTATTTAAATAAGAACGGAGCAATGGTAACGGGGTGGCTCGATCTTGGTGACCGGAAGTATTATTTGGATCCGCGCGGTTCGATGGCGACAGGCTGGCGTTTGGTTGGGACAAGCTGGTACTATTTTGATGCATCCGGGGCAAGGGCGACGGGCTGGCGATATGTCTCTGGGGCTTGGTATTATTTGAGTCCTCGGGATGGAGCGATGGTTAAGGAGAATTTTGTAAGCGGTTATTATTTGATGAGTGATGGGCGGATGACGAATGCCGGGAGTTCGGCGGTGGTGTCTGTGGTAGATGACTTGAAGAGTTGGGTGGATGTCGGTGTGACGCAGGAGGGACTGAAGTCGAAGCTGGGGTCAGACTATCATGATCTAACGGGAATTGAGGGCGAGAATTACTGGTTATATACGATTAAGGTGACGGATACGAAGACGTTCAAGGTAGTTAAGTTGGATGAAGATGATGTAGGTGCCAATGAGTTGGCTACGGGCAAGCAGGATATCAATTTGCTGGTGTTCTGGGATGGCGCGAAGAAGGCGTTCCAGGTGGCGATGGACTATTTTGATGGAGCGCATAAATTTCACACGTATCGGTCGTTGAAATATGATTATGTGTATAACTGAGTTTGTTGGGTGGGGACAGTCCCCCGGTGCGCTAAAGCGCCGGGGGACTGTCCCCACTTTTTTATAGTAGACTCCCCAGACGGATCCCTAGAAACGCGAGTAGGATCCCGCAGCTGTAGCTGATGGCCAGGTACAAGATGGCAGTTTTTAGGTTTCTTTTTTCATGGAGCTGGATATTCTCTAATTTAAAAGTGGAGAACGTGGTAAATGCCCCCATGAAGCCGGTGCCGAGCAGCAATCGGAAGGTGCTGTTCGTATTCGCCCCCATAATGAGTCCCAGTAAAAACGAACCAAGCAGATTCACGAACAAGGTAAAGAATGGGAAGGCGGAAGGGTATTTTTTTTTAAAGAATAAGCTCACGCTGTAGCGGGCAATCGCGCCGAAGAAGCCGCCCAATGCGATCCATAGGATATTGGTGATCATGACCGTTCACCTCGATTTATAGCAACTTCTTGTTTTTCCGCACCACGACTCCCTAAGCGGTAGCCGAGCCACGAGAACAACAGCCCGCCCCATAGGCTTAGAAGCACGTAGAGAATGGCCGTGCCCCACTTTCCTGCTTCAATTAAGTGGACAGTTTCCACGCTGAAGGTCGAGAAGGTCGTGAATGAACCGATCAGCCCTGTCCCCATGGCCGTGATGACATAGGGGTGCAGCGTTTTGAACCGCGGCAGGAAGTGCGTGAACCATCCTAAGATAAAGCACCCCGCCATGTTGGTGACAAAGGTGGCCAGCGGAAAGTCGCCCATCCACCACTGACTAAAGTACACGCCCAATAAGTAACGAAGGACGGCGCCGATGATTCCGGCCACCCCCACTAATAAAAAGTTCACTGTGACTCACCTCTCCCCTATTTTTTCCAAAAATAAATAGACTCCTACCAGGAAGTTGTCTGTCTGGTAGGAGTCATTAGCTCGTCGGCGTTTATGGCGAACTCCATCGCCTTTGCAATTTTTATATACCTATAGTACCAAACAGGGGTTTTCTTTTTCAAGAATCATCATGAAGTCCATTAGATTCTAACTAACCCCAAGGTGTGGTGCTGCTTTAGGATTTGTTCGACCATTTCCACTTGGTCCGCTTCACAATTCACAATTAACAGCACGTCCGCGATATTTTTTCTCAGCGTCTTTCTCCGGACCGACTTTTTCCATATGTAGTCAAGGATGAGGCCTGCTCCAGAGCCGGCAATTAATCCGATCAGGCCCCAAAGGATAGGGCCCAAATAAAGCACAAATCCATAGATGGTCCCGAGCAACATCATGGACATTCCAATTCCTGCTACTAAAAATAGGTTGAGTCCATCCGAGTTGTACGGGTCAAGGTACTTTTTTTCGACAACATTCTTATTGACTGGGGCCGCCAGGATTCGTTCTTTTTCGATATGATGTCTTTCTAGTTCACTGATGGCGAGTTCTAGTTTTAAGGAGTGTTCGAAGATCGAGATAACAGGCATTAGATTGTCTCCAATTGCTTGATAAAATTTTGTTTGTTTTTTTGACCAAAGTATTTCTTTTTCAAGTATTGGGCTTGTTCCCTCTTAAATAGCTCATTGATTTCGACTGCGTGGTAGTAGCTGTCACAGGCAGCAAAACAAAATACAGATGGTAAATATATGGTCCATTGAATATTCATCACGGCGGAAGCTTGAGCAAAATCTCCATAAACACAATGGTAGATTCCTTCCAGTATTTTCGATTGATAAATCGTGATGATATACCACACAATCAGATACACGCCCGAAATGACATTTCTGACGATTAAATGCCCTAGTCCAGGCGTAACGATCGACCAGAATACAGGAAGCCAGACATTTATTCTTTGTAGATAATTGATTTCCAACATGCTGATATTAAAGGCTTGGATCCGTGGTTCCTCTCTCGCTGCCAGCATCGAAAACTGGTTGATATCCGTTGTTAACCGGTACGCATCCCAGGCGTTAAAAATATAAACACCGATATAGATGAAAAACCATCTGGTATCTAGGCAGGCTTTAGCTAATTCGAATTTTCCTGTACACGAATAATAGATCGACAAGTTCAGATGGGCTTGGGTGTTCACGAGAAACTCGAAGACAAAGAGCAAAAAGCCCTTGAACTTCTTCCCAATCATGACATGGCCTGCACCAGGCATTGCCATCGCCCACCACAAAGGCATGAACGGGTTGCATACCCGCACATAGTTTGTATTAAAGGAAGTTAAGTTCACTTTCGGGCGCCTTGGATGCCACTTTTGTACGTAGAGGGCCATGTTTTTTCACCATTTTCTATGATTTTTTGCTAGCAGCCTGATTAATCGCAAGTTTACGAGCAAAATCCAATAAAGGATCGGGTAGCAAATGAAGGAATAACTGAGCTTCCACTCGTTGTGATAGAAAGTTTCAGTAAGTAAGGCGAGGTATTCATATGCTGTGGTAAGGATGGTCCAACTGGCAAAGTAAATTACTTTTTTTGTGCGACTTTTTTTAAACGGATAGAAATTTAAGAAAAGGATGTTTGCTGCCGGATAGACGAAGATGAGAATCGGCAAGTATGCCCAGTCGGCTCCCTTTTTGAAAAAGCCGTAATAGTCCATCTTTACATCTAAAAACACATCTGCATTTGCTGCAAGGAGAGACGCAAAAAGTGAAGTTGTATACATCTCCAATGCTGATAGCCGCTTCGGGATAAAAATGATTCCAAGAATTGAACCGATGACGGTAATAACCAATAAAACCATTTTTAGCCTCCTCTGCTAGTGTACGCGTACTCTTATCTGAGCTTATTATGCTTAATTAGTGGAAAATTTATGAGTATGTGGGGGAGCTTGGGGAGCTTGGGGAGCTTGGGGAGCTTGGGGACAGTCCCCCGTCGCATTAAAGCGTTACCCTGCTGGGGGACAGGCCCCCGATGCGTTAAAGTGTTGGGGGACTGTCCCCACACAAGGCTTGGATCAAGAATATAGGGCATTTTATGAGGAAGTGGTTACGCTATGGAAGCATATTTTTGTGATTAGGGATTGAAGCGAGTCTTTTAATATAAAAGGCGGAGGGTTGTTTACCGATAGGGTTGAACTTAAACCATTTTTAACGGTCCAAACTTAGGTGGCTGGAATTTATCTACACACTTTGAGCATATATCTACACACTTTTGGATTTTTTCTACACAAAATTGGGATTTATCTACACAATTTTGGAATATATCTACACAAAATTAAGGTTTTTAAGTCAAGTCCTAAATATTGTGTAAAATTCCTATACAATGATTTCAACCAATTGAATTGCCTGGGGCCTTCTCCTATTAACATTTTTTTGCGAAACTTCCATGGGTTTAAAACTCCACATCCAGTAAAGGCTGTCAAAGGCTCTTTTCACTTTGACAGCCTTTACTGGATGTGGAAAAATCCATAAATGGAAGTTCAAAAAAACCATTAGCTATAGTGATTTTTTCTTAGCGTATATCGTGTCTTGATAGTGCATTAAAACAGCCCCTACTAGACGGAAAGCTGATTGGGTGTTTGGAAAAATACGTATAACTTTTTCCCTTCTACGTACTTCTTGATTTAATCGCTCAAGAGAGTTAGTACTTCTAATATGAGGACGAATGGATTCTGGATGATTCATGTATTGAATGGTATCTTCGAAACCTTTATCTAATACATCGAGTGCTTTTTCATATTTAGGGTTATCTCCAAACTTACTCATTAGTTCATCCTTAAATGTTCTAATATCGTCTATTGTGACAGCTTCAAACACACGTTTAATCATTAAGCGAATTTCAGCTGAATCCTTTTTAGGGAGTTTTTCAATAATATTACGTTTAAAATGTACATTGCATCTTTGCCAAGTAGTCCCGATAAATTCACGCTGTATAGCTTTTTGTAGACCCTGATGAGCGTCAGATATAACAAGTTTCGGGGATTGAAGGCCCCGTGATTTAAGTTGTTTAAAGAAATTACTCCAACTTTCATAGCTTTCAGCGTGATCTACACTTAATCCCAATATTTCACGCTTGTTTTTTTCAGTAAGAGCTGTGGCAATATAAACTGCTTTAGAGACGACACGTTGATGTTCACGTACTTTTATATACATTGCATCTACAAAAACAAAAGGAAAATAGACTGTGTTTAAAGGTCTTTTAGCCCAATCATTAACAATTGGATCTAACTTTTGAGTGAGTGATGAAACAAACGATTTAGAGATACTTTCACCACAAAGCTGCTCTACAATATGAGTGACCTTTCTTGTAGAGACACCATTAATGACCATCTCGAGCATAGAAAGGACTAAAGCCTGATCACAGCGAGCGTATTTTTCAAAGACCGAAGGTGAGAATTCACCATTACGAGTTCTTGGAACCTTGAGTTTTATCTTCCCAATACTCATTGTCAATTCGCGTTCATAATATCCATTACGGTAGTCATGACGCTCATCAGACCGCTCGTAAGGAGAAGTTTGTAAGTAGTCATCTCTTTCTTTTTCCATAAATTCATTTAAAACCAAAACAATAGCCGATTTAATAACGGTATCAATGTTTGAATTCATAACAGAATCTTTTAAAACTTCCATATCTAGGGTAAACTGTAACTGAGTCATTTTTATTCCTCTTTCATTGTTTATCGTGGTTGTTAAACATTGTAGCCAAGAAGGAATAAAATGACTCTTTTCTTTTTACACAATTATATGGACTTAATCGGTTTTTCTACACAGATTTCGATTATTTCTACAAATCGCCGTTTCGACCAGAGGAATTCTACAAAACCGAAGGTCAATTCTACAAAATCCAGCCTGGATTCTACAAATATCGGAAACCACCTTCCAATTCAGCATCAAACCAAGGGTGCCCCACGCTAAAGGCCCCCTCCACCAATCACAACAACCCCATGCGCTTAGTATAGACCATTGATCATGACTCGGCACACACCCGTTGCCACTCGCTCAAGTGAACCACGCCAAGTTCCGGTTTGGCCTCCCCTTCCAGCAACGCCAAGTATTCAAGCGAGTTGCCGTCCGGGTCCGCGAAATAGTAGGACGCGGCGGGCATCCAGGTGTGGACCACTGGTTCTGAGGCATCTAGCCCGAACGACGGACGGAGCTCGATTCCTCTTTTTTCTAAAAAGGAAGGTATCTTCAGCAACTCGTCGAGCGGCACCGCGAAGGCGAAGTGTGATGGCGTGAATGTTTCAGCGGGCTCCTCCCATACGCCGAGCATCTGCTCTTTTGTGCCGGCTTCCCCGAGCCAGAAAAATGCGACGCGTCGCTCTTCAATGACGTAGGCAAGCTCCAGCCCCAGTGATTGATAGAATGCGATAGATTGTTCTAAATTCCTTGTGTTTACATGCGTTTCATAGATTTTCATTTTGACCAGCCCTATTCCCTATTGATACCTTTATTTTAGTGTTTTTATAAAAAATAGACATTCTGCTTTAGTGTGAAGTTTTCTACGACTATAGTTGTAGACTAAATTATTTTTGGGGCATAGAAAAAAACGACGCCATTTTCGATTCGCTGATAAATTCGTAGATTCGCCGATAAACGCCAAAAATTCGCTGATATATTTCTAGATTCGCTGATAAGTAGTGAAAATTCGCTGATAACCCTCACAAAAGTGTAATTTTACACACAAAAAAGCACACGATCACGCCTCGTGTGCTTTCAACTTCCTATCTTAACGCGCCGCTACTATAAAAATAGTACGATTTGCTGCCGATTTTTACCCAGCCGGTGACCATCGCGCCGCTTCCATTGAAGTAATACCATGTCGTTCCGCTCTTCAGCCAGCCGGTAACCATGGCGCCGCTGCCGTTAAAGTAGTACCACGTCTTACCGAGTTGCAGCCAGCCCGTTTTCATCGCGCCGCTCGAAGTCAGGTAATACCAAGTGGTCCCTAGCTTAATCCAACCCGTCTGCATCACGCCGCTTGAGTTCGCATAGTACCAGGTGGTACCGACCTTGAACCAGCCTGTCTTCAAAGCGAAAGTGGCAGGGTCATAGTAGTACCATTTGCCGGCTTGGTTCACCCAGCCGGACGGCTTCGCTTTTTCCACCGTCACATAGGCAGGCACGCTCTTCGTACCGTAGCTGTCGATGGTGCCTACAGATATTTGGGTGCCCTCTTTTTGAGTTGGAATCTTCACGCTGAACTTTCTGTCGCCTCCAACCACCGCAGATCCGAGCAGTGTATCGCCCGCTTTCACTTCAATCGTGAAGCCTGGTTCGCCTGTCCCGCTGACATAAGTATCTTTATCGGATACCTTGTTAACGGTTGGCTTTGCCACATAGACCTGCAACCTTTGGCCGTTTCTTGGAAAAATGGCATTTCCTGCTTTATCTTCTACTTGAAGATACACGTTAAAGGTGCCCGTCTCAAAGTACGACGGGACATTGATTGTCGTTTCCCACAGCCCTGTGGATGGATTTTTCACAAGAGCGAAACTATAGTAATGAGTTAAATCAATGAATTCGAATCTGACTTCGGCGAACGCGATGCCGGAATTGTCATCGCTGATATCAGCCTGTACCTTTAGTTGTTCGCTGTGCGTCACCACTTCTTTGCTAATCGTTAAGCTTTTAAATGTTGGAGCAACGGTGTCTAGATTGGGATTCGTAAGCTGAAATGCTTTCGTTACCGTCGATACGTTGCTCGCCACGTCTGTAATTGTCAATTCGAGCTCCCAGTCCCCGGGAACCGTGTTGGTATTAAAGGTGTATGGCACCGTCCATTCGTCCTTGCTGCTGTCGTACGTCAACTTCGGACCGAACCATGTTACCCCATCCTTATTAAAATCTGCCTTAACAGACGCTACCCCGGAGTTATCGGAGATTTTCGCTCGAATCTGGAACGGCTCGCCTGCTTTGACCGTTTGCGGATCGAGAGTAATGCTGTTCGCGACCGGTAGTGCCCGGTCCTCGTTCGGGTTGGTCACCGTGATGGATTGGTCCGTTTTCGGCTCTCCCCATCCTCCCTCTTTTGTCTCAATATAGAAGGAGAGGTTCCATTTCCCTTGATGATCATACGGCCTGATTTGGTAGGTGCCGACCCATCTGTCTTCGCCCGCTTTGTAAGCCAAGTCCACTACCTTTTCGGTGGCACCTGATAAGTGTGCCCGAACACCTCGAAGGAAGTCGGCCGAGACATTTAATTTTGCTTTAATCGTAATCGTATCCCCTACGTTCGCTTCAGTTTGTGAAACGGAGGCGCTTTCGAGATAGTCTAGTATTGGTTCTTCTGCAGATGCCGCGGCCGGCGTTGCGCCAACTGTCAGCCCCAAGCCCGGAATGCATAGCATCAAGGCGATGATCGATAGAATAATTCGCTTGCCCAACTGATTTCCCCCTAGTTTTCTATGTCTATTTTTCTATTATATATGGGTGGTTCGCTTGGAAGTAGAAGCACTTTTTGGAAAAATAAAAACCGCTATCGAAGCGGCTTTTTTCAATTATAAGCTCTTCTCTAACGGGTTTGGACCCCATTGGTTCGCTTCTGGTTGGCTTTCTAGTAATGTGAAGATAAGGATAACTAAGTTGCCAAGCGGAACTAAGCTAAGTAAATACCACCAGCCGCTACGGCCAATATCGTGCAGTCTGCGCACAGTGACGGCGATGGATGGAATGATGATTGCTACATAAAAAACAAGAGCGAGGATGATTGTTGCCCATGAATTAGTCGCTTCCATTAATACTGTAAGCACGATTGAAATAATCCCTACGAACAAAACAAAAAACCAATATTCCTTCCGTCTTGCCCGGCCGTTAAACACGGCGTAATTCTGTAACGCCTTCAAAAACCATTGCATAGAAAATGCCCCCTATAAAAATATCTCTCTATTATATGATTACGATTTCTAGTATATCACCTGCGAATATGGTTGGTGAATGAAACCATTCGGCAATTATTGTCATAAGTAAAAAGCCCCTTGATCCTATAATCAAGGGGCTACTAACCGTTATTTCAACACACCATTACTATAAAAGTAGTAAGACTTTCCTGCGATTTTCGCCCAGCCGGTTACCATGGCTCCGCTACTATTGAGGTAATACCACTGGCGGCCGCTTTTTAACCAACCTGTGACCATTGTCCCGCTGCTGTTGAAGTAGTACCACGTTGCGCCGACCTTCGCCCAGCCGGTGGCCATCGCGCCGCTCCCTTTGAAGTAGTACCAGCCTTTACCCCACCATAGCCAGCCCGTTTGCATTGAACCATTGCTGTTCAGATAGTACCAGACCTTTCCAACCTTCAACCAGCCGGTTTGCATCGCCCCACTGTTGTTGAAAAAGAACCAGCCCGTGCCATCTTTGACCCAGCCTGTCTGCATCGCTCCACTGCTATTTAGGTAGTAACGAGTGCCTCTATCCAGGACCCAGCCCGTCACCATTTCCCCATCGTCGCGGAAGTAGTACCAAGTGGCTCCTTCTTTCATCCATCCGACCTGCATAGTGCCCGTTGTTAAGTCAAAGAAATACTTGGACATCCCAACAGTGAACCAGCCTGTCTTTTTCACATGGGTGACGGGATCATAGTAATACATCTTGCCGTTTTCTTCTACCCAGCCCATGAGGACCGGTTTGCTTTTAACAACCGTTACGGTGGCTGCAGGACTCACGTTTCCAAGCCTGTCCGTTGCCGTGATGGTTAGTTCCGTGCCCGCTGGTTGTGAAGGGATGTTCACGGAAAATTGATCGTGATAGGTCATAGTTGACCCTATTACCACACCGTTTACCTTCACTTCCACCGTCGAATAGATCTCTGCCTTGCCGTTGACAACGGTATCCATATCGCTGACTTCATTGACGACCGGCGGCAGTGGCGGTGTGCCGTCGGCTACCCTCACATATTCTATTGGGCTTCGATTTCCGGCTGCATCCCACGCATAAATAGCTAATTGCGTGTCTGCCTCTTGTCGTGGAATGGTCACGGAGAATTTTCCGTCTGTTCCTGTAATTGCTGTTCCAAGCACCGTATTTCCTTCCACGTCTATTCTTGAACCTGCCTCCGCTTCTCCCGTAACGACTGTATCCTGATCGGTTACCTTTTTGACATGCGGTTGTTCAGGCGGGGTTCTGTCTAGTACCGTTTTTTGTGTAACACTGACGTTTCCGGCCAGATCCGTAGCTGTGATTTTTAATATAGTCCCTGCTTTTTGCTGCGGAATTGGTATGCTGAAGGTGACATTTTTTTCACAGGTGGTAGAGCCTAAAAGAACGTCGTCCGCCTTCACCTCTATCGTTGCTACACTGTCAGTCCACCCACTTATTTGCGTATCTTGGTCCGTAACCAGGTATATGTACGGCCCCTTTGGCGGAGTCGCATCCTTCACCACCACCACGGTTGGTTCACTTTCATTTCCTTCTCTATCAAGGGCTGTCACGCTTAGTTCGGTGCCCGCGGGCTGTAAAGGAGTATGATTCACCCACGGGAACACAAACTCGAAGTCACCGTGCCCATCCACAGGTGTGGTGTCAAGCAGTTTACCGGCTATTTTCACTTGGACGGTTCCCCAAGGTTCCGCCTTCCCCGTTAGAACCTCATTTGCGTCGGTGACTTCATTGACGATTGGCTTTGCCGGTGGGGTCTTGTCTTTTACAAAGAGAATCGCAGAATCACTGCTATTTCCTGCATGATCATAGGCGGTTACGAGAATCCTGCTGTGAGCTGGCTGCGCAGGAATCGCGACCGAAAATTGGCCGTCGATTCCTGTTGTCGCCGTTCCAATCGTGGCATTATTCCACACTTTAACAATAGAACCTGGCTCCGCCTGCCCAGTAACGACTGTATCTTTGTCGGTGATTTCATTGACAATCGGCCTGTCAGGTGGCGTTTCATCTGTATATTTGCTTTTTGGGTAAAAGAGGATGCCACTTTGATTGAAATTGCCAGCCCCATCCCGGACCTTAATAAATAAGTATTTTTCATTAAGTGGTGTGTTTTCAGGATAGGTGTAGGTTGCTACCCATTCATCGGTGTTGCTATCGTATGAAAGCGGGATCGTTACTGCACTGTCCCTCTTCCCATCCGATAGTTCTCCCTCCACGGACGCCACTCCCGATTCTTCCTCCTCTATTTTTACACGGATGGTAAAGGGGTCTTCTACTACGACTGGCATGGGATTAAGAGAAATAGACCGGATTATAGGAGGATCCATGTCTCTATGTGCCTGGTTTGATATCACTATGTAGTCCACAAATTCATCACAAGACTTTAATGTGTTGTTTGCAACCGTATCATACATCCTTACATACAAATTCCATGTTCCCACCAGGGCATAACTGTCAATTGGAATATCGACCTGCCATAACCCCGTTTCCTGGTTGAGCGTCATCTCGAATTCTTTTTCCGTGAAATTGTGTAGAATGGCCGTTACCCTACTTACCCCGGATTCATCGGAAACTTTTGCCGTCATGGTAAGCGTGCCACCGATTGCTGGATATTCTGGCAAGACCGTGAAGTTTTCAAGCACAGGAGCATTAGTATCATCTGCAGCATTAGTTTTTACCAGTTGAGTACTATTTAAGGCACCTGCCTGTACAAACCCTCCCCCTTGTAAAACTAGCAGGAAGCACAGAACTGTAATGACTAGCTTTTTGCCCATATCCTTACCTCTCTTATCACTATTAATCTTGTAAAACCAGTTTAACATAAATTGTAAATATTTAGATTTATTCCCAAAAATTAATATAGACTTCACGTAAAGTGAACCGGCTTTGGTTTAAAAATCCACGTTTCTGAGTCTTCCCCTCCTCGAATTGCGAATTTTTGGTTATAATAAAGGAATATGGATTTTTAACGATCTTGTACGGATGGGATTTTTCTTTTTCCAAAAAGGGGGTTGCGGTATGGAGTTGACGCCGGTTAGTGAAAATATTGAACTCTTCTCGGAACAGTTGCGGGAGTTGCTGCACTCGAGTGTGACGGAGGATGCGAAGCTTGTGTCCAAGGGATTGATGTTGTACCGGCAAGGGCTGGTGAAGCAGGTACAAATTTTCCATGATGAAAAGGTAACCTCGACGGTCCAGGACGTCACGCCTTGCTACGTGAAGCTCATCCTGTCGTTTTTATCGGAGAGCTCGTGCTCGTGTCCGGCGGAGGGCTTTTGCCGGCATCAGATGGCGACCTTTTTTGCGGTGTATGCCCAGTTTGGCAGTGTCGCGGATTGGGTGACAGAGTGGCGCGAACCGGCCCGGGAGCAGGCGGCGATTTCCTCATGGGGTATGCAGACGGCGAAGGACCTCGTGAAGGCGAACGGTGTGTTGAAGCCGGAGTACAGTCGTTGGGTGCAGTCGTTCGAGGCGAGCTTTGACACGTTGTTGGCTTCGAAAAAATATACGAGCCCATATGTGGTTCCAGAACTGTTTGGCATCTACGAGCGGCGCGTTCATGCGAGTGCCCCGGTCGAGCAGGAATGGCGCTTGTTATATGAAATGGTTTGGATTGTGGTGTCGTTCCGGAAGCTGGCGGTGCTGAGCGATCAGCTTGAGCATAGTGCAGATGTCGTGAAGCGGGCGTATTTGCATTTATTCCAGAACCTGATGGAGGATGCGCATGAGCTGGCGGTGAAGATTGGTGTGCAGTCGCTGCCGTTTGCCTTTGATGAGTTTATTGAAAAATTGAAGGACGATGCGTTTGACCTGTTGACGTGTACAAGTGGAATTGAGTATGAGCGGATTTATTTGTATCGCTTGTTGTGGGTGCAATTTTTCAAGAAGAAGGAATGGCGTGAGGCGGAGGTTGTAAAGATTCAGGCCCGGTTGAAAGAGCTGCACGATTGGGAGAATCCGGCGCCGTTAATGGTGGCCGGGATTCATATTAACTTGTTGCTCGGGGATGATGAGGCGGCGTTGAAGCAGGTTGGGCTGTTTGACGATGCCGTGATTGTGCCGTATCTGTTGTATTGGATTGATTATTTAAGCGGGTTGAAGGCGTGGCGCCGGGTAGGCACGTTGATTGAGTTGTTTTTGCAAAAAATCAAGGCGTATCTGGAGGAGCTCGGCGGCTATCATAGTTGTGTGTCGTTCGTTCGGGATGCACTTCGGGCGGTGACGCCTTATTGTACGGAGTCGGACCGGGCAGATTTGATTGAGCGTGCGTTGTTGCAGACGTTGCCCTATAGTTTCCGCGAGTATGAATATATGTTGTTCGAGCGCGGGCAGTATGACCGCTGGGGCGAGCTCCAGGCGTTTATCGGCTTGAATTTCTATGATTTGCCGAAGGAACGGTTAAAGTTGATTGAGAAGGAACGGCCCGAGGTGCTGTTGGGGATGCTTCACCAAACGGCACAGAAGGAGATTGACCAGAAGAACCGGAGCAGCTACAAGTTGGCGGTGCGCCATTTGAAGAAGTTACGGACGCTGTACAAGAAACTAAAGCGTGTGGATGATTGGGAGTACTTTATGGAAACCCTACTTGAGCGGACGAAACGGTTGCGGGCGTTCCACGAGGAGTGTAAGCGGAGTAAGCTGATCGAAAGCTAAGGTCGGGGGACAGTCCCCCGGCGCGTTAATGCATTAACGCCCTGGGGGACTGTCCCCAAAACAAAAGGAGTTTTGTACCATGCTTAAAACTAGGTTTATGAAATTGCTGACAACTAAATTAGGTGATGGCCGCTTTCTGCTTAGGGCCCAGGATGAGCACGGCCGCTTTATGAATCCGTTTCGGTGGAAAGACCTCGTTTTTAGCAGTCATGAGGAGAGCTTCTTTGGCACGCTCCTGGAGAACGAGACCTTGGACGACGTCGAAGGAGTGGTCGTCAGCGGCTGGCAGCTTGTTTCCCTTTTTGCTAAAGAATCCTTCAATCGCTATATCGAATGGGATTGGAATGAAGAGTCAGAGACTTGTCTTGCCGCGGCCCACGCCATGTTTGAAGGCATCGTGGAGAAGGACTGGCTGCCGGACTTTTCGGTGTGGGAGCATGGGGATTTCCGCTGGAAGCTGCCGGAACGTGTGAAGGATGAGTTTGATCCTTCTTTTTGGGAGCAGCCCGTAGAAGACGGTCAAGAAACGACCACCAAAACATACATATCCGATTTATTCAACAGCGCGCTGGACGGCTACTTAACGCGCAACGCAGCCATGAAGGAACTCTTTGGGCCGAAGCTTGACCTACTTCGAAAGCAAAACATCTCTGGCGGCGAGCTCGCCCGATATTTTGATGAGGAAAGTTGGCTCGAATGGGTTGGCATCAAGGAGAATGACACACCGTTTACCATCGGCCTCAGACTCGATGAGCCGATCGATGGCGAAGGCGCCTGGACACTCGATGTCTTTTTGCGCGGGAAAAAGAAACCGGATGATATCTATGACATCGAAGGCACCTCCAAGCTTCCTGCGAAATGGCGTCCTTTTTTAGAAAAAGTCGATAGTGAACAAAGCCGCTGGGCCCGACTGATTCCGTGGTTGAGCGAGGATGGTTACTTCAAAACGCATCTCACCGAGGAAGAAGCGTGGATGTTTTTAACAGAGGCAAGTGAAACGATGCTGGCGCTGGACGTCGAAATCCTCCTCCCTTCCTGGTGGCAGGCGATGAAAAATGCCAACCTAAAAGTAAAGGCGTCGTTGAAAGGATCTTCCAGCCACCGGCCGTCGTTTGTTGGGCTACAGGCGATGCTTGACTTTAACTGGCGTTTTTCCATGAACGGTGTCGACCTGTCCGAGGAAGAGTTCGGCAAGCTGGTAGAAGAAAAGCGCAGGCTCGTCTACATTCGCGGCCGTTGGGTGAAGCTCGATCCTCAGTTCATCAGGCAAATTCAGGACTTAATGAAGCGGGCGGAAAAAGAAGGCCTGCACGTACGCGACCTTCTTGAGCAAGAGCTCGTGGATCCGGGAGCCACCGAAGACGAACTGGAGAATCCAAAGGCGTTCGCCAAGATTCAAATCGAGCTCAACCGTCAGTGGAAGCAAATGATCAAGCAGTTGTCCGAAATACACGAAATTCCGCTGACCGATGTGCCATCAGGGCTACTGGGCGAGCTTCGCCCCTACCAGCAGCTTGGCATGAGTTGGCTCTGGTTCCTGCGGCAATATGGCTTTGGTGCAGTACTCGCCGATGACATGGGTCTCGGCAAAACCGTACAGCTCATATCCTACCTGTTGAAGGTAAAAAACGATGCTAGCAAAGAGCTAGTTTCGGTGCCTGACCCCAAAGAGAAGGTGCCAACGAAAGCTGCTTTAATCATCTGCCCTACTTCTGTTCTTGGGAACTGGCAGAAGGAGTTGGAGCGTTTTGCACCGGAGATGAATGTTTACTTGCATTATGGTTCGAATCGTCTCAAGGAGGAGGCTTTTTCGGATAAAGCGAAGGATGCCGATGTGGTGTTGACCTCGTATGGCTTGAGCCACCTTGATTCTGAGGAGTTCGAGTCCTTGATTTGGAGCTCGATTGCCATCGATGAGGCGCAGAACATTAAGAATGCGCAGACGAAACAGTCGAAGGCCGTTCGCAGACTGCGCGGCCGTCATCATATCGCGCTGACAGGAACGCCGATGGAAAACCGCCTCACCGAGCTGTGGTCGATCTTTGATTTTACCAATCACGGGTACCTTGGCAGCTTAGGGCAGTTCCAGAAGAAGTTCGTCATCCCGATCGAAAAGGATGAAAAGAAGGAAAAAGTGCAGCAGCTGCAATCGTTGATTCGTCCCTTCCTGCTGCGCCGCACGAAAAAGGACGAAGAGGTGGCCCTCAACCTGCCGGATAAACTCGAACAGAAAGAATACTGCCCGCTGACCGCAGAGCAGGCGTCACTATACGAGCAACTTATTCACGATACATTTGCAGAAATCGAAAAGCTGTCCGGGTTTGAGCGCAAAGGGTTAATTTTACAAATGCTGACCCGTTTGAAACAGCTGTGCAACCACCCTGCCCTCTATTTAAAAGAGAAAGCGACGGCAGGCCGCGAACTTCTTGACCGCTCGAACAAAATGGAGAAGCTGGTTGAGTTGATCGACGCCGTTCTGGAACAGGGCGAAAGCTGCTTGATTTTTACCCAGTATATCGAAATGGGCGAAATGATTCGGGCGACGCTGAAAAAGAAATTCGGCATCGAGGTCCCATTCTTGAACGGAAGTGTGCCGAAGACACAGCGTGACGACATGATTGAGCGGTTCCAAGCCGGGAAGTTCCCTGTATTCCTGCTGTCATTGAAGGCAGGCGGAACGGGGCTGAACTTGACCGCGGCGAATCACGTCATCCACTACGACCGCTGGTGGAATCCGGCCGTTGAAAATCAGGCCACGGACCGGGCCTACCGGATCGGGCAATCGCGCTTCGTCCACGTGCACAAGCTGATTTGTACCGGAACACTCGAGGAAAAAATCGACGCAATGCTGGAGAAGAAGCAATTCCTCAACGACCAAATCATCCAGAGCGAAAACTGGATTACGGAGCTTTCGACGGATGAGTTGAAGGACCTGGTGTATCTGGGGTAGACATGTAGCTGAAGATTTTTTCTTCAGCTATTTCTTTTTGTGATACCATCTACTTAGAAAAATATTCTAATTAGGGGATACAAAATGAAAAGACGCAAAATCACGCTTATTGTTTCAGCCATCATTCTACTGTTAGGCCTCATCTATTATGTAGGATTTTTAGCACCCTTTAACCTTGCTAGTGCCATCAATCCAGAAGGTTTAGGCGTATTAAACATCAAAAGCTTCAAGGAAATAGATGAACTAGAGAAGTATTTTAAAGATTATAAAGTGGAAAAAGTTAAGTATTTGGGCAGTGATACATACGAGGTGTTTACCAATAAAGGCGAATTTATTATCATCGCCGATTACTCGGACCGAATGTATTGGCGATACAAAATTTTCAAATACGATCAGAAAGCGAAGTATTTCACTAATCCTATGTAACTTTTTTTTAAAAGGCTGTGTTAAAGAACAAGGTTGATTATTACACCCTGTTGATTGGAGCGGAAGACGCGCAGACTCCTGTGGGAGTATGATTCAGGGGAGACCCCGCAGACGCTTGCGTCGAGGAGGCTCGCCGAAACACCCACGAACCGCTCGCGTCTGGAACGGAAATCAACAGGCAAGTTTAACAGAGACTTTTAAAAAAACAATGACTATCTAATTTTGATAGTCATTGTTTTTTCCCCAATCCTTTCAATTTTACGTATCCATTTAAAATAAGTTAGCAATATGAGAAACAAAATAGGGTCGCACACGATTGAATAATACACATTCCACCAGCCATAATGAAAGTAGCCCCAAGGTTGCGGGAGTAGAGCTGCGTATTCATACATCAAAATGAAAATCACCCAACCGACTAAGTAACTTCCCCTTTTTAAAAGAGACTTCTGGAATGGATACCAGTTTAAAAACATCACGTTCACAGGTGGAATAAGCAGCGAATAGGCTAGTATGTTGGTCCAATCGATTCCTCTCCAGAAATACCAATAGCCATTTAATTTTTCATCAACTAATATATCAAACAGCATTTCCAGTAACATCGTAAACGTCCAAATATGAACGATCTGGTTTTTCGTCAGCTGTTTTTTCATTTTAATAACAATCGTATTGAAAAGGATTATCGAAACCGCAAATATGATCATGCTTAATTCACCCTATTTAAAAAGCGTATAGCTTAGTTTCCTCATAAAAAGGGCAAATTATCCACTAAAGAGGGACAGTCCCCCTCCAATTTCCAACACCACGAAAAGACCGTGCCTAGCAGCCACGATCTTCTATTAGTCTTTTTCCAACATGCTCTTAATTCTTTTCAAATCAGCATTATTTGCTTTTTTCATCATGGTTGACATAAATGGAGTGAACAGCTTTGAAAATCCAGTGGGATTTCCTTTGTTTCTCAAGGTCATCCGGGTCGTTTGGTCGTCGATTTTTTCCCAAGTGTAGGTCGTTTCCATGGGAAAAGGGCCGTTCGCCGTGCGCATGACCATTTTTTCGCCTGGCACATATTCAACGATTTCATATACATAGGAGAGTTCTCGCCCTAAAAACTGTGCTATAAATGCGATTCGCGCCCCGATAACTACAGATTTGTTCAATTGCCATTCGGCCTTTTTAATGTTCACATACCATTCTGGCGCGTTTTCTGGATTTGCCGCATATGCTGCAACCTGTTCACGCGGACAATGAATAGTTATATCGGTTAATACGTCGACCATAGTTGTCCCTTTTCTTTCTATTATTTTTTCGAAAGCTCGTTAAAGCTTTCAGCCATTTACTGTAAATAATCCGGATGGTTTTGAGGTCTCAGACTATTAATTTCTTCAAAAATATTCTCGTTTTCCCTTTTTGGAGATGGGTTTTGATTTTGGAAATAGGAATCTAAGATTTTCTTGAACTCTCCCACCGTTAACGGTTTGGCATGGTCCTTCAATTCATAACCGAGCAGTCCGTTAGCCTCAAGGGTTGCCGTTTTCACATCTTCTATTTTAGCTATCCCCTGATTGCGCATTCTCATTTCCAATTGGTCGACGGTTAACCGTAACTTCTTCAGATTCTTCGTATTCAAAACACCATTCTCTATCACTATTTTTGATTTACCCGTTATGAACTTTTCAAAGATGTTAAATTTGATTTCTACATATTCTAGAATGACGATAGAAACCACAAAGATTGCGGCCCCAACAATCGCCTTTAGGACGCTTTTTTCCACAATAGGTTGAACGATAATGGTTCCAATAGAAATCATTACGATTGTTTGAGCAAGGGTCATTTGCGATATGGACTTTCTACCAGCGATTCTTAACAAGAAGATACCAGCTATGATTAAAACAAATGATTTCCATATAAAGGATAATTCCATTTAACTAGCCTCCTAAAAACAACTTTAGCTATTATTTTCCCAAATATGCACAATTTTATTATGAAGTGCGGGGGGGCGTTTCCTCACAACGATATAATCCTTATAATTTTTCCAAACCACCTTCCTGTCCCTGCATATCCTGAAGTAGGACAAGTAAAGGTGGTGAAATGTATGGGAAAAGATAAGGATAAGGACGAGAAAAAGAAACATTTTTCGAATCCATTTAACAATGAGATTCAGCTTTGCTGCGATTGTGGCGGGTGCTGTTTGGTGCATCAGCAGTTCACGATTGAGGAAGATCTGCCGGCATCACAGTTCCCTGGCACGTTGACAGTATTTGAGGCCAACTCCTATGAGCCTTCATGTGTTCCGGGTCAAGTGGGGCCGTGTCTAGGTGCAGCTGAAACGGAACAAACCGAGGTGATTATTACGCAAGTACCACTGCGAACATTGCCGTTTGGTACCGTGATTGCCCGAAACATCGGTAATTTTGCGTTTGACTTTACCTTGGTCGGGACAGATACAGAAGAAGACGTCATCACGAAAACCGTGCCGCCGGGACTCAGGTCGCTCTGTCTGGTGTGGTACGAAGAGTCGATCTTCAAACTCCTGCTGACCCTATTCACGCGTTATTTAACTTTGATATTTTCTTCATTCCGCCGAATCCGGTTTAACTCTACTAAAAAGGCGCCAAAAAACCAGGCAGGGACCCTCTCCTTGACTGGTTTTTGGTGATTTTCACGTCTTCTTACGGAATAGGGGGATTGTAGGGCTTGGAATTCTACACAGAATTAGGTTTTTTCCACATAAGATTCGAGGAATTCTACACAAAATGAAGACAATTCTACACAAATCGAGGTTAATTCTACATAAAATCAAAGGAATTCTACAAAATCGCCAAGGAATTCTACAAAATTTGGAAACTCCCTTCCAATTCCCTATTAATGTCCAACACTGGATATGGCGCATAATATTTCCTATTCTCCACAAAATAAGGAAAAACCAATTGAGGGATACCCATGAAGAACGATCATGAAATCGAAGGGCAAAATGTAGGAGAGCAAAACTGGGTTGAACGCATTTCCAAATCAAACGACTTTGTTCGTGAGCATACCTCTTTAAAAGACAGTGAGCCCTTTTGGCTTTCCTACTTCCGTACCCTCATCTCATCAGACATTTTACATAAAGATGTGCTGCCTTATTTACAGGAGCACCTTTCACTAGAAGAATTAAAAAGCAAGATACCAGTACAAGAGATTTCTTTTACAAGTGACCCCTCAAAAATTGTTCAAAACCTGTTAAATGGATACATTGCTGTTCAAAAGGCTCCCAACGATCAAGAGTGCTTATTAATAAATATTGCGAACAGCAAATTTCGTGATGTCGGAGTACCGACCATGGAATCTTCGGCATTAGGTCCACAGGTTGGTTTTATTGAAGAACTCGACACTAACATCAATCTGATTCGAAAGAGATTACCCGCTGCGGAACTACTAGTAAAAGAACTAACAGTAGGGGAATTATCGAAGACTAGAGTAGCCGTCATTTATATGGAAGGGATTGCTGATCCAGAGAATGTAAACACGGTGATCCAACGAATTCAGGATATTCAATATGATCAAATTTTAGACAGTTCCTATATTGCGGCTATGATAGAGGATAATTCTCACTCCTTGTTTCCTCAGTCCATCTCAACGGAGAGAGTCGATCGAGTTGCCGCAGGACTCCCAGAAGGGAAAATTATCATAGCGGCTGACGGGTCACCGAATTTAGTCATCGCACCTGTTACTTTAATGGAATCGTTAATTGCCATGGAGGACTATAGTTTTTCTTGGATTATTTCTAATTTTTTTCGCCTATTGCGATTCTTTTCTATTTTCATATCAGGTCTAATCAGTCCTTTATACGTCGCCGCTCTGACCTATCATTATGAATTGATCCCTTCGAAATTATTAGAAAACTTGGTTGGTTCAAGAGTATCGGTTCCATTCTCGCCTTTTTTGGAGGCACTATTTTTAGAAATTATGATAGAAATGGTGAAAGAAGCTGGAATTCGTTTACCTACGAAAATTGGACAATCCCTTGGTGTTGTTGGGGGCATTGTCATCGGTCAAGCCGTCGTTGAAGCAGGTTTAACCAGCAATGTGTTGCTAATCTTAGTAGGCCTCGGAACCTTAGCTTCCTATATTGCACCGGTCTATAAATTTAGCAACACCAT
The DNA here is from genome assembly GCF_030818775.1 of Bacillus sp. SORGH_AS_0510. Taxonomy (NCBI): domain Bacteria; kingdom Bacillati; phylum Bacillota; class Bacilli; order Caryophanales; family Bacillaceae; genus Bacillus; species Bacillus sp. SORGH_AS_0510. The sequence goes on along the minus strand of NZ_JAUTAU010000001.1, from coordinate 549,291 downwards.
TCGTTTTTTTAAATTTCCTGTCATTTTTTTAGCCCAATTTCTAGGTTTATTTGGGGTATTTGTTGGATTATTATTTACGGTTTTACATACGCTCAGGTTAACCTCACTTGGGCGTCCCTATTTAAGTATCTATCCATTAAGAAAAACAGCCTTCCAAGACCTATGGTTTAGACTTCCTTTTTCCATGCAAAAAGAGAATCCGCAATCTCTAAGGCCGCAAAAAAAGCGAAAGTCTACTGGAATGGGAAAGAACCCCGAGCCAATGAATGATTTCTATGAATAAAGAAGGGTGATATTTTATATGCAAGTAGATAAGAGGCATCAAATTTCTCCCTATTTAGTCTTTTTTACAATCTATAGTTCACAAGTTGGTGTGGGAATTTTAAGCTTTCAACGACTCATTGCTAAAAAGGCCGGCTATGATGCCTGGATGGGGGTAATACTTGCCGGCTGCTGTGTTCAACTATTTATTTGGATGATGTATAAGCTTTTAGCAAAAGTAGATGGAGATATCGTGGATGTTCATTCAATTGTCTTTGGTAAAAGCATTGGCAAATGTTTAAGCTTGATCATCATGTTGTATTACTGGTTAGCTAGTGTATCTGTTTTAGTTGGCTACATTGAAATCATACAGGTTTGGATGTTTCCTAACTTGTCCTCATGGCTTCTTGCCATCATCATATTGATTCTCGTCTATTATTGTGTATCTGGAGGATTTCGAGTTGTCGTTGGAATTGCATTATTATCGTTTATTTATCCACAAATTTATCTTATCATTCTTTATGTTTTCCCTATAAAAATGGCTCATTTTTCAAATTTATTACCCATTATGAACCATTCCTTTTTGAATTTATTGGATTCTGTTAAAAGCTCCATGTATACCTTAGCTGGAACGGAAACGTTGCTCATGTTTTATCCTTTTATTAGAAATGTAAACTCATCAAAAAAATATGCCCATCTGGGAGCATTATTTACAACCCTGCTCTATACTTTTTCTGCTATCGTTTCTTTTACCTTTTACAGTGAAAAACAATTAGCTACAACCATTTGGCCAGAGCTGTCTTTAACGAAAGTCATGAAGTTTTCTTACTTGGAAAGATTTGAGTACTTATATATCTCTATGTATTTAATCATCGTAACCGCCCTACTCGCACTCCTACTCTGGTGTTCTAGCAGAGGTCTTAAGAAAATTTTTAATAAAAAGCAAAAATACGCCTTAATAGTCCTTAGCATTATTAGTGTCGTCCTATGCCAATTGATTAAAGACCCTTATAAAGATTGGTTTAATCAACTTATTACACAAATGAATTTATGGTTATTTTATGTTTATATTCCTTTACTCCTTCTAGTCCTTACTATATTAAAAAGGGGGTCATAAAAATGGCTAAGCATTCTGTCATTTGGTTTTTGCTACCACTATTTTTAACGGGTTGTTCCCTTATCACTCCCACCATTGTGAATGAAATAAATATGGCACAAGGCGTAGGGTATGATGTGGCACCTGAGAACAAAATAAAAGAGACGATTGTATTTCCTATCTTTAAAAAAGACAAATCTTCTACTACTGAAATCAAGTCAAGTGTGGGGCAATCAAGCAAAGAGATTCGTGGCCTTTTAAATAACGAAACAAGATATCCTTTAGTAAGTGGGCAGCTTCGTTTAGCTCTTTACGGAAAGGAAATGTCCAAAAGAGGGATAAACGATTTTGTTGATACCCTAAACCGTGATCCCTCCATAGGAAACCTTGTTCAACTGGCCATTGTAGATGGTGATGCCTCTGATTTATTATCGACAGCGACATTTAAAACAGAGAATATTTCCTTATTTTCGCAAGAATTACTTGACCAAAACATGGAACACGGGCAGCTTCCACGCTCCAATTTACACAGCTTTCTCTTTCAATTTTCTCAAGTTGGACAGGATCCTTATTTGCCACTAATCAAGAAGGAAAAAGATACAATCAAAATCAATGGGTTGGCCATTTTTAAGGATGATCGATTTGTCACAGCTTTATCGATGGATGACCTGTTCATTTTTAAAGGGCTAGTTGATACATACAACCACGGGCTACATCAATTTAATATAAAAAATGGCGAGAGGATCGTTCTAGATATTCTTCATTCAAAGGCAAAATACAAAGTGAAAATTGTGAAAGGTAAACCTGTCTTTACAATCTACTTACAAATGAAGACACGACTTCAAGAGTTCTCTTCACCTAAGAAAGAGCGGGTTCCTATTGATAAACCAAAACTTCAAAAGGGAGTGGAACAGATTTTAGAAAAGGGTTCCTTAAAAATTATCAATCGATTTAAGGAACAAAAAGTAGACCCGCTAGGCCTTGGAGCAAAATATAAAGAGCATTATCGCCCATTCAATGAGAAAACATGGAAATCCATTTATCCTCAAGTAACGGTTCTTGTACATGCTGACGTAGAGATTAAACAAACTGGAATTGTGGAGTAACAAGATTTATGTTTCACCAACAAAAAAAATGGCTATCAATCATCTGATAGCCATTCCAACTACTATTCTTCGTCTAAATTCCAAGCAATAACAAATATATCTTCATTCGCGATGATGTAAATTCCATCTGTGAAGATCTCACCCTCTTGACGCGCTTGCTCCACTAAATCATTTAGCTCCGCTTCAGTTCCAGGGAAACCTAATTCAAGAGCTACCTTTTTCCATAAATCTTCATAGCCCGGTTCTCCAAAGACAGATCCCTCAAAATTGAAGCCACCTACTGCCTCGTCAGCATTATTATAGAAAAGATATCCTTCAACCTCATCATCGTATTCAACCGATAATCCGTATTGAGTACGTGCCATTCCTTCAATGTTTTTAAATGTCACATCCGTGTTATCGAAAACAACCGCACCGTCTGCTCCAATTTGCTTTCCATCAATCGTCGTATTCGCCGCCATAGCACCACTGTTATAGAAGTAATACTTTTTACCATCGATGTCCTTCCAACCTAGTGCCATTTTTCCAGACGAGCGATCTAGGAAATACCACTTGCCGCCTGTTTGTAACCAGCCTGTTTTCATGGCGCCGCTTGAAGCTAAGAAGTACCAGTCTTGACCGGATTTCACCCAGCCTGTCTTCATCGCGCCTGAAGCGTCAAGGAAGTACCATTGCTTTGAAAGCTGAATCCAACCAGTCTTCATCACACCGTTTGCATCAAAGTAATACCATTTGTTGCTGCTAGATACCCAGCCTGTTTTCATGTATCCATTTGTATCAAAGAAATACCACTTGCTGTTTAATTGTAACCAGCCTTTTTGTAACGCGCCTTTTGCGTTGTAGTATGTCCAGTACGAGCCTTTTTTTACCCATTGGTTGTGGTACTGAACAGCTTTTGTTCCTGCTGCATAAGATGCAACTGGTGCAGAAAGTAGCGAAAGACCTGCTGCGATGGTTACGGCTTTAAGCGTCTTTTTCAAAATCATTTCCCCCATTTTTCTCTCTATTTTTTATACTACTAAAGTAGTTTACTATTTTAATAAAATTTAGTAAATATATACTTTTATTACAAATACTTGCTTTCACCATACAACTAAATGAGTCGTTTTATTGTACAAAAAACATGTAAGCAAAACGCTGATTTTCATGGAATTAGGTTGTTTGTCCAAACCAGATTGGCTCACAACAATATACTTATATAGAGGTGATTTTCCCTCCAATTTTTTCACAGAGGGGGTGAAAGTATGGGCTGGGGTTATTATGGCGGCGGTTACGGCTACGGCGGTGGCTACGGCGGCAGTACATTTGTATTAATCGTTGTATTGTTCATTCTTCTTATTATCGTTGGCGCTTCTTTTTATTAAGAAGCTAGCATCGAATGAGCAAAGGGCAGGCAAAGTTGTCTGCCCTTTGTTTATTGACCTCTCATGTTTTTAAAAGAAGGACTCAGTTCACTCCAAACATCGAACTTATTCCCATCTTCATCATAAAAAACAAAGTTTCTCCCTGCGTGTCCCCTATCTTCAATCTCTCCGACTCTCACATCGTTTTCCTTCAGCTCTGAATGCAACGCGACCAATGCAGCTAATCCATCTACTTCAAATGTTAGCGAAAACCGTTCTTCACCGTAAATATCAAAGAAATTTGCAGTTTGGTTTTCGGCGGACCTGACAAGAAATAGACTTTGATTGGCTAAATTGAGAATCGCTTTGTCCTGGTCCCTGTAGCTTTCGACCGCTCCTAATTTTTCAATATACCAAGCAGAAGAACGTTCCACATTCGTTACAGGAATATACGTGGTACCTACCCTTACTAATTGCGTACTCAATTCCGTCTCCCCTTTCAACCTTTCCCTATACTCATCGATAGACCTGACATTTTAGTCCACTATATAACAAGTAAAAAATGACTATCAAGAATCGTGATAGCCATTCTTCCTGTTAATAAAATTCACTGAATGTTATTCCTCTGGTGACACTGCTTGGTTATGTCCAGCGTGAGTTGCATACACATACCAAAAGCCAATGACCACGAGTGCTAGTAGGGCCAAAATTCCTTTTTTGAGTATAGACCCTCCCCGGTCTCTCCTTTATTCAAAATTCCACATAATGAACAATATTTTATCATTCACCAAAATATTGAGATCGTCCTTCCTAATCTCTCCGGTTTGGCGTGATTGCTCCATTAATTCATTCAGCTCTGCTTCGGTTAGTGGCACATCAAGTGCAAGAGCTATTTTTTTCCACACTCCTTCGTAGGAAGAAAAGGCCACTACTCCCCCATCTACTCGAAAAGCACCTACTTGATCATCATCAAGATATAGATTATATGATTTCGTTTCATCCTGGTACTGCATGGTTAACCCAGAATCTGCTACTATGCCTTCAATCGTTTTCATCATCTCAGCAGAATGATCCTCGTAGACTGCACCATCTGCACCGATTTTTTTGCCGCCAATGGTCTTGTTGGCCATCATGTGTCCATCACTATAGAAATAATACGTTTTTCCATCGATATCTTTCCAATCGACTGTCATTTCACCAGACGTCCGATCAAAGAAGTACCACTTACCTGCATCCTTTAGCCAGCCCGTTTTCATCGCGCCGCTAGCGCTTAAGTAGTACTTTACATTATCAGCTAATTCAATCCATCCTGTTTTCATGGCACCCGAACGATCCAGGTAATACCATTGATTCGATACCTTGGCCCAGCCGGTTTTCATAGCGCCTGAGCTATCTAGAAAGTACCACTGATTCGATACCTTCACCCAGCCCATCTTCATAGATCCTGAGCCATCCAGATAGTACCACTGATTCCCGACCTTGGCCCAGCCTGTCTTCATCGCGCCGCTTGCCTCAAAGAAATACCATTTTCCACTGACAAGCGCCCAACCTGTCTTCATATTCCCATTTGCATCAAGGTAATACCACTTACTGTTTTGCTTCAGCCAACCCTTATGTAACGCGCCATTGGCATTATAATACGTCCAATACGCTCCTTTTTTCACCCACTGATTGTGGTGCTGAACGGCAGTCGTTCCTGCTGCAAACGATGAAACTGGTGCGGCTAGCAGTGCGAGACCCGCTGCGATTGTTACAGCTTTTAGCGTCTTTTTCAACATCATTACCCCCATTTATACTTTTCTATTAAACTACCTATTATTTTACCATATTTTTGTAAAATTTGGTAAAAACTTATTTATTTCCCAACTTCACAAAAAAGGACCACAACACAGTCGCGATCCTTTTTCAAACATATTTCTTCGCTTTTTTTTCTATAAAATCAACAATGACTTTCAACGCAATAAACAAGATGATCGACACGATCAACGAATAAAAGTAGTTCCAATCCTCAAATGTGTACAAGTTAAAATATACACATAAAGGAATCCCGATAAAACTGATGACCGCCGACAAGATCACTTCCGCCACCAAATACGCTTTCCAACGTCTGAAATATTGATAACATAAGGTCATCATCACGGGGATCACCGCAAAATCAACTGCATTGAAGCGATGGGTAAAAACAAGAAACTGATGCGGGTATTCCCAATAATCAAAATAAGTCCCCAGCTCATCCACTAGACCAACGATGATAAAACTAATCACAAAGGCCAGAGAAATTAACAAGATGCGATACCGGTCGATTAATACGAGCAGAAGCACAAAGAACAGGGCATTTATGATAAGAATACTCCACCAATGACCACTCCACAAATCATGATGAAGCCAAATCTGCGTCTCAGCCGTAAGATACTTATTAAATGCCTTTTCCAGTTGACTATACATACTGTTTTCATCCCTCATTTTGAGTTCACTTTAAACAGTAATAATATGGCACTTCTTTTCATTTGTTATACAAACATGGTGGCAATTGGCTGTTTTACAAGAAGTAGGTGAACAACTATGTCCCCACAAGCTCCACTCAGGCTGAGCTTGTGGGGACTAGTTGACCTTTTTTTTCGGACTCTGTCAGAAGTTGCTTCATCTTTGGACAGTAATTTACTTTTTTGAGTAAGAAGATGCAAAAAGTAGAGAAGTAGCCAGGGCCTAGATTTACTTTCTTAAGCAAGAAGAAGTAAAAAGTAGAAGTAGCCGGGCTCTAGTTCTACTTTCTTACGCAAGAAGAAGCAAAAAGTAGAAGTAGCCGGGCTCTAGTTCTACTTTCTTAAGCAAGAAGAAGCAAAAAGTAGAAGTAGCCGGGCTCTAGTTCTACTTCCTTAAGCAAGAAGAAGCAAAAAGTAGAAGTAGCCGGGCTCTAGTTCTACTTTCTGAGCAAGGAGTGGCAAAAAAGTAGAACTAGCCGGGCTCTAGTTCTACTTTCTTAAGCAAGAAGAAACAAAAAGTAGAAGTAGCGTGGCTCTAGTTCTACTTTCTTAAGCAAGAAGAAGCAAAAAGTAGAAGTAGCCGGGCTCTAGTTCTCTTTGGCGCTAACTCTGTTAGAAGTTGCCCCAGTTTCATTTTAGAGCAGAGTCAAAATCCTTATTTCCCCCCATTAGAAAAGGCTTCGCACTTTAAGCAAAGCCCACATAACACTAATTTGTAATTCGTCGAAGCAACTTCCACTTCGTTTGTCGTGAAAGGACCGTTAACCCTTTGAAGAGCGTATACCCAAGTAAGATGCCGGCCACATTCAAAATGATATCGTCAATATCAAATTGCCCGATTTGCAAAAAGAACTGCAGTGATTCTATCGTAAAAATACTAACCACACCGATGGTAAGAATTTTTGTAAATGACCTAGATTTTTTAAATAGGATCGGCAGTAATATGCCTAATGGAACAAATATCAACATATTCCCGACGGTATTATTTAAAATGATATCTACATTATAATGTTCCCGTTCGATAATATAGCGGGAGATTGTCTTGAATGGGATGATGTTCGCATTCAGCTTCCACACTTCCATGCTAAAAAAACTATGCGTGTTTTCCGGGTACCAAAAATAACGGTTAAATGAACCGCGGTCAATGATCCTGCCAATGATTCGTTCAAATAGCAAATTCCAAAGTATGATAAAAGAATAGAGGTAGAACGCAATTTTTACACCATAATTAAACAGTTTATATCCTGGGAACACAGAGGATTGCATGCCCTCTTTTAAGGTATTTTCGTCGCCAAAACTCTTTATCGCTTTTTGAACTGCTTCCTTCTCAGAAAGCCCCTCTTCTATGTACTCGTCCCTTAATAATTCCAGGTGGTGAATCATTTCCTCCGCGATGTCAGCTTTTTCGTTCTTATCGCATGTTAGTTCCTTCACGATCTGGTCAACGTAGGTTTTAATGTTGTGATCCAAGCCATTCCCTCCGAACATGTTTGAATTAGATTGTGTACCTTATTCCATTCCGCTAGCTTTCTTTCTAACTCCTTCTTGCCATCCTCCGTGATGCGATAGTACTTTCTCCTTGACCCGACATCGGAGTTTTCCCAGTAAGAATCAATCCAGAGCTTGTTTTCCAGTCGTTTTAAAGCGGGATACAAGGTGCCCTCACTCATGTTATATAGCTCATTGCTGTTCTCCTTTAATGTCTTCACCATCTCATATCCATACATATCCCTCTTTCTAACAATGGAAAGAAGAAGAATATCGATGCTGCCTTTCATAATTTCCTTATCCAACAAAATCACCTCGCTTTTAAATCGGACTCTTATGACATCGTATCACGTGGTACATCGTGTTACAAGGGTTATGGTTAAAAAATCCAATTTTTAATATGAAATATTCCTTTTTTGAATTACACTAATTGTGTAAGTCTTGGGGCTTCTTCAGTGAATGGGGGTGTTTACTCATGAAAAAAACCGTGTTATTTATAGTATTTTGGTGTGTGGTCCTGTTTTCAATCATTGCCCAGCGATCCGACAATCTGATTTTGTGGTTACAACCTAATGCTGTTTCTCTTTTCGATGAAAGAATGTCATATACGTTGTTGCCCATCATTTTCAACTTTTTTATATTGTTTTTATTATGGAAAATGCGCGTGCGCTCCGCTCTTTTCTGGCTGTCATTCATAGTAAATCTGCTTCTTTTCGTCTATTATTTCTATTATCAGTATTGGGATCTGGGCAGGTGGAGGTTGTTTTAATTGGGTGGGGTATTGTTGAGGTTTAGCTTAGATATGTGGTTATGGTGAGGATTAGATTCGGACTATCTCTTTACTTTTTCTCTAGCCTCTGTCCGAATCTAGCTCTCATTCTGACAATCTCATTGCTTTTTCACTGTCCTCTGTCAGTATCCGCCCCTTATTCGTAGGCAACCTCATAGTCAGGTAATTCCTTATTTGCAATTTTCATTATTAGCAACTCCTATAGAGTAATTTCCTCCTGCGAATACCATTTCAGAAACGCATCTTTCTCGATCACATTCAAAATACACGGCGCCTTTACAAGTGCTTCTAATTTCGCATGTTCCTCCGGAAACTCCGCTTGCACGTCTAATCTCATGTACGGCAGCTTTTCCTGTGCTTTTTGCGAGCGGATATTGGCTAATTTCGCCCCGGCAAATACGTATTCTAAATCCAAATCCCCAAATGCTGTAAATAAAATCTCTGCCTTCGCCGCAGCATTATAGCCTTTGCCCCAATACGGATGCCCGATCCACGTCCCGATATGACTCGTTTTATTGGTCTTATCAATATCCTTCAGTGTGATTACCCCAATGACTTCATCCTTCTCATTTAAAATAACCCTTGAATATTGCTGCCCCTGCCTTTCTTGTTCCAAAATAAATTCAATAAACCCTATCGTTCCCTCAACAGAAGTTTGGCTGTCCGTCAGTCCCAGTGCATCTTTTACTTGCGGTTCCGAAGATAGAGCAGACATGGCTTCCGCAAACTCTCTTTGATGTGGGACTAATCTAACACGTTTCATACAAATCCCTCCTAACTGTCAATGAATTCCATAATTCGATTCAAATGAAAAAATTCCTTCTTTTTTAGAAAAAGTTCAGGCACACCAGGCATAGCCAATCTTAATTCAATACCCACTTTCAGCCAGATGCCTTAACAGTTCCTTCTGTATCCGCAGCAATGATTGAATGTCTTTTTCTGGCATTTTTTCTAAGGCCGCCAGCATTGCTTGATAGGAAAGCGAATTTCTGCTTATTTCCTTAGATACTTTTTCCCCTTCCATGGTAAGGGCTAGCTTAACTTCTCTCCGGTCCGCCTCGGAAAGCTTGCGTTCCACTAATCCCATTTTTACTAACTTATCCACGCTCACACTAATCGTACTCTTTGATGAGATTAGCCTTTCCGTCAATTCTTGCTGCGACAATCCCGGAAAGGACAGTAACGTATTTAGGATGGACAACTGTTGCAAAGTAAGACCAAAGCTCTCCGCGTTCTTTTTCGTTAATTGCGCTGTCGTTTTGTTAATCGCCCATAATGATTGGTAGACTTCCATTACCTGCTGCACTTTTGTGTCATTAAAATTTAAGGCCATTTAAGTCACTCCCTAAAAATAGTTCATTTATGAACTGTTTAATTATGAACTATTATACTTTAGAAGACTCCAAAAATAAACTTTTACGGAGTAGGGCATAATTTAAGTGAACATTTATTGGGACTGAAAATGGAGGAACCCTATGAATCATGAGCTCGTGAAATTTCTCCCCTTACTTTTATCCATCATCCTTCTTGGGCTAGCAGTAAAATTCGTCGATTGGAAAAAACGGGAGACCTATGCCCGAACGGTACTATTTGCTATTTGTGTGGACTTTTTTATCTCTATCTTGACCTATAAGCACTCACTCTGGTATTTCCACCCGGCATTTTTAATCCCTAATCATACCATCGCTGATTTTATGATCGCATTTACCAACATCCCGTTGATTGTTTTACTTTTTCTATCACATTACCCATACGGCAATTCCATACTTAAACAAAGTGCATATATTACCCTTTGGAGTGTCCTATTTACCATCATCGAAACTATCTTTTTATTTACAAATCTTTTGTCTTACCACAACGGATGGACCTCTTGGTGGTCGTTCATAGTATGGATTTTCACTTTTATAAGTCTCATCCTGCATCAGAAAAAACCAATCATTGTCTGGGCCCTTTGTTTTTCCTGTACAATCTTTCTGATTCTTTACTTCCATTTACCTGTTTTAAAAATGAAATGACCGTTTTGGGAATTTATCAGCGGATTTCGGCTATTTATCAGCGAATTTTCGATTTTATCAGCGAATCGGCAAGCTTTATCAGCGATTTTTAACTTTTATCAGCGAATCCAACCATTAGCCATTATTCATTCACTTTTTTTAAAACTTGGTAAACCTTATCTTCATTCCTTTTAAGATATTCTTTTACTGTTTCAACATCCTTTGAGATTTTGAGTATTTTAATTGTAATAAACATGAACCAAATTAATATCCCTATTAAAAAAACATATAATAACATTGTCTATGTACTCCTGTTTAAGAAATAGTAGTTGTTGCCTTTTTTCTTACTTGGATCCCGGTAAATGTACATACAATAAAAATAATCCACATGATGACTGTGAGAGGTAAGATCATCATTCCCACTCCATAATTATCATCTTCCATTGGAAAATAGGTGCGGATAGGGGTTGTGTAAATGGCCATAAGATACAGGATTTCGTTAATAAATGGAATGAAGAATACGTATTTCCAGCGGCCAAATTCAAAGTGACGAGCAATCAAGTAGCATGCTGGCCCATAAGCCAGGAAAGAAATACTCGTAATCGTTGCTGAAAAAAGCGTCCCATGGTCTAGACTGAACATGGCCCCTTCATTAAATATTGTGTATATCAGCGTTGTCATTACTAGATGGAAAATCGTTCTTATCAAATTTCTCATCATGATTTCACCTTTTTACTATTTTTATAGTTATATAGAAAATTCTACTCTCAAGAACGACATTCCTGTTTTTACTAAAAAATGATATTTTTCAATTAAGTAAACTTAATATACACTTTAGTTAACTAATAATCATCAAACTGGGGGGTTAGACGATGTATAAATTACGCGGACATCATCTGTTTTGCCTGTTGGGCTATCGGGGAATGGGGTATTCCGAGGAATATGTGGAGAATATGACGCGGTTGCATCAGAATTTGCGGCACAACCCAGAGACACTGATTGAGCTTGTTAAGGGGCCAGATCAATTGTGTGAAAAGTACCCGAACTCTGGTGATTACCACTGTCAGGACGCCAACCTCTATGAGAGGGATGCGGTTATTTTAGAAAAAATGGACCTTCATATCGGGCAAACCCTGAAATGGAAGGACATTGAGTCCCGCATTAAAAAGCACGTCATCCCCACCGATATTCAAACCGTCTGCGAAACCTGCCACTGGCGTACCTACGGGGTTTGTGAGGAAGGCATTCAAGAGATTATAGACGGGAAGGGCTTGAGAGAAGTGAAATAAGCCCTTCTTGTTTTTTTATGTTCGCTCCCTTATTCAAACACTTCCACTCTTGTAAGTTATATTAAACCCCTCATTTAAATTTCCTTTTTCCAAATGTTTCATTTTATGATTTTCCTTTTTAAAAAGTTTCATAGTCTTAAGTAAAAACTTGTTGACTTGAGAATCATTTTCAATTAAATTTAAATTAATTGAAAATGATTCTCATAATCAACAGGAGGTATGAAGATGCTAGATAGTTTATTTCTGTCTCTTCGGGAAGGGCTCGAAGCTGCACTTATTATTGGAATTATCCTTGCTCACCTAGTACGAATTGGACGAACGGATTTAAAGAAAGTTGTATATATAGGGGCAATCGCAGGAATTGTCATTAGTGCGGTGGTAGGCACAATTGGGTTCAGCGAAGCCAAAGAGGCCGAAGAAGCGGGAGAAGAACTAATCGAAGGCATCATGATGTTGCTTTCTGCTGGATTGATTGCCTATTTCATCCTATGGATTCATAGAAACCAAGGCAGTACAGCAGCGGTTACACAAAAGGTAACTAAAAACACGAGTGCCATCGGGCTGTTAGTATTATCGTTTCTATCGGTTGTCCGTGAGGGAATAGAACTGATGGTGTTTAATATGACAAAGATTTCAGAAAGTGCCTTCACTGTAGCATCAGGTAGTATCATCGGGATTCTACTCGCTGTATTGATTGCCTTCGCTGTATTTAAAACGTCTGTTAAACTTAACCTATCATTAATCTTTAAACTATTAGGCGTTGTCCTTATCTTTGTTGGTGGAGAACTATTTGGCGAAGGCTTGGTTAAGCTGTTTGAGGGTGGAGAACTCCTCGAAGAAGTCGGAATGGCTACATTTATCCTCGTTGCTCTTTTCGTATTTTTAAAGAACGATATCCAGAAGTTCCGTAAGCAACGCGTTGTGCCTAAACCATAAGTTATTAAAAAGAGTCGGCTCCTTTTAAAAGGGACCGACTCTTTTTACATTTAAATCCATGGGACGGATCCTGTGGATTTCTAACCTTTCTATTATTTCCCCTTTGCCTCCAGGATTTCAATTCTATAGGTAATTACCCTCACCAATAGGAATGCTCCTATTAAAAAGAAGATGGACCCAGACACTCCAATGTGCTTGACCAATGAGCCCGTTATAATCCCCACACATACAAAGGGTGACAATCTCCATTTCAAAAATTTTTCTAACAATTTAATAGCCTCCAATATTTGCTCTGTCTTTCTAGATTGATCCCGGTTCCTCAGCAATTTTTTTCAAGGCTTCGGCACGGGAAATAATAAATTTCTTCATATATTTTTCCAAGAATAGCTTGTCAGCCGCCATCCCAATTAAACCGAATGGTGACTTATACTGGAAATGATCGATCATTAGGGTTCCGCCAGCTTCTTCGACAAAATGATGTGTATGAGTGAAGGAATGAAAGGCTCCCTTCACCATAATATCTTCAAACATATTCGGTTTCTCCATTCGTGTCACTTTGGCGGTCAGCCTTTGCTTTAGACCGAAATGAACAGCTTCCCACGTCACCGTATCCCCTACCACTAAAAGCCCTTTCGTCACTCCACTAATGGCTTTTTCCTTAGTTTTAGAGGTCGTTTGCGTATGGACTTCGACATTCCTCGCCAGGTCAAAACATACTTCAATAGGTGCTTTAATAAACTGCTGATGCACAATAACTGGCATTTCCCTTCTCCTTGAAAAATTTTCTTAAATAGCTATTGGCAAACGCCTAACGGATTACAGTCCGGGTCATAGAACGTAAAAAACTTCTTCGTTCCTTTCCCATCCATCGCACTTACTTTAACATTTTTTTCAAGTAAATACTTGTGGGTTTGTTATATATCGTGTGGGATAAAGTTATAATATTTCCCCACCCCAAATTTATTTTCAGGAAACTTCATTGGTTGATGATCGACTGTTCGCACTAGGCATACCACGGTTTGAGCACCTTCTTCAATCCGCATAACTGCCGCCTCTTCTTCGATATAAATGAGTGTAAAACCAAGGATCTCTTCATACCATTTTGCTGACAATTTAGGGTCTTTCACCGGAATAAATACCGCTTCCATTCCTTTTAAAAGTGGTTTAGTCATTTATTTTCTCCATGTAAAATTTGTATTATATTTACAATTCTACAATTCCCCCGACAATTCCTTGCTTACGCTGGAAAAACAAGGCCAACAAAAAATCACCGTTTCACACAACGTGAACGGTGATTTTTTTCAAGAAGGTTTATTTAATGGATATCAATCTTTCTGAAATTGCCGCCCTTTACTTCGGCTACGTCATACACGGTAACGAAAGCCTTCGGGTCAATTTCATTAATGATTTCTTTCAGCTTGGTTTCTTCCAAGCGGTTAATCACGCAGGTGATTTCTTTAAACATTTCATTGGTGAATCCGCCGTACGCTTCCTTATACGTTGCCCCACGGCCCAGGCGGTCACGGATGGTCTCGATCATGGCTTCAGGATGAGTGGTGATAATTTGGAAGGTTTTCGAGCCGCTTAAACCTTCTTCGACAATATGTATGACTTTCGAAGCGATAAAGTAGGCAATAGCCGATAGAATGGCGCCTTGGAGACCGAACACGGTGGAAACGAAGATAAATACAAAGGTATTTAAGAAAAGAATGAGATCACTTGTCCCAAACGGCAATTTGCGCGAGAGCAGGACGGCCAGCATATCAATTCCATCTAAGGCACCGCCATTACGCAGGGCAAGACCCATCCCAAAACCGAGGATAATCCCTCCAACAACGGTAATGAGCAAGGTATCCCCTTCAATAATCGCCGGGGTATGGTGCATAAGGCTTGTCCCCACTGCTAAGGATATGATTCCTAACACCGAAAAAATCGCGAAGCTTTTACCAATTTGTTTGTAGCCTAACCATACAAAGGGCAGGTTCAGCAAGGCAATGAGAATGCCTAGTGGTAAACCAAACAGCTCGGAACCAACGATACTAAGACCCGTCACGCCCCCATCCGATACATTGTTTGGAATTAAAACCGTCTCGAGTCCATAGGCCGCAATAAATCCACCGAGGATGACCATCAATCCTTTTAAAATCAGTCTTGGTTTTTTCGTCTTGTTCTTTTTAATTTCTCCCATCAAATTCCTCACTTTATTTGTTTATTTATTTTAGTTTACCATAAAATTCTGTTTTCATGACTTTGGGTGGCCTCCGCCTTTTTAAAATCTCCAACACAAAAAGGACCGCTGCTCTGCGATCCTGGTCCATGCTATTGGGAATCTACTATTGTTGTAATGCTTTTTTATTTCTAAAAAATGTAAACAAAGCCACAATGATTAAAACTGGAATTGCATATATTTGTCCGACAAACAATTTCCAGCCTACTGTATTATAGCCTTCAGATGCAGGAAGGAAGATGGCTATTAGACAAACAACCAAATAGGCTATTAGTGGAGGCATTATTTTTTTCATTTGTGCACCACCTTATTATAGATCTAACTACATAATTATCTTACCAATTATTTTTAATATTGTAAATATTACCATTATACCCAATTTATATTACCTACTATGAAAAAGCTGCCGAGGCGTCTCAGCAGCTTTTAGGATTCGTTCAGTATAAGTTGTTCGCGTTTTTGTCTTCGAGTATAGACCATTTTTGAAAGTAACACACTGATTTCAAAAATAAGAATAAGTGGGATGGCAACGGAAATGTGCGAAATAAATTCTGGCGGTGAAATCATCGAGGCGATGATGACCAGAATCAGATATGCATACTTTCTAAGTTTCACCAATGTAAAAGGATTGACCACTCCGAGAGTCGTTAGAAGCATGATAACTAGCGGTAATTCAAATGCGACCCCAAACGGCAACGTCATGTCCAATAGAAAACTAAAATATTTTTCCGCTGTGAACGAGGTTTCGATTAATCCGTTCCCCAAATGCGTGAGAAATCTCATCACGTTCGGAAAGATGAAGAAATAACCGAATGACATTCCCCCCAAAAAAAGCAAAAACAGCGCTGGTATGTATGCTAAAGTTACTTTTCTTTCCACCGGCTTTAACGCTGGCTTGATAAACAACCAAATTTGCCAAGCCGCTACGGGAATGGTCCCCACTGCAGCAACCACCGTGGCCAAATGGAAATAAATCCACATGATATCACTTGGCCCCAACACCATTAACTTATATCCCAGGTTCCCCATAAAGAAAAGATAGATTTGCTTGTCATAAATTAATCCTACTACTAGAAAAAGCAGGAATGCTATCGCTATAAAAATTAATCGTTTTCGTAATTCATTCAGATGCTCACTTAAGTGAAGTTCCTTCTCTCTCAACTAGCCCCGCCTGCCTATCAATAATGTTGTAATGACCATCACTCTCGCCATTATACCTCTTTGGCAGGATAAAATCAGCCTTTTGACAATGTTGCTAGGTTTTCTGCCATCTCTGTCCGAAGTTTCCTCACCTTCTGACAATGTTACCTCTTTTTCCGTCTACTCTGTCAGAAGTACCTCGGTCTTCTGACAATGTTACTTGCTTTTCAGCCACCTTTGTCCGAAGTTCCCTCACCTTCTGACAATGTTGCTTGCTTTTCATCTATCTCTGTCCGAAGTTCCTCAGTCTTCTGACAATGTTGCTCGCTTTTCCTCCGACTCTGTCCGAAGTTCCTTCGCCTTCTGACAATGTTACCTCTTTTTCCGCCTACTCTGTCAGAAGGCCGCCTGTCTTCTGACAATGTTGCTCGCTTTCCTCCGACTCTGTCCGAAGTTTCCTCACCTTCTGACAATGTTACCTCTTTTTCCGCCTACTCTGTCAGAAGTACCTCGGTCTTCTGACAATGTTGCTAGGTTTTCAACCATCTCTGTCCGAAGTTCCCTCACCTTCTGACAATGTTACCTCTTTTTCCGCCTGCCTACTCTGTCCGAAGTTGCTCGGTCTTCTGACAATGTTACTTGTTTTTCATGCCACTCTGTCCGAAATTCCCCCGCCTTCCGCCAATCTCACCCGCTTCTCAGCCAAGACAAGACAAACCCACTCTTATAAAATCAAAACAATCGTCCCAGCCGTGATCAGCGCTCCGCCTACAATCTTATGCTTGGCCAATCTTTCTTTTAAAATAATAAAGCTCAACACCATCGTGAGCACGACACTAAATTTGTCAATGGGAGCGACGACAGAAACATCGCCCAATGCGATCGCGGCAAAATAGCATAGCCAGGACAAACCCGTGGCCATCCCTGATAGGACGAGAAAAAAATAGCCTTTCTTGGAAATCCCCTTTAATTCCTTCACCCTGCCCTGGAAAACGACAATCCCCCATGCAAAAAATAGGATCACAATGGTTCGCAAAAAGGTACCCAGGTTCGAATCAACGCCTTCCAGACCAATTTTTGCTAAAATTGCCGTTAGCGCCGCAAACACAGCCCCTATAATCGCGTGCACAACATAGCGTTGCGACCCGGAAAATCGTTTCTTCTCTTCACTTTTTCCAATTAAAATAAACGTCCCAATGGAAATAATCGTTCCACCTGCAATCACTAGGGGTTTCGCGGGTTCCCCCAAAACAAGTACAGACAAAATGATGGTCAGCACAATACTCGCCTTATCAATGGCCACCACCTTCGACACTTCCCCAATGGCCAACGCCCTGAAAAAAAACAGCCATGACAAGCACGTGGCCACCCCCGAAAGCCCTATAAACAGCAGGGCTTTATGGGTAATCGAAGAGATTGTATGAAGCTGACCGGTCACAAGGACAACGATAAAAGCCATCACCACCACAACGATGGTGCGGACCGCCGTGGCTAAGTTAGAATTGACATTCTCCATGCCGATCTTGGCTAAAATCCCGGTAATTGCCGCAAACAGAGCTGCTAATAATGCTAAGACGATACTCATTTTGGTATCCCTTCTTTTCCTTAAAAATACGTCTAATCAATAGGGTTTCACCTAATCTATACTATTAAACATTTCTGCGTGTTCACCCTCCTCATCCATACAAAATATAGTAAAATAGCAGGTAAGCATACGCATGCAAATTTTAGCAAAAGGGGTGACTACCCTTGCCAGATTGGTCGTACCATACCCTATTCAAGCCGATTCTTCACAAACTGCCCCCGTCCTTTAGCCGGGAGTTTATTCACCGCGGGATTAGCCTGTTATCTTCTTCCTTCATCGGCGAAAAAGTAATCGAATTTCTCGGCCACATGACCCCTTCGAAAAAACTGGAGAGGCACCTATTCGGTACACACTTTCCTTCGCCAGTTGGTCTAAGCGGAAAAATTGATCCGCAATTATCTGGGCTCCAAGCCTTTCAAAACCTTGGGTTCGGTTTCATCGAAATTGGTCCGGTAACCCTTCACGGTTCAACCAGCGCGGAAGAACTGTACATAGATCAGAAGCAAGAACTGATACAAGGTACGGCCGATTACACTATCAAACTATCAACCGTTAAGGATAAACTTCATTCTTTGAAAAAAAAGAAAGTACCATTTTTTATAAGGGCCGAGGGTACATTGCCGGAACTCACGCAGATTTGCGAAGAACTCCACCCTTTCAGCGCTGGGTTTATCATCGACGGGCAAGCATTTGAAACAGCGGGCCAGTATCAACTTTTTCAAAAGGCAGTAAATAAACCCGTTATATTAGTTTATTCAGCTGAAAACATAACTAAGCTAGAAAACTTGCAACAACAACCTAGCGGAATCCTCCTTGAGGAACCTCGCTTGCTCGAATCTCTTGCTGTAGCAAGGAAATTGCTTGGTGATGGCGTCCCCATCCTTACGTCAGGTGGAATCCGTGAACCAATAGACGGAGTTGCCTTACTGGAGAACGGCGCTTCGCTTGTCCTATTAGGCTATGAGTATGTTTTTTCCGGGCCTGGTCTACCCAAGCGGATTAACGAGGCCTACAGCGATAAGCTCCCAAAGGAGTCCGTAAAGATTGAGGGCTGGCTGTGGTATTGGCTGTTCGGCCTGGCCATTTTTGTCGCCGGATTCATCGCCTTATTTTTCAGCATGACGTCAATTATTCTTCCATACGACGAATCGTTTTTAGGCTTACTCCGAAACGACCTTCTCGTGTTCAATCCGGCCATTCTTTACTTCATGGCCCATGACCGGATGACCCTTTCCGGAACCATGATCTCGGGCGGAATCATCTACATGCAGCTGGCGAAGTACGGGGTGCGGTATGGACTCCATTGGGCCAGGAAAGCCATAAATATCGCGGGAACGGTTGGGTTCCTGGGGATTTTCCTATTCATCGGTTACGGCTATTTCGATTGGCTCCACGGCTTGTTTTGGCTGATTTTACTACCGTTATTTATTTTGGGTTTTGTAAAAACAAGAGCCGCCATCGATACTCCGTCAAGTATCAACCGAACGAATCATCGGCAGTGGAAATGGAGTCTGATTGCGCAATTGTCTTTTGTCTTATTAGGGTTCGCTTTAACTGCTGGTGGAGTCGTTATCTCGGTCGTTGGCGCGTCGACTGTTTTTGTCCCGACCGACCTTACTTATTTATGTCTCACACCAGACATACTCAACGAGTTTAACGACCGCTTAATCCCAGTGATTGCCCATGACCGGGCTGGGTTTGGCAGCGCCTTGCTAAGTGTCGGCTTACTTGTGTTGATGCTGGCGTTATGGGGGATTCGCGAAGGGGAACGCTGGGTCTGGTGGACGTTCACGCTCGGCGCCATTCCGGCGTTTTTATCCGGACTTGTCACTCATTTCGTAATTTCCTATACGGATTTTGTGCACCTACTACCTGCCTATTTTGCCGTCGTCCTTTACCTAATCGGCGTCATCGGCACGGCTCCATATTTATCTAAAAAGCCAGGCGTTTAGCCTGGCTTAAGTATTCTCCTTGAAGTACGGGGGACAGTCCCCCATTCAAGTAATGCTTCACCGCGCCAGGGGACTGTCCCCCAATCAGCTAATGCATCACCGCGCCAGGGGACTGTCCCCCAATCAGGTAATGCTTCACCGCGACGGGGGACTGTCCCCCCAGGCATTCTTTAACAACCGAATACCCTCATCAATTTCTTTTTCCGATAAGCCGCCAAAACCTAACAAAACGCTAGGCTGCTGCCCACTCGCCATTTCCCCGTCACAATAAATGGATAACGGGTACACTTTTACCCCCACATGCAAGGCCCTTTCGATTAACTCCGTTTCGGTCAGAGCGGTCTCCACCTTCAAAACGATGTGCAGTCCGGAATTTTCGCCGATCACTTCAACCTTGCTGCCGAAATATTTTTTAATAGAGGCCAGTAAAGCCGCGTGCTTTTTCCGGTATAAGGTTCTCATCTTATTCAAATGACTTTGCCAATGCCCTTCCTTCATAAACCGGTACAGCGTATCTTGATGCAGGCGGGAAACCGTCTGCTTATAAATCGTGAACTTTTCCTGGTACCTCTTCAATAGCGACGGCGGCAGCACCATATAACTTATTCGAAGCGACGGAATCAACGACTTGGAAAACGTCCCTAGGTAAATCACCGTGCCGTTCGTATCCAGCCCCTGTAACGATGGGATCGGCTGCCCTTTATAACGGTATTCACCGTCATAATCGTCTTCAATAATGTAGCCTCCCGTTTCTTCCGCCCAACCCAACAATTCCATTCTGCGGGAAATCGGCATAATCATTCCATTTGGGAACTGATGCGACGGTGTAACATACACCACTTTGGCCACACTATTTTTTAATGGAGTCATTTCAACGCCATCTTCATCGAGTGAGATAGAAACCGTATCGACACCTAAATCATGCAACACCGCTTTTGTCCGGTGGTAGCCCGGATTCTCAAGCGCGTAGCTGTGCTCCTTACCGATGACCAAACATAGTAACCCCATCAACACTTGCGAACCTGCCCCGATGATGATTTGGTCGGCCGAGCATCGAACACCCCTGGAGGCATAGAGGTGAGAGGAAATTTCCTCTCGTAAAAGCCGCTCACCTTGGGGATCGCCGATATTAAACAAGTCCCCCTGGTCCTCATATAACGCTTGAACGGTTAATTTCCGCCATTGGGCATAGGGAAAAAGCGCTAAATCTATCTTCCCCGAATTAAAATCGATCGTTACCTTTTCCTTCTCCAACACCGCCTCACGCTTTGCCCCTACATTCGGCGGACCCACTTGCATCGTTAAGGACCGGTCATCCTCCAAAGTGGTCACAAATAACCCTTTACGCGGCTTGCTTTCTACATACCCTTCCGCACTTAACTGTTCATAGGCAGACTGAATCGTATTTAAGCTCAAGCGAAGGTAATCGGCTAATTTTCGCTTGGAAGGCAATTTTTCGCCGGGCTTCATTTTTCCCGCTAAAATTTCCTCCTTAATGTAGTTGGCTAACTGAATATACAGCGGCGTGTGATCTTTGTTGTTTAAAATGGGGGTCATTTCAATCATACGCTTCTCCTTCTGGTACCATTAAATTTAGCAAATCTGATACTTTTGATTATACCAGTTTGTGATTAAATGAAAGTATACTTTTTCAAGGAGATGACGAAATGGAAATCAAGCTGCTGGAAAATCAAACGGACTGGAAGGAAGCCTTCTCTGTCATGAAGCAATTACGCACACATTTGTCTGAGGATGCGTATCTGCAATTAGTGGAGGAAGCCGCAGAAAAGGAGCATTATCAAATGGCCGCATTGTATGACAATGGAAAAATCGTGGCCGTGACCGGATTTATGCCGATGATTACGCTATATAACGGCCGGTCCGTTTGGGTCTCTGACTTAGTGACCGATGGTGAAAACCGCTCGAAAGGATATGGTCAAGTTCTACTCGAGTTTGTCCATACCTGGTCCAAGGAAAACGGGTACGACCTCGTTTCACTCTCATCTGGAGTTCAAAGAGTAGATGCGCACCGTTTTTATGAGGAAAAAATGAAATACGACCGAGTGAGCCATGTTTTTTTAAAAAAGGTGTAACTTTAATAAGAGTAAAGGACCTTACAAGAGGTCCTTTACTCACCCAAATCATAAAAGAGTTGCATTAAATCTTTTTGCAAGAGTGAGAGAGGCTTCTTCAGGGTTCAGGTCATACACCAGCAGCTCTTCCTCATTCGGTTTTGCCGATAACAATCTTTCACCCGAAGGCGATATGAGGGCAGTTGTACTTTTTTGATTTTCTAATGCGTAGTTGACACTTGCGAAAAAAATGGAATTTTCCAAGCTTCGACAAACCATGGCATAGTTATAAAAATCCGGATTGCTCACATCACCCGTAAATTGGGGATGGAACACAATACGCGCCTCTTTTCTGGCCGCCCAACGAACTGTTTCAGGATATCTCCAGCCTTCATGGCAAATGACGACTCCAAACTTGACCCCTTCCGCTTCAAATAACGTTCTCCCTTTCCCAGGGATGTAACCGAAGCAGTCCTCCTCCGGGTCGATTTGATTTTTCGTCTGATAACCCACGATTTCCCCCATCTTATTGATCACAAATGCCAATAGATGCATGCCCTCACTGCTTTTCCACTCCATAGGTAAAATCACATGAAGCCCCAACCTATTTGCCCATTTACATACTTTATTTAGAGCTTCTTTTTGCACAAGGTGATCGTATCCCTCGATTTCATAACCTACCCCTCTAAGACCCGGAATAATGGACTCAGGGAAACAAATGAGGTCACACTTTGCGGTACTTGCTTTCACCATCATGCTCTCCACGACTTGCAATCCTTCTGAGACCTTCGTGGAGAACCTTGTTTGCGCTAAACCAATTCTCATCTTTCTCTCCTCTAAACATGTAATTCTAAAAACTCATCCGTCTCCTGAAAACCAAACTTTTTATAGACGGGTCTCCCTAATTCTGAGGCTGCCAGCCACATCTTCGTTATCCCTCTAGTTTTCGTTTCCTCTACCAATTTTGTTAACAGATTCGTAGCAATCCCTTTTCCACGGTACGTTTCTCTCGTATACATATTGGCAATATACGCCTTTTTACCAGACTTATTCGTGAAGCTTGGCGGAAAATCGTAAAAAATGACGGCCCCGCACGCGATAATCTCTTCCTGATCTTCTACGAGCCATTGAATCAAACTGCCATCCGTTAGTTTATTTTTAAAAAAGGCTTGTAGTTCCAAATCAATATCGATAGTGGGCTCCAATCCCTCATCAACTAATTGCTTTTTCCGTAGACGGACCAATTGCTTAACATCATCGGTTGTTGCCATTCGATAGTTCAGCATTACACCACTCCATTAGTTTTTAAATCAACTATTCTTTGAAGGTTCGCCTTAAAATAAGTCGTAAAGTACCAATCTTGGTAGGCTTCAGGGACAGCAATATCCTCGATGCTCCCGTTCGTTTGGAGCGCCTCCTCCACCAATGCCATGATGTGCTGTATGTACCCTTTCACCTCATGCAGTTCTGCCATAGAGCAAACCTCCCCGTGCCCCGGGACAATCGTTTCAATCTCCAGCTGCTCCACCCGCTCCAAAATCGCTAACCATTCCTCTGGATTCGCAGTGAACAAGACAGGATGATGCTTCGAAAGCACCAAATCGCCCATGATGGCTATTTTTTCTGTGGGAAGGTACACGAATGTGTCACTTTGCGTGTGTCCTCCCCCATATGAGTGGAGCTGCACGATCCGATTTTCCCCGTAAATCGTCAGTTGTTGTTCAAAAGTAATGGTTGGCAGCGTATTGACCAAGTCAGGAAGCGTCTCCATATAAGCACGGTCACTCGCAATCTCCCACTCTATTTCTTGCTTTAACTTTTCGTCCGTCTCTTGCTGCAGCTTCCCCTCTGCCTCTGCAATCATCTGATACACCGGTTCCGGATCCGCTTTAAACTCTTCCATCCTGTCATTTACAATGGTCGCCATTAATTCGCGCGTTGTCGAGGTGGAAATAATCTGCGCTTCAGGGGCAAATACTTGATTCCCGCTAATATGGTCACTGTGCCAATGGGTATTAATTACATAAGCGACCGATTTTCCAGTGAGTTGTGTCGCGGCAGCCTTTAAATCCTCTGCAGCCTGGATGGTCGTGAAGGTATCGACCACTAGGGTAGAATCCCCTAAATCAATGATAGCTGCGTTCCCCACCGAACCCGTGCCCGGTTCGGAGATGGCCGCAAACACACCCTCAGCCACGCGTACCATCTTAAAATGCTTCGATTCAGTTAATGTATCTAATTGACTTTTCATATACTCCCTCTCATTCTATTAAAATGTTACTTACCTATAGACAATAGACGATATTAAGGTGGGTTGGTTTCACTTAGTTTAAGAGATAGATTGTCCTTCCTGTGGCCTGGCCGGCTGAAAGACAAAATTACATCGTTTATCAGATATATTGTCCTTCATCAAGTAACCCCCAACAAATCAAAAAAAGGTTACCGCAGTAACCCTCTTTTACCAAACAAACGGAATGATTCTCGCTGTCTTTTGAATGTACCCAGGATATTCCTCAGGGAAGTTTTCGGACAAGGCCTTTTCTTCTACACGAATACGGTAACTAAACACCACGATGAAAAAGACCACCATAATGAGAGAGCCCACCCAAGTATTAAACGCAAGACCCATCCCTGCAAAAGCTAAAAATAAACCGGTATAGGAAGGATGACGCAGCACTCGATACGGACCACGCTGAATCAGCTTCTGCTTGGAGTCAACAGAGACAACCAAAGAGAAATGCCTGCCTAACACCGCAACCGCCCAAAGTCGAATAGCTACTCCAACGATCATTAACACTGAACCCACATTCGAAAAGGTGGAATCGACGTAGCCGAGCTTCATCGAATTACACACCTGATTCACGAACACACAAGCAAATATGCCAATCGTAATCAACCAAAAAGATCCCTTATCTTTATTCTCCGCATCCACATTTTTCCGCTGGCGCTTCGATACGATAAATATTCCAATCTCCGAAAACAACCATAAATAAAAAGCAACCTCTGCAAACGAACCTATATCCATCTTCATTTTATCTTCCCCCTCTACTCTCCCATTGCCCTATCTGTTTCTTATTCTAATCCGAAGAAATTTCATTTATATTAACCAAACCTTACGAAATTCTTAAGAAAGTTAATGGGGGACTAATGGGGGACAGTCCCCCGGCTGGGCAAAGCGTTAATGCACCGGGGGTCTGTCCCCCAGAGGGGCAAAGCATTAAATCACCGGGGGTCTGTCCCCCAGTGGAGTTAAGCGTTAAAGCGCCGGGGGTCTGTCCCCCAGTGGAGTTAAGCGTTAAAGCGCCGGGGGTCTGTCCCCACCACTTATGTGTAGGATTTCGTATAGGGTTATGCCGCTCACGGGGGTGATTTCTGGTTTGTTTTTATAGAAGCTGAAGTGGCTGTATCCCCATTTGTCGGGGTTATAGATTAAGAAATCGCCTAGTTTTTGTTCTGCATTATTAACGTATTGGTCCGCCCTAGTGAATGTAACATCGGTTAATGATTTCTGTTCCGGAATGCTCCCAGCGTATTCAACTGCGTAGCTACTTTTTACAAACTCCTCTTCCAATGACACACTCAAAGGGACGCCAATGTTAATATGCTGCCAGCCAAATGAAGCTAATATGTTGTCATAATAACCATCAAATACAAACGAATTCATTCCTTCTGCTGTATTCCAGATATATAAAGGTGCATAGGAATTGTTCAGGCCTCCGTTTTTCCCGGTTTCTGTAGTTAAATAGGCTTTAAACAACAATCCTGGAAATCCATCGGTCTTATGTCCGTTTTCATGTACTCGCCGTCTAATAATCTCCATATCATAATCTGTTGGTAAAATAATCTTATATTGCATTCCTATCATACGTTCCACTCCTCTTACACTCTATAAAATAATGGTAACTTTTGGTTTCTATAATGTAAAATAGGTGTTAGTGATTGTTGGTATCATTTTAAATGATGGGGGAAGGGAAGTTACATGGAGTTAAACGATCTGGTTATTTTTAAAACAGTAGTAGATGAGGGATCCATTTCGAAAGCCGCTAAGGCATTAGGATATGTGCAACCAAATGTATCGGAAAGAATCAAAAAACTCGAAGATGAGCTAGCGACCCCCTTATTGCATAGGAATAACAAGGGCATTTCGGTACTTCCATCTGGAGAGATCCTGCTGGAGTATTCGAAGCGAATATTACATTTAGTAGAAGAAGCCAAACGTGAAATTACAATGAGCAGCGAGACGTATCGGATTGGCACATCCCAATCAATCTTGTCCTCCTTTTTAAAGAATCGCATCGAAGAAGATTTTATGAAGTATCAACTCATTATTGATCAAAGTAGCCATTTGCTGCCATTGTTACGTCAACAAAAAGCCGATATGATCATTACCTACACGAACCATTCGGATCCTGCCCTCGAAGAAGTGTATCGTACCCACCTTTCGATGAGCTTACAAAAGGCAGCTGGCAAAGCTGTTCATGATTATTCCAGTGAGTATTTCTTCGTTAGTCATGACCCGCATTGTCCTTTTCGCAGTCATACCGTTACCTTTTTAGAGAAGCATGGACTCTCCCTGCGAAAACTCCATCATGTGGATTCCTATTCACTGATTAAGGAGTATGTCACGCAAGGAAAAGGATTAGCCTTCCTGCCCAGTCCCACTATGGCTGATGATGCTATTGATGAGTTATGGACTGGCGACCTTCTCATCTATTTTTATATAAATCGTTCTTCACAGAAACGAATTCCTAGTGAAATGTTTGAAAAAATTTAATAAAAAGGGCTGCCAACAAGGCAGCCTTTTTTATAGATCTTTCTGGTCCACATTCAATTCAATCAGATTGCCATCGGGGTCGGCGCAGAAAATCTGAGCGAAGCCGCTTTTGGAGGTTGGTTTTTCAAGGACTTCTACTTCGTTCTGTTTTAACCACTGAAGCGTGTCTTTGTAGTTCGCGACTCTTAGCGCAAAGTGGCCTTCTCGGCTGGACAACCGTTTATCCTGGCGAATCGTCTGTGAAGAAGGGTCGACGATTAAGTGAAGCTGTTGTCCCTCGATTTCGTACCAGGCACCGGGAAAATCAAAATCGGGCCGCTGGATTTCCTTTAAACATAAAATCCCACTATAAAACGCTTTTGCTTTTTCCAAATCAGTTACTGTCAAACTTACATGATGGAGGCATTTGTAGGTAATCAAATCCAGCCCTTCTTTCGTTAGGATGTGGGCTCGAATGGTAAGCTGCTCAATTGCACTTTCTTATTGGCAATTTCCTTTAAGCCCCTGCGAATCATGAGAAAAACTACAACCCATGATACGAGCATCAGGAAGATTTGTCCAACAGGAAACATTCCTGGTATAGGAGTGTCCCATAAAGCATGCATCAACACAACAAGTGCGAAGACACGGATAAACCTTGGTTTGAACAGCATGTTCATTTCAAAGGTTTGGTTCCCTTGTACTCGGCAGAAGGCAGCCCCCGTTAATGCCGCCCAAGCAACATGCCCGCCGGGAGCCAGGAAACTGCGCACCAGAATGGTGGAATACAGACCAGGAAAACTGCCCGATAACAAGGCTCTTAGCGAATAACCCGCCGTTTCGAACGCCGCAAATCCCGCTCCCACCGCAGCCCCTAACAAGAGTCCATTGAGAATATAGCGATATTTTCTCGTTCGCACGAAAAAAATGACGACGAGCGCTTTGGCCAGCTCTTCCACAATCCCAATTGTAATCGGATTAATGTTGTTTTTTAGAATGTTAAAAAACACTAGGGCAACCAGCATCGAGAGGATCCCGCCGATGAAAACTACATAAATGATTCGATAAATAGCAATATTCTGCGGAGCGTTCATTTCCCAAAAGAAGATGAGTGTTGAAATGGGCACCGCAAACGCGCCGACAATGATTAGCCCCGGAATAAAGTTGATATTTTTAAAATAGTTCACCCCTACGTACAAGCCTACGAATGCAAGCAAAGCAAATAGAAAGACTCTGGCAAACAACCAGGGTTTGGGCCATGTTTCCTTCACTTCGCCAATTTTAGGCGTGGTAAGCGCCGTTCCGACGATAAACAGCCGTTCTGCCTCTAGCTCACTATGCTTACGGAACACGCGTGAGAAAATATTTTGGAATTTCGGCTCCACCGAACGCAGCTGTTTCGGAACCGCATCCACATAGGTGGCAAATTCATAAAAAAGGCTGCTTGAATCTTGTTGCGTTTCACCTTCCTTTATATAGGTGTGGCCGCAATTGATACAGTAGCGCCCCTCATTCTGACTGACATAATCACATTCCGGGCATTTCATTTTGGATTCCCCTCTTTTCAAAAAACAATTTATCCTTTACTTTCCCCTTTTTGCCGTTGTTATATTAGGTTTTTGTTGATTCGCTGATAAAAGTAAAAATTCGCTGATAAATTGCCAGATTCGCTGATAAAACGGAAAATTCGCTGATAAGTATCCAAAATTCGCTGATATTTACCCAACAACGTTAAATCAAGGTGTAATTTTACACTAAAATCATGCAACTGTGCGTTTGAAACCATAAAATGAAGGGTACTTTACTACTGAAACTGATATAAGGAGTGATTGTAATGGGTAAACGAATTGCTGTTGTGGTAACGGATCATTTCGAGGACTCCGAGTATTCAGATCCGGTGCAGGCCTTTCAGGAGAAGGGCCATACTATCACTGTCATCGAAATGGAAAAAGGGAAAACGGTGAAGGGCAAGCAGGGACAGAGTGAAGTCACCATTGATGAAAGCATTGATGATGTCTCTCCAGAGGACTTTGATGCCCTCTTCATTCCAGGTGGATTTTCACCGGACATTCTCCGGGCGGATGAGCGTTTTGTCACTTTCGCCAAGTCGTTCATGGATGCGAAAAAACCGGTGTTAGCGATTTGCCACGGACCACAGCTGCTGATTACAGCAGAAACACTTCAAGGACGCGATGTCACAGGCTATAAATCGATTCATGTAGATTTAAAGAATGCAGGCGGGAATTTGCATGACAAGGAAGTCGTCGTCTGTCAGAATCAGCTGGTCACCAGCCGACAACCGGAAGATATACCGGATTTTGTCGAAGAGAGCTTGCGAATATTAGGTTAGTATAGAGGCAGTGGGAATAAAAATTCCCTCTGCCTTTTCTATTTTTATACATAATTGAATTATTTTAAAAAAAGTTTCGTCTAAATCAAAGGACTCCACGTCAAATAGTGTAGAGAAAGAAAAAGGGGTGGAAAATGGTGAATTCGCAGCAAAATGAAGAGGTCTTAGATGAGGAACGGTTTATCCGTTTATTTGAAACACATAAAGCTTCCATCTATCGGATGGCGTATTTCTATGCAAAAAATCAAGCGGACGCATTGGACATTGTGCAAGAGGTCGCCTATCGAGCGTTTAAAAGCAGGAAATCTTTGAAGGAATTGAATTATTTTAAAACCTGGATTATTAAAATTACGATCAACGCTTCGATCGATTTTCTTAGAAAGGCCAAAAAAGTAGTCGAATTAAGCCTTAACGAGGAATGGATCACCGGGCACAAGGAAGAAAAGTACGCCAGTTTATTTTTACAAGAGCTAATGACTATGTTAAATGAAGAGGAAAAGAAGTTAATTTGCCTAAAGTATTACCAAGAATATACCTTCCAGGAGGTTGCGGACATTCTCGAATCCCCTATCAGTTCAGTGAAATCTAAGATTTACCGAGCGTTAGAGAAAATCAGATACGAGTATCGTAAGGAGGAATTGTCATGAATCCAATCAAACAAGAATTTGAGAATATTCCTGTTCCGGATGAAGTAATGGCTGCGATGTATAAGGGAATCCAACAAGCCAAAAAAGAAGAAAATGTAACCGAAATGAACCCGGTAGTGAAAAAGAAACGCAAGAAACTAATCGGCACACTCGCAGGCCTTGCAGCGGTTGGCACCCTCCTGTTCGGATCAACCTTTGTCACTCCTGCAATGGCTAAAATGGCGGAAAAAATTCCATTTTTAAAAGATGTGTTCCTTAAAACAGAGACTCAACCATTAGGCACACTTCCAGAAAAAAATCAGAAACCTGTCTTTGAAACCTTAAGGGAGGAAGCTCTGAAAATGGGGATTAACATCCAAACTATGGGCATGGGCTGGGAACAAATCGGCGATGATCCCGATACCGTCGTCATCCAATTAGAAGACACGAGCTACAACTTAGAAAATAAAACAAAAGTGGAAAAGCTTTTAAATGACATCCTAGATGAAAAAGGATACTATGCAAAATCAATCGAAACCATTCCTGTTAATGAAGATTTATATAAATCGATGATTCGGATCAACCTGATCATAAAACAACAAGCGAAAGAAATGGAAAAGCTAATTAAAGAAAAAGGATATCAGGTGGACTTCGTAGGAATGAACAGACAAATGAAAGAAATTTTCGTGATCCTTCCTGAAACAGAAACACACGTAAATGAGATTCGTGCGATTATTCAAAGCTATCAAAAAGAAAATTACAATGAGTTTCCTCTGGATATTCGCACACAGATGGATGCCGACACCAAGCTAAAACGTGATCTTTATACCATTTTTGAAGACTTGGTTTCCAAAAAAGACTATCAAGTAGAATATTTTAAATTCTCAACTGAGGGTCAACTCGTAATAACTATCAAAGCATCGATTGACACCTTTGATAAGGAGCAGTTGAAAAAAGCTACCCAGATTCGAAATGAGGTCAAAGCCGCGCTGGATAAGGAATATGCACAACCATACACCCTTCAGATTTTAGGCATAAATGACGAACAAATTAAATAGATCTGCACCTCCCTAGGAAGCACGCGCCCACGTGCTTCCTTTCCATTTCTATTCTCAGTATAATTTTTCACAAAATTGCGATACTAATTTCGAAATTATTTGTCAAAAGTAGGCTATAATAAAAGATGGTGCTACATACTTGACAATGCAATAAGTACTGTATAATAATAGTTATTGAATTAGAATTATTCTAATCAACAGAATAGCCTTGCAGGTTATTCATTCAAACTATTAAAAAACAAAACCAAGCAAATTTTAGGAGGAAAAAATCATGGCATTAATCGGTAAACAAGTCCTACCATTCACAGCACAAGCTTTCCACAACGGAGATTTCATCACTGTTAGCGAAGAAAACTTAAAAGGTAAATGGAGTGTTGTTTGCTTCTATCCAGCAGATTTCACATTCGTATGCCCTACTGAATTAGAAGACCTTCAAAACGAATATGCAACTCTAAAAGAGCTTGGCGCTGAAGTATATTCTGTTTCAACTGATACTCACTTCACACATAAAGCATGGCATGACCATTCAGAAGCTATCAGCAAAATCGAGTACGTAATGATTGGTGACCCATCACAACGTATCTCTCGTAACTTCGACGTATTAAACGAAGAAGATGGCCTTGCTGAGCGCGGAACATTCATCATCGATCCAGACGGTATCATTCAAACTGTTGAAATCAACGCAGGCGGCATCGGCCGTGACGCTAGCACTGTTGTTAGCAAGCTTAAAGCTGCTCAATATGTACGTAACAACCCAGGTGAAGTTTGCCCAGCGAAATGGAAAGAAGGCGCTGCAACACTTAAGCCAAGCCTTGATCTTGTAGGTAAAATTTAAGGAGTTTTTCATATGTTATTAGATGCAGATATAAAAGCCCAATTAGCACAGTATCTTCAACTGTTGGAAGGCGATATTTTACTAAAAGTAAGCTCAAGTGACGATGAAGTCTCTCGTGACATGACCGCTTTAGTAAACGAATTGGCTTCAATGTCTTCCCACATTAAAGTTGAGCATGCCACATTAGACCGGACGCCTAGCTTTAGCGTGAACCGTCTCGGTGAAGATACAGGAATCACTTTTGCCGGTGTTCCACTAGGACACGAGTTTACTTCGTTAGTGCTTGCTCTCCTTCAGGTGAGCGGAAGAGCGCCAAAGGTTGATCAGAAAGTCATTGACCAGGTGAAAAGCATTAAGGGTACCTATCACTTCGAGTCATATATCAGCCTAAGCTGCCATAACTGTCCTGATGTTGTACAAGCATTGAACGTGATGAGTGTCCTCAATCCTGGCATTTCTCATACCATGATTGACGGTGCTGCTTTCAAAGATGAAGTCGAAAGCAAAGAAATCATGGCTGTACCTACTGTATTCCTGAACGGTGAAGCTTTTGGCAGCGGCCGTATGTCCCTTGAAGAGATTCTTGCTAAGATGGGCACTGGTCCTGATGCATCGGAATTTGCTGATAAAGATCCGTACGATGTCCTTGTTGTCGGAGGCGGACCAGCCGGTGCAAGTGCAGCCATCTATGCAGCTCGTAAAGGAATTCGTACGGGTATTGTTGCTGAGCGGTTTGGCGGTCAAGTGATGGACACTTTAGGTATTGAAAACTTCATCAGTGTGAAGCATACCGAAGGCCCTAAGCTTGTAGCCAGCCTTGAGGAACATGTAAAGGACTATGGCATTGATGTCATGAATTTACAACGTGCCAAAGGTCTGCAAAAGAAAGACCTAATTGAAGTGGAACTCGAGAATGGTGCAGTGTTAAAGAGTAAGACTGTTATCCTTTCAACAGGTGCCCGCTGGCGTAATGTCGGTGTCCTTGGTGAAGCCGAGTTCAAAAACAAAGGTGTTGCTTACTGTCCACATTGTGACGGTCCATTGTTCGCAGGTAAAGACGTTGCCGTTATCGGCGGAGGGAACTCTGGTGTCGAAGCCGCGATTGACCTTGCAGGGATCGTGAATCATGTGACCTTGCTTGAATTCAATCCTGAGCTGAAGGCGGATGCTGTCCTTCAAGACCGTCTGCACAGCCTGCCTAACGCGACTGTCCTAACCAACGTTCAAACGAAAGAAATTACCGGTACCGATAAAGTAAACGGCATTTCTTACGTTGACCGCGCGACAGGTGAAGAGCATCACGTAGAATTACAAGGTGTCTTTGTTCAGATCGGCCTTGTACCAAACACAGAATGGTTAGGTGAAACGCTTGAGCGCACTCGCTTCGGTGAGATTATCGTTGATAAGCATGGCGCGACCGACCTACCTGGCGTGTTTGCTGCCGGTGACTGTACGAACAGCCCATATAAGCAGATCATTATCTCGATGGGATCAGGTGCAACCGCCGCATTAGGTGCGTTTGATTACCTCATCCGAAATTAATGACTAAGAAAGTCGCTATTTAAGCGGCTTTCTTTTTTTGTAAAAAAGCTACTTCCCACCCTGTATAAAAGTCTTCTTTGATGAAAAAAATACCATTAACTATGGTTTTCAGGAGTTGTTATACAGATGGCATTTGAGGACGGAATCGCTCTATCAGAAAAAGCGTATCATCAATTAACAGAAGTCAGTTCGTTGTTTGCAAAAGCAGTGAGAGAGGATTTCCTTTCCACCTGGCAATGGTGGTTTGGATTGGCCTTATTTATTGTCCCTTGGATTGCGTGGTTCATTTTCAGGGATAAGGAGCGAACGGCACGTCTTCTTTTAGGAGGATTATTAACCGTCATCTTGTCGCTGACGATTGATCTTGCAGCATTGTCTCTTGGGCTGTGGTCGTATCCCATGACGATTATTCCCCTAGCCCCTTTTCTTTTTTTACCTTATCACTTTTCTCTAGCACCCGTTGGCGTCATGTTTGCCCTACAACTCTTTCCAAAGATGAATACCTTTTTAAAAGGGGTTATCTTTTCAATCCTAGCCGCTTTTGGTGGCATGAAATTTTTTGCCGCCATCGATTTTTATGACCCGAAGCATTGGTCGTCTTTTTATGATTTTATTATCTTCCTCACTCTTTATTATTTAGCCTTTTGGATTTCAAAGGTTAAGGGGTATGAACCAGTAGGGAAACGTTCTAGCTAAGAGACTTTTTTTTTTCAAAAAGATTGGGCCATAAATAAGATTCGCTGATAAAATTGTGGATTCGCTGATAAACAGCTGAAATTCGCTGATAAAATTAAAAATTCGCTGATAAACAGCTGAAATTCGCTGATAAATTCTTAGTAGCGTCAAAATGAGTGTAATCTTCACCAGTTTACATACTTTAAAATTCACAGTTTAGGTAAAGAAGCAATTCTAAGCATAAAAACTAGTCATTATCCCAGACATTTGTGGGTAAACAATCATAGTCTACTGTTAGAACGAATGAAAGGATGATCATTTTGTATTATTACATCATCCATCATTACCATCCCCACTATCATCCATGGCACAACGCCATGATGGTTCCGATTATCCCCCCACCACCGGTACCACCGGCCGCTGTGACGTACCGGCGGAATGGATTTTGGTTCTCTATCCAATGAAAAAGCCTTCCAACCGGAAGGCTTTTCTTTTTGAATTGGTGATAATTCTACAAAATGGGGTGGAATTCTACAATAGTTGGAAAATAAATTCTATTTTCACTTTAAAATGACTCATTTCCAGAAGAATTCTACAAAATAAGGAGCGAATTCTACAAAGTGTTAATTTATTCTACAAAATCAAGGGCGAATTCTACAAAAGTTGGAAACAAACTTCCAATCCGACTGCTCATAAAAAACGACTGCTCATACCGCAATCGCCTAGTTCATTCCCTATTGCTCGTGTAACAATTTTTCATACTCGTTTAACACACGGTTTAGCTCCTGACTTAATGATAAAACTTCTTGATCCAGGAAATCTAAATCCTTTTCCGAAGCAACTCTAACCATTTCTTCACGCAGGTGTTTGATTTTATCCCAAAGTTCTCGCTCTGTATCCAGCTTCTTATTCATTTCCACACCAACTCTATGATTAATTATTCATATTACCAGTATGTCAATGATTGCTAGTGTTTATGTATAGATTCCTTCTCTCATGCTGTAAAAGCCATTCCTTCCGCCAAAGCCCTCCGGCATAACCCGTCAATTTTCCATTAGAGCCAATGATTCGATGGCACGGAATCACAATGCTCAGCTTATTTTTTCCATTCGCACTCCCAACGGCCCTTATCGCCTGATCGTTTCCGATAGAAACGGCAATGTCTTTATAGGACGCCGTTTGGCCAAAGGGGATCTCTTGTAAGGATTCCCACACCTTTTTTTGAAAAAGTGTTCCGTCGACCGTAAAAGGAAACGTAAACGTCTGCCGTTCTCCTTTGAAGTATTCATCCAGTTGCCCATAAGCATCCATTAACACTTGCGGCGTTGCCGGCTGTTTCACATGAACAGGCTTTTCCGTTTCCGTAAACAGGATAGAAACAACCGCTTCCTCTGTTCCAATCACCTCAAGCACACCAATCGGAGAGAGATAGTCTAATTTATACATACAACGACCTCCATAAATAAAACACCGCGTACGCCTCCCAGCCTGTCCAGCCGGATGACATTTCTTCAATCTCTTGAATCGTTGGTTTCTTATCGAGCCCCAACTGAACCCTTATTGCATTGTGTAAACCAACGTCCGCAATAGGAAACGCAGTACTCTTTTGTAGACACTTCATCATTACATAATCCGCCGACCATGCCCCGATTCCTCTCAACTTGGTTAAATCGTTGTGGATTTGTTGGTCGTCTTGTTTTTGGAGGAGAATTTCTTTGGATAGCTCGCCTTTCGCCATGGCCTGTGCTACACCAATCACATATTCTGCCTTCCTGGCCGTGAACTGGAGCTTCCTCAATGCTTCTATATCTATTTCTGCGATTTGACTAGCGGGTGGAAACAACCAGTAGGTTTCCCCTTCAAACGTCAAACTTTCTCCAAAACGTTCCACGAACCGCTTCTTTAACGTGTAGGCAAAAGTCAGATTAATTTGCTGGCCGATAATGGCCCATGTCAATGCCTCAAACAAATCTGGTATGCCTATAATACGTAAACCTCTATATTTCCTTACGATGGGATTCAAAATCTCGTCGGTTTGTGCCATTTGATAAAAACCCATCAAATCCCTGTTCAAGTCGAACCATTCCACCACATATTTCATAGCCATTTTTTGAGCGTTCGCACTGGGCTCACCCAGAGGGAATTCAACCTGGATCGCCTCATTCTTGTATCCGATTTTTATTAAAAAAGGCTCTTGGTCTACCTTAAGTAATTTATACACATAGCCATCTCTAATCTTGTGCAGCAATTCCTGGTCAGATCTCCCGAGAAAAATAAGGCACTCCTCAAAATGATAGTCCTCTGAGGTTTTAATCTCCATCTTCATTTGCACCCTCCTCCTGAGCCTGGTTTCTATATTCACTAGGTGTACAGTTTTTCCGTTCTCTAAACACGCGATAAAAATTGGATGGGCTTTGGAACCCCACTTCATAGCAAATATCCAGGTTTGTGAGCCCCGTGCTTTTTAGTAAAAATGCAGCTTTATCTATTCTTATTTTTTCCAAATACGTTCGCGGTGTTTCTTGCGTTTCCTTCTTAAATAGCCTTTCCAAGTAGAAGGGGCTCACGCCGATTTGAGATGATAGCTCCTCCAACGTGAGGTTTTTGCGATAATGTTCGGCCAGATATATCATGACCGTTCTGACAAGGGTTTCGTTAGGGGAATGCTCCGCTTCTGGCTGACATCTCTTGCATGCCCGGTAGCCCGCAGTTTCCGCTTCCCGCATTTCCGCATAGAATTCTACGTTCTTTTTCTTCGGCTTTCTCGAGCGGCAGGAAGGCCTGCA
The DNA here is from genome assembly GCF_030818775.1 of Bacillus sp. SORGH_AS_0510. Lineage (NCBI taxonomy): Bacteria > Bacillati > Bacillota > Bacilli > Caryophanales > Bacillaceae > Bacillus > Bacillus sp. SORGH_AS_0510. Next base: position 512,904 of record NZ_JAUTAU010000001.1, on the reverse strand, counting down.
GTAGATCTTCGTTGTTTTTACCGCGGTATAAAAAAGCCCATCATACGACCGGTCACAATCAAGGATTTTCTCCCACATTTCCTCAAAAGAAAAAGTAAGCTTTGCCATCAGGGACACTCCCCTTCTTTGGATTTTTCCGTAATTGACTTCCATTTTACAAGAAGTACTGTACGCAATCATCCTCATTCTTGCTCTTAGTGTCTCCTAATTATCTTACCATTAGAAAAAGCTGCTAGTGTAGCAGCTTTTACATGTGTAGCCTTTTTATCCGACGCAAGTAAACGATTGGATTTGGCGCAGGCTGATCCCGAAATACATCCATCTAAATCCGGTCCAGCGATACCCTGCGACGGAGTCTCGGCCAACGAAGATTGGGAAAAACCAGAATTGCTGATTGCCTCTTAGCCATACATACGTAAATCGGAACATACATCGGCGAATCCCGCCTGGGTCAACGGCAAATGCCGCGGCTTGTTGTTGAGGGACATACGAAGGCGGGGGTGTTGTCGGCGGCCCGGAAGTTGGTCCTCCTTGGCCTGGTTGCCCGGATGGTCCTTGACCAGGCGGTCCGAATGGCGGTTGGAATCCTCCTCCTTGGCCTGATCCTCCAAACGGCGGCAAGAATCCTCCCCCTCCTTGGCCTGACCCTCCAAACGGCGGGAAGAACCCTCCCCCTTGGCCTGCCTGCCCAAATGGCGGCTGAAATCCGCCAAACTGTCTATCATCATAAGTAACATAGTGGTAATCTACCTGTTGGACTGGAGTTGAGTAACCATACGCTTGCTGATTATACGGTTGAGAATACATAAATTGCACTCCTTACTTTTTCATCTCCCCTCATCCTATTCAATAGTCATGCGCCTAACAACTTGTTCACACATAAATGGGCCAATGCCCATGGTGGGGACAGTCCCCCGGCGCTTTAGCGCAACGGGGGACTGTCCCCAAATTGTCAAATAGGCTTTCACCTACATATACATGTTAGTAGGGGATCATAGGTCCACCGCCATCTGGAGGTATGAACATGATTAATTTTTATTCTTTCCATGGGACCGTCACCATGATCAGTGATTTTTATACCGGGCAAACTGGAGAAGGAGAAGGCTGCTATCAATTAATGACGATAGAAAATGAGGTAGGTAATATTGTCAATTTTGTAGTTTCACCTACAACCTACTTTGTGGACCACGCTATGGTGGCAGTCGGGGATCGAGTCACCGGATATTATGATGGAAATGCACCTGTACCGCTTATTTACCCACCACAATATCGAGCCCTTGTTATGGTAAAAGATAGCCCATATCAAAATGTAAAAGTAGCCTATTTTGATAGTCAGCTAGTGAGTAGTGATGGGCAATTGCGATTAAATCTTTCTCCATATACCCAAATGCTTTTAACCAACGGGCAGCATTTTTCAAAAAGTCCTGCAAACCGTAATCTCATAGTTATTTATGGACCGGCGACGAAAAGTATCCCAGCCCAAACCACGCCTTATCGAATAATCGTTTTATGTTAGAGGTTCTCACGAACAAAAATAGCAGCCAAACACGGCTGCTATTTTATTATTTATCTATTTTTTATATCTTGAAAGTTTAATAAACACACCTAACCCCGCAAAGAAAAAGCCCAAACAGAACAAACTCGCCGGACTACCCCAAACGATCTCACTCATCCCCACTACCCCCTATTAATCTTTATAATCATTGTAATTTCTTCTTATAATTAGTATTCTATCAACAGGTAAATATTCCCTCTTACAAATCACCCACATTTGGGATTTGTAGAACAACCATAGTTCCTTTACCCGGGTTGCTGTCTACTTTAATTTTTCCATGCATCGATTTTATAATACTATAAACCACCATCATGCCAAGACCGGTCCCATTTTTCCCTTTCATCGAGAAATACGGTTCTCCTAATCTTTGAATTTGCTTACTATCCATCCCGATCCCCGTATCAGAAATATGAATTTCAACCATAGTTCCCTTTATTTGAGACAAAATAACTAATGAACCACCGTTTTCCTCCATAGCTTCGATTGCATTTTTCAAGATATTCATGACGCATTGATGAAATAAAGGCTTTTCACCCTTTACCATCCCTTGGTTAAAATTAGTTTCCATTAAGACCGAATTCATATTTGCCAGAGGATACATCACTTCAACAATATGCATCAACTCGTCCCTAACATCGAAAATTTCTAGTTTGTTTGCAGCAGGCTTCGCAAAAGTCAAATAATCCCGGATGATTCCTTCTGCACGATTAAGTTCCGATTTGGCAAGAGAAAAAAATTCTTGCTTCTTCTCTGTTGGATAATCCTCATTCTCCAGTATTTGCAAAAATCCTTTCGTTACAGTTAAAGGATTTCGGATTTCATGAGAAATCGAAGCCGCTAGATGGCTAACAATTTCGAGTTTTTCCGCTTGTTGGATCCTAGTTTTGATGGCAATAGAATTGCGCGCCCATTCCAGGGCAAATATTATAAGAAGAATACTCACTCCATAGATTGAAATAATGAAAAAATCATAACCGGTTGTAAAATGATAGATGTATTGCACGATTTTCATTACGGTATAACCTACTAAAATAAAAGTGAATCCAGTTAACGCCATTTTTTTTCGCAAGCGCCATTTGTGATACGATTTTGATAAAAAAAATATAACAACTGATTCGATAATAATCGTCATACTATTGGCCATGGCTTCATGGGGTGAATACACACCTATATAAGCAATACCAAAAATGGCCAATACAGGTAACGTATATTTTCCCCCGTATAATCCGCCAATAAGAAAAACAGTATGTCTTAAATCCATCATGAATTTCCCATCTATTTGGACTGTAAAAATGAAATTAATGAACAATGCCAATGTGTAGGAAATCATATAGACGACCGTCCGACTTTTCTTGGAAAATTCCTTCGTGTCCAACAACATTTCCGTAAAAAGGGCAATTAATAATATAAACAACAAGTCAACCATGAGCATTTCAAAAGTTTTGAGCATTCTCTTAACCTCATACCGAAGTAGTAATTACCCTTTTTATTATATTTGATATTTACATTTTCAGTAAGTAGTGGATTTACTATCTAGTGTCGTCAAGCGCGTGAGTTTATCAAAGACTTTAGAAAGTAAAATAACCAACTCTTAGTTTCAGTTGGTTATTTTTGTGGTGCTCCTGGTGGGTAGTAATATGGCGGTACCTTAAGCCATCCTCTTTTACGCATAAGTGTTTTTAAGGTTGTTCCAAAGGTTGCCCATTCTAAATAGTATTGTAACCATAAAACCCCGACATCATTTCGAACAGAATCGGCTTGACCCTTTGAACATGCTTGTAAACATGTAACGAGCTTAAAGGCAATACCGTTTGCAATTTCATTATCCGTCAGCTTTACTCCTAAAGGTACATCATTTGGATCCGAGTTCGGTTTTGTTGAAGATACATCTGGAAAGGGAATTCCTTCATGCTTCATAAAATTACTTAATGTTTTTACCTGTGACTCACATAACTTTATCACATCTGTTAACATTTCTTTGAGTTCATCATCAATGGTCGTATTCAATCCTATTTCCTCATAACGAATGAACTCTTCCATCAACGTCAAATAGGTCCAACAGTCTCCAGCTTCAATGATATGTAACGGTGATTTAGGTTCGTTAGTTACATCAACCGATATTTTCAGCATGCTCCAAATCGCTTCAAAAGGATTAGACATTCACACACCTCCTATATCATCATTATTCCAAACATACTAGAAAATAATGTATTTATTAGAGGTTTTTTGTTAATTCTTGACTATTCCCGCTCTCAATTTGGTCACGCCAAATTCCATATATGCCTTTAAGCAACTTAGCATATAAACCCAGCCTTCTTTATTATCGATTAATTTATTGATTAGCCCGCCATCATCCTCTTTGAAGCCTTCTTCGTTCACTTCAATAATGGTACTCCCATTCTCACTCTCGTTGAGTGTGATCGTGACCAGATGATCTTCCCCCCATGAGAACACAATTTTCTCATTTGCTTGGATTTCCAATACTTTGATTAGCACTTCAGCATTGTATTCTTCATATTTCAATGTAATGGCCTTCCCTTGTTCCCATCTTTCAGAGCTTGAGGAAAACCAAAAATTCCCGATTTTCGAGGGATCCACGAAGGCTTCAAATACTTCATTTGCCGGCTTCAAAATTATAAATTTTGTTACGTTGTTCATCTACATCATCCTTCTTTCACTTATTAAATAATCATCATTCATCTACAACATCTTTACTATCGTTTGGAATGCAACTGCGCATTTGCATGATTCACATCTTCGTCTTTAACATATATTTCGTAATGCCTTTGGCGAATTCCTCCAAACATGGGCGTGTTGGTTTGGTTAAATGAATTTTTGGTCCTGTAGCGAATCCCCGCCTGCTTTAGTTTACTAATTGCTCGAAAATAACTTTTATCGTCTAGCGCAATATATATTGATGTCCAATTTTTATAATATAAATAATTGATCAGTGCAAAAAACAATAATATAGGCACAACCATCATTAAAAATGGGATTAAAACATTCATTGTTTGGCCTCCTATTTTAAGCATCTATACTATCATTATATCTCATTCATCTTCCAAATATTTCATGTATAATAGATTTATATCTTTTACAAACGGGTTGTTTTTAAAGGGGATGTTGATTTGGAGAAAAAGTTAGAAAAGGGTGGAACGAAAACCACTTGGGGAGTCCTTGGTACGATTGCTGCCCTCTTATTAGGTAAATTAAAATATCTTTTGGTTATTTTAAAAATCCTTAAGTTACAAACGCTCATTAGCATGTTTATTTATCTTGGAACCTATGCACTGATTTTCGGTTGGAAATTTGCTGTGGCACTCGTTTACTTATTGTTCGTGCACGAAATGGGACATCTATACGCAGCAAAACGAATCAAGCTGCCAGTCAGCCCGGCAATCTTTATTCCATTTATGGGTGCTGTTATCGGAATGAAGGAAATGCCCAAAAATGCCAAGGATGAAGGGTTCGTCGCCTACATGGGACCATTATTCGGACTGTTGTCCTTTTTGCCTGCCATTCCGTTGTATCTCTTTACACACGAACCATTCTGGGCATTGCTGATCATTTTAGGCGGGATGTTGAACCTGTTCAACTTAATCCCCATCACTCCATTAGACGGTGGAAGAATTGCGGCAGGGATTAGCACGAAGCTTTGGGGACTAGGGATTGTCTTATTATTGGCCTACTCCATTATGAATCCAAGTTTCATTGGCCTCTTCATTGTCGTTATAGGTTCAATAGAATGGTATAAATTATTCAAAAAACAAAAAAATTTGCATACCGACCAAGCTGAAATTGAGGAACTTGAATACGTCGTCGAAAAATTAAAGCAGGGGTCGCTTCCTCTCGAAGGAATGCAAGGCATCGTTACGAAGGCCAAATGGAAGATTAAAAACATGCAGATTATCGAAGCACTCCAAGCCATTATTATGGAAATTGAAAAAAGGAAAAAGGAGCTGTATCTGCAGCAGTTAACAGGTACGTATTCTTTTAGCGAAGAAGGGCAACCCGACCATCATGATGGGATGGAAGATTTGATCCGAAATTTAGAGGAAAAGCTTGCAGTCTATAAAAAAGAGGTTCACACAACGGCAACCTACTACAAAACTGATAAAAAAACAAAGGTGCAATTATTTCTCATTTATATGGGCCTAGTCATCGCCCTGGCCCTAAGCTATTATTATGGCAACGAGATTCTCATGAACCATCCGGAAGTGCAGAGAATGATGAATCGCTAAAGGTAAATAAAATCTGCCGCTTTCCAGGCGGCAGATTGATTATGATCTTATCCATCTTTCCTTTTTGACACAAAAGATTGAAAATCATCCGTTTCAGCGATTAGATCTCCCCACGACATAAGATCCTCATCAGAGATTTTCCAAGTGTGATTTTCTGAGTTATGCCTGATGGCAGCAAAATCATACCTGTCCGTTGAGTAGATGGTAAATCCTTTCTTTTTGCTTTCATCAATAAAAAAGTAATCTTCAGCCCGATTCACTTTTTCAAAGCGAATATAATAAAATATTTCCTTTCTAAACATTAACGTCGCACCCGCTACAGAGTCGGTCAAGGTGTTCTCATTTCCTTTTACATGTATGAGTGCTTTCCTGTTTTTAAAATATATAAAACACGCGCTTTTACCTATAATAGAAACGTTCGTATCCTTAAATGCCGGCATAGAGTTCGTAATATAATCAGGGCCGTAATAGTCATCATCGTCAAATTTAGCAATGACATCATAATTGGCTAGTAACACCCCATAATTTAAACAATCTCCTAGGGTCGCTTTTTCATGTAATTGATAGACTCTGACATTCGGATAGTTCCTGGCCTTTTGAATCCATCTATCCATGTCCATCGAATCTCTATTCAAAATAATGATTAATTCTTTTTCCTGCCACGTTTGCTGCTGGTAATTAGTAAACACATTATCCATGAACTCTTCTCTAATCGTACAAGTAATGATCGATACCACTTTCATACTCCTCCCATTAGTTCTCGTTTATAACCTTGTCTAAAAATTCTGTTAAATTAGGGTATTTTTTTAGTTTATTTATTTGTTTCATCTCATTTTTCAAATCGCTTCTTGCTTTTGCACTAAAGCCTGCTGCACCTAAGAGATTAAAGTGGCGAACATCGACCTCAAGAAGGAGGATTATGGTTTCTAAAATACAAATGAATTTATCACTGAAATTCTGGAACTCCGTTGGATTCGTTTGTAACAGTAATTTATATTCCTTTAAAATATGACTCATGGTTAGTAAATCTGTCATTCTAGCAAGCTCTAATCCCAAAATCAATACATCCATGTCATGATGTTTGATTGCAAACAAACCGAAGTTGCCAACGGCCTCTTTCCATTTCCTTTCCTCCACCGGATGCTCTTGGTGGTATGTGACGATTTCATTACTGATTTTGTATTGAGCTCCCATTTGATATAAACGATAGCCTAATTCCCAATCTTCATATCCGTAATGGTAAAATTCTTCATCGAACATGCCAGCTTGTATGATTAATTCCCGGCGGATTGACATGTTCCCTGTTAGAAAGGCCATCCAAGGAAAGGCAAAGCCTTCTAAATCCTCATTAAAGTTCCTCACTATTTGTTGGTACCATGGGTATGCATTGAATGATAGTTCTTTAAAACTTTTTTGGGCTATTTCCTGTTTATCTATTAATGGGTACGGTTGGTCAAGGGGGAATTTACACTGCTTATATCTCGAATATAGTGCTTGATTTTGTTTTGTTGAATCTGCAATTTTGTTCAACTGTTGCTCGGAGAAAGTAGGGAAAATACTTGAATAGATTGCCCTTAAATACATAGCGCCCGATAAAATGAGATGGTTTTGGTTCTGATGACTTTTATAATGATTTTCAACGAAATTGGGCTCAGTCAGCATTTCTGCATCGAGAAAAATAAGAACACTACCTCTTGCAGCTTGAATGCCTACATTTCTGACTTTAGCTCTACCAAGCCTTTCAGTACTACGAATATATTTAAAATGATAAGGGGGTTGATAGGTTTTTAATTGTTCTTCCGTTTCATCCGTTGAAGCATCATCAATTAGAATCACTTCCATTTTAGCTAGATCAAAGGTTTGATATTCGAGTGAGTAGAGGGTTAATAAATTTAGTGGATATTTGTTTTGGGATGGAATAATAATGCTAACCTCAATATCTTCGTTTGGAATTTTTGCTGTTCCTATGCTAGCACTGACTAGTGGATTATTGTCTGTATTTTTCTTTGCCCTTTCTCGTATGATACTTTTTGACCATGGAAAATCATTATTTTTGGTTTTTTTACTTTTGATATCTCTTGACCAGTTAAAATGATTATTCATGGTTTTCATATCTTGAGATAACTTTTCTAATGACTCCAATGAATTAACGATGGAATTTATCCTTGTCTGTATCTGTTCATCCAAATGACGTCCAAACATAAAGCACCCCTTTACCTTTCTATAAAACTGACTCGTCCAATTGTTTTGGCTTTTATAGAATATGAGTAGGAATGGAGTGTGACTAGACTTCTTCCTAGTATTTGATAAATTTGTACAAATTTTTGGGGACAGTCCCCCGGCGCTTTAGCGCAACGGGGGACTGTCCCCAAAATCTTAGTGTCCAGCGACTTTCTCTAGTCCGCCTGGTTTATTATGAACGGCAATTTTTTCAAGGAGGTTATTACTTTCCTGATTGACTCCTTTTAGATTTACCTTTACCCCGTTTTGGTGGTACTTCATGACCACTTTATCGATGGCGCCCACTGCTGAGTCGTCCCAAAGGTGTGCATTGGATAAATCTAATTCAATTTCATCTACGTTCTCTTTATAATCAAAGCTATTAACAAAGTCTGTGACAGAAGCAAAGAAGATTTGTCCAGAAACGTGATACACCTTCTTATGTGAACCTTCTGCTGATAGACTTGTAACCTTCACTTTTGAAATTTTCGCTGCAAAGAAAATGGCACTTAAAATGATCCCAATTAAAACACCCTTCGATAAATCATGTGTTTTAATTACCGTCAAGACGGTGACAACCATAACAAGTGTGTCTGTCACTGGCACCTTTTTAACGGACTTTAGGCAAGACCAATCAAACGTACCGATCGATACCATGAACATGACCCCGACAAGGGCTGCCATTGGAATCTGCACAAGGAAGCCTTTTAATGAAACGATTAAAACCATTAGAAATACACCGGCAACCAGTGTCGAAAGACGACCACGTCCTCCTGATTTCACATTAATCACCGATTGGCCAATCATCGCACATCCAGCCATACCGCCAAAGAAAGCAGAAACAATATTTGCCATCCCTTGACCGCGCGCTTCCTTATTCTTATCACTTTCCGTATCTGTCATATCATCGACAATCGAAGCCGTTAATAATGACTCTACTAAACCTACAATGGCAATGGATATGGAATAGGGAAAAATAATTTGGAGCGTCTCGAAGTTCAATGGAATATCCGGAATCATGAATACAGGCAGCCTTGATGTTAATTCGCCCATATCTCCTACCGTACGCACATCACTTCCTGTAAAAATGGCAATCGCCGAGATCACAAGAATAGCCACTAATGGGGATGGGACCGCTTTTGTAAAACGAGGCAGAATATAAATGATCGCAAGCGCGCCCGCCACCATCGCATACATTTGCCATGATTCACCCACAAAATGAGGCAACTGTGCCATAAAAATTAAGATGGCTAGTGCGTTAACAAACCCAGCCATAACCGAACGCGGTACAAACTTCATCAAGCGCCCGAGCTTTAATACACCCATAATGATTTGGATAACACCTGTTAACACTGTGGCTGCAAGTAAATACTGCAACCCATGGTCTCTCACCAACGTCGTCATTAATAGTGCGGTTGCACCAGTAGCTGCTGAAATCATTCCAGGTCTCCCACCGACAAAAGCCGTGGTTACCGCAATACAGAATGACGCGTATAGGCCGATCATTGGATCTACCCCCGCAATAATAGAGAAGGCAATCGCTTCTGGAATTAAAGCCATAGCAACCACAATCCCTGCCAACACATCTCCCCTGATGTTTCCAAACCATTCATATTTAATTGTATTTAGATTCAAATCTATTACCTCTCCCTTTGTTTTGTTTGTGTGTTTGACTTTCAACTCTCATGAAAGTCGGGGCCGTTGATAACAGAACAAAGTATAATAGAATGTGACAGATTTGTGAAACACCATGTAAGCGGACACAAATTACCTCTTCTTGAAATCCCTCACTTTTCCTTCGGTTTTCGTTATAACCCGTGAAGTTAATCTGGAAGTTACATCCATGCAAAAAAAGACCCCTTCACATGGGAAGGGATCTCTAAATTCAGACATGGGTTGTTAGCCATTTTCCGTCTCTCTTCTTAATGCCAACCACCCATTCACCACATACCATGCCCCGGCAAGGTAAAACAACATATGAACAGAGAACCAGTCAAAAATGAATCCTGCCCCAAGAATGCTCGCGACGATGATGAGCTGCAAAAAAAACTGATGGAGGTTTTCCTTCTTCCAGCTTAGATTGTCTTTCTTATCAAACTCTTTCTCCGCTAGTTTGTAAATTGCTTGAAAAATCCCCATTACACATTGGATGAAACACACATGGAGGACCGTTTCGGCAAACGGCACCACAATCATGGCTAAGCCGAGTCCGAACAACGAGACACTGTACATTTTTCGAAGCGGAAGTGCATGTGGAATCCAGGTTAAGGCATAAAAACAAGCCGCTGATGATAGAGCGAACATCGCGTATAACAAAGAGAACGCGCTGTAGGTTTCCCCGATATTTTTCAAAAAAAGCAGGTAATACGGGAAGACCGCCGTCTGAATAACAAGCACACTCCCGCGAATCATCAATTTAGTCTTCATGGCGGCTGTACCTCTCATAAAACAGACTCGTGAAATCCCCATTCGGGTCGACCTTCTCCTTTTCCTTCACAAACTCAGGAAAGTTCGGATAGGCCTCAAGCAATTGTTGTTTGGTTGCGTATGGATAATACGGCAAGTAAAAGGTTCCGTTGTGCCTCAAGGTAATATCAATCATTTTTCGAATCGACGTTTGCGCCTTTTCGACCTCCTGCTTTTGTTTTCCGTGATTGAACAAGGCGACAAGGGCGATCATATCTGTCTTGGCATAAGAAAGCCTCGATAACTCGTCTTTCGAAACATAACGAATCGTGAAGTTCAGCAGGTTGATGTCGTCTTTTTTCAAAAAGACTTTCATGTCCTCGACATAGGCCGGATACTCATCGATTGGGACGAAAAATTCCTGCAGCGTATCCGTATTCTTTTGGTTTTTATACAGGAGAAAATCGCTTTCTGAACGCATGGCGTTGTTTCTTGAAATCAAGCGATGATCAAGCGAAAGGAAGTATTTTTCCTGCAGGTCCCACAACCAATCCTTGCCGAAGCCGGTCTTGCGAGATAAGTTGAGTAGAGTATAGGTCAGATAGGGCTGCTCATCTTCCTTCAATTCACGAAGTTTTTCCGTCAGAGGATACTCGGTTGTATGGTACTCGACGACAAACATGCTGTTCATCGATGTCCGAGGTGCCACGGAAACCCGTGCATAGGCCATCTTCACCCCCGGGTTTTCCCTTAAGGCATGGACATACGCCGGAAATTCCTCCACACTCACCTTTTTTGTGCGAATCTCGTACACCTCATCGTCGGTCACCTGCAACTCGACATCTAAGATGACACCGAATAGACCATAACCACCCAGGACATCCTTAAATAATTCTGGTTCGCTGATACGATCCACTTTGACGATTTTTCCGTTAGGAAGCAATAGGTGGAACCAGTTAATCGTTTGACCAAGGGATTCGTTTTTGATATCCCTGCCATGCACATTGACGCTGATGGACCCTCCGACGGTAAAAATATTCTGGCTTTGCATGACTTTCACTGCGAGTCCTTGTAGGGCAAGGGCTTTTTGGATCTCGTCCCATGTGGCGCCGCTTTCGACATGAATGTTCTTTCTGTTTTTATCGATGTCTAGAATTTTATTAAAACTGGTCATATCCAGGACCACCCCGTCCGGGTAATAGGTATGCCCGCCCTGGGAATGCCTTTTTCCAGCGATGCTCACCTTTAAGCCGTCTTTCCGGGCTTCCTTTAGAATATGAACAATCTGCTCTACTTCTTTTCCTTTTTCGATCCGTTCAATTTTCGTTGGCAGGAGTCGGCCGACATCCTGGATGGTATGCTGTTCGTACAGGTCATCCGAATAGTGGTTTAACGAATACCGGAAAACCGCATAGGAAACCGAGCAAGTGAAGACAACAAGCGCGAGGATCACTAGTATAAGTTTCTTAATAATAGGAAATCCCCCTTACTAAGTAGTGTAATTTTACACTTATTGTATCATATATCTTTTTTCTATTATAGAAAAATTTTCTAATATTTCCCTTCTCCTGCATAATTAAACGAATAATAAGCAATCTAATTATGTTTAGGAGGTGAGCAGAATGTCTAATCAAAATGAAAAGCAAAAAGGGACTGCGGCCGAAAATCGTGTAGGTTCGGGAACGGAGTATCACAGAGAACATGCGGGGAATGTGGAAGGATACGGGCAGCCGCATCCAGTGAACGGTGAAGGCAGTATGGCAACAGAAAATGAACAAACCGAATAAATATCCAAGAGTGAATTAGCTGCTAATTCACTCTTTCGATACAAAAAAAAGCGATGCTGTCCTCAAGCATTGCTTACATTTTTTTATAAAGAACGCTTTGTTAAACTTGTCTGTTGATTTGCACTCCAGGCACGAGCGGTTCGTGGGCGTTTCGGCGAGCCTCCTCGGAGAAACGCCCCTGCGGGGTCTACCCTGACCCGCACTCCCAAAGGAGTCTTCGTGCCTTCCGCTCCAATCAACAGGGTATAAAAATCAACAATGTTCTTTAACACAGCCATAAAGAAAAACACCTGTTAATAACCGACAGGTGTTTTTAGTACACTATGCTCCCATAACATCCTTCAGCTGCTTATTATGATTCCTCAAAAACATCCAAACTACCATTAGCACACTGCCTATAGCAAAGAACAGAATTGGTAGCAGGAATATACTCCAGACGCTTGGACCATAGTATTTTAATTGATGGTGCCGCTCGATCTTCGGTTCATATGAATTTTTATATTCATATTGAATGACCCATTTGGTATTCGCCATTACCACTGTGCCAAAATCATAATCACTTGGTATAATTCGATCCTTCGCTTCAATTATTCCTTCGGTTCCGATGACCTTGGCTGCCTTTTTATAATCAATTGGAAAAATGGTGGTAGGTTCATGGGTAACAGAAGGGTTTTCCTTTATCCAATCCTCCACATCTTCCGTTGGAAAAATAGCCAACAAATTCAGCTTATCTTTGTATCTATGAAATACGTCCATCAATTGTTTTTCTACTTGTGTTGTTATTTCAGGAGAGGAACCTAAGACATCAAATACGTCCGACATGATGTCTGCCCTCTCTTTTTCTACCACTTCCAGCTTGTTAGCCTCTTTCTTCGCTTCGTTCCATTCCACCATAGAGTTGAACAGAAAACTGGCCCCTGCGACCAATGACAGGAGTGCTGCAATAAGTACATATTTCGTCAATTTCTTCTGTGCCTTGAAAAAATCCGCTACTTTTTGGAAGGGATTCTTCGCCACCTGTATCTTCACTTGGTCTAGTTCATCTGCCCCCTCCACTTCCTCTTTCATGGTATCGAGGACATTTTTACAATCGCTACAGGATCTAATATGCTCTTCAATAAACTGATTGCTTTCATAGCTGCACAGCTTGTCTATATAAGACGGCAGTAAGTCGCGCACAATGTAGCAGTTATTGTTCATTTTCGCCCGTGCCCCTTTCTCGTAATTTCAGTTTTGCCCGGTAAAACGTCACTCTTGCCCAATTTTCATTTTTCCGCTGGATGTCTCCTATTTCTTTAAAACTAAGACCGCCTAAGAGCCTTAGGAGTAAAACCTCTTTATATGGCTCTTCAAGTAGGTGGATCATTCGGTAAAGAGCCATTTTGTCTTCCGCATGAATGAGTTCTGCTTCAGGTGATGTATGTACAATCTGTTCTTGAAAAATCTCTGTAGGTTGACGTTGCTTCTTACTTTTTTCAAGGTGCTTATAATAGGAATGCTTTGCGATTTGGCAGAGCCAAACGGACATTTGCATTCCCCGTTGTATCGATCAATCGATTTCACCGCTTGATAAAATGTCTCTTGTGTTAGTTCTTCTGATAAATCGGCATTATGACATAGACACATCAAATATTTAAAAACGCCCTCCGCATATTGGTGATACATTTCATCTAGTTCCCCCAAGGCTTAGCCTCCTTTCGCACTATATATCCGATTGACGTTGTTTTCGTTACAAAAAATATAAAAATATTTTTTCCCACAAAAAAAACCGCCAACAAATGGCGGTGAATTAGCAGAAGACCAAAGTCATTTTGATTATATCCAATATTTTCTAATTGTGATACAATAATTTATATCAATTAAAAAGGAGAATGTCCATGGTGAACAATGTTTTCGTTCCTATTTTTGTCGCTTTCCTTGGCGCTGCCGTTGTGTGGATTTCTGTTACTGTTGTAAAAAGAAAGAAACGCCAGTAATTATGTAACTTACTTATTAATCAACTTGTTTACCTTTTTATTAATTTTATATACATAAAGGAAAAGTATCGTTGTATAAATTGTGGTGAGTATCCCAGCTCCAATAGCCATAAAAAAAATCGTAGCGAGTTTTTTCTTTAATCCATAAAACATAAGGTACCACCCCAATATCATCTTATTTGTTTTGATTACGGACCGATTCTCTGTCAATCGATTGTGGTGGCTTTTCAAACCAGCCGTGATCAATTAAGAGATTTGCCCCTTCTTTCACATAGGCCCCTATTTTAAGTATATAACCTTCATATCCTAGAATTAAATCCTTTCGAAACGATGAAGCAATGGCAAGTCCAAAATCCCCTAAACCAATAGCACTTTGGGCATTTGTGTGAAATAACATCAATTTATCTGAGAACGGTGCATCTGTACTGTTTGTAACTGTTGAATCCCATGTGGATGGATAGGAATTATCGTCCTCTTTTAGTTTGATCATAAAATCTTCGACCATTTTTTTCCCTAACTCGTATCCATCCTTAAAGTAGTCACTTAACTTTTTTGACTGAGCCACTTGGCTAAAGCCTAAAAGGAGTGTTTTTGCAACATTGGCCACTTCGATATTCACTCCTAAATGGGCAATTTCTACTCCAAGAAGCGGCCGGGGAGCACCTATTAGTCCCCCAAGGAATTTTCTTTCCGTCACATACTGTATTTTATCAGGATAGGAAATATAGGGGGATCGAATATAGACTCCTTTTTCCTGCATGAGTTCTGCATTATCATCATATAGGGCTTCAGTTTGACTGTAAAACTGTTTGAACAAGGCACGGATATCTTTCCGTGAGGAAACCGACTTCGCTAGGCTGTATGAGTTCAATCCAGTTCTCCCCATATGTTGCAAGTAACGCATGTAGGTAACATCGGAAAAAAGCTTCTTTGCCTGCAGGTTCACATCTTGTTCGCCAAACCCATTTGGGAGAGGAATCCCTTCCTTAGTAAATAAGTCGGTAATTTGTGAAACATGGTCATAGGAATAGTTAAGTGCCTGCTGAATAATTGGCTTAATGTCCTGATCTTCACAGGTTTCAAAAAAATGCCTTAATACACAAATAGACATCGTGTCACCAATATAGGTACTCCACAGCATCGATAATTCTGCTGACGTTAATTTTGTTAAATGTTCGACCATTTTTTCATCCTCAAATCATTTTTTTAGGTTATTTGAATTTCTCCTTAATTTATCCATTTCATCCAAATGTATTCTTATTTCATGGAAACAAGAAAAAGGGGTCGCTCTTGCGATCCCTTTGCTATCTTGATCGAGTTATTCTACAAATTAGAGGAGGAATTCTACAATTGGGATAAGGAATTCTACAAAATTTTAATTAATTCTACAAAATCGGGGAAGGATTCTACAAAAACTAGAAATCAACTTCCAACCAACCCTTCCTCACCTGTGTGCTGTTTTTCCCTTAGATTCCACCCAGCCGCCTAAAGCGATAAGAAACATCACTGTCCAGAAGAGAGTCTTCCAAATCGGCCCCTCTACAAAATTCTGTGAAATGATGCCGAGGGATGGGTGCGCAAGAGTATGTATGAATAGCTTGACCCCCACCCACCCGACAAGCAGCATGGCCGCGGTTTCAAGGCTGGGACGTTGAGCCAACACCTTAACAAAGTAACTTGCAGCGAAGCGAATCACGGTTAGCCCCGCAATCGCCGCTAATAAAATGACAATAAATTGAGCGGCATCCATTCCGCCGATTTCCCTCAACGGCGTATCCGGCAATGCGATGACAAGGGCAACAGCGGCTAAAATGGAATCCACCGCAAAGGCAATATCGGTAAAGGCGATTTGCACAATTGTCAGCTGATAGCTATTTCCTTTGTGCCCTTTTTTACCGTGGTCCTTTTTCAATATATGTTTGATGGAAATGAAGATTAAATAAGCGGCCCCAATTGCCTGAATCTGCCACACATGAAATAAGTGTGAAATGACAAAGATGGCGCCAATTCGAAAAATAAAAGCCAAACTCAATCCAATATTAAGTGATTTCCTTTGTTGTTCCACTGGTAAATGCTTTGCCATAATGGCTAGCACCAACGCATTATCCGCCGATAATAAACTCTCAAGTAAAACCAAAATAAGTAAAACCCAGCCGTACTCTAGCAATAGTGAAAGCTCCATAACATCCCCCTACTTTTTGTGGGGACAGTCCCCCGCTTGGTTAACGCGTTACCACGCTGGGGGACTGTCCCCCCCACTAGTCATTACTCTAGTCCTCTACTTAACTACAAGCATATGATGGAATGAGACAACCTATGAAGGTTGTTTCTAATTCTATTAAAATAAGGTGATGCTATGGGCAAAAAGCGATATAAAAAGAAGTGTGTGATTGGTCCTTTAAACGCAGAGAAGCGTAATGTGAGGGCCTATAAGGTTCGAAATAAGGCAGCCAAGGTTCAGGAGGAAGGTTCTTCTTCAAAACAGCAATGTAACGGTGACGAAGGATTGTATTCTAACAAACTAGGCAATTTTTCAAAAGGATTGCCGCATAATACAATGGGTGAGGTGGACCTCAGCTCCTATGATCTCTATATAAAGGCATTGAAATCAGGCAAAGGAAAGGATTTTGAGTCTATACCGATGGGCGATGTGGTAAAGCTTGCAAATCCTCAAGCAGCCTATGTATATGACTTGATTGGTGCTGACTGCCATAAACTAGGGATTGCTGCCCCGCCCAGATTCAGCAGTGCCTGGGCTGCAGGTGAAATGGTAGAGCTGTACTGGCAGGCCCTCACTCGGGATGTACCTTTTGCCGAGTATGATACCCATCCTCTGACAACAGCGGCAGCATCAGAACTATCGGTTTTATCCGATTTTCACGGTCCAAAAGTGAACGGCTACGTAACCCCAGGTACTTTGTTTCGTGGAAATACCCCTGGTGACCTTGCCGGCCCCTATCTCTCACAGTTCCTTTGGATGAATATTCCTTTTGGGGCAAAAACAATTACTCAACAATATCGCACAACACCGGCCGGCTCCGATTTTATGACGAACTATGATGATTGGTTGAAAATCCAGAATGGTGTACCGCCTGTGGTACCGGAATGGGAACCTACATCCCGTTATATTACTAATGGCCGCGATCTGGCTGAGTATGTTCATCTAGATTTTTCCTTCCAAGCATCCCTTTCTGCTTGTTTGATTTTACTTGGTTTAGGAAAAGGTGCCATTGCTGCATCTAACCCATACCTTCAGTCGGCAACAGAGGGAGGATTTATTACTTTTGGCGCCCCACATATTCAGGATTTAGTCACCAAGGTCGCCCGTGTTGCTCTTGAGGCCGCTTGGTATCAAAAATTCCTCGTTCACCGGAGACTTCGACCAGAAGAATTCGGGGGCCGCGTCCATCTTCAAAAAGTTCATCAAGCAAGTTATCCCATCCACAATGACCTTTTAGATTCTCACGCGCTTTCCGAAGTCTTCAAAAAGTTTGGCACCTATTTATTACCCATGGCGTATCCGGAAGGGTGCCCTACTCACCCTGCCTATCCGGCGGGGCATGCTTGCATTATTGGTGCAGGAGTGACGGTTCTGAAAGCATTTTTTAATGAATTATTTGTCCTTCCGAACCCTGTTGTGGTGCATGCGGATGGACAAACTCTTATTCCCTACGAGGGGGATCTATTGACCATCGGTGGGGAGTTAAACAAACTTGCCTCCAATATCGCTCTAAGTCGCGACACAGCCGGAGTGCATTGGCGTTCAGATGGAAGCGAGGGGCTGAAATTAGGGGAAACAGTAGCCATCGAGGTGCTTAAGGATTTTAGTAAAACCTACAACGAGAAGTTTAGTGGATTTACGCTTACTAGATTCGATGGAACAACCATTACTATAAATTAACTTGATACTTTTGTTCGGATCAAACAAGGAGCCATTTAGATGGCTCCTTGTTTGATTGTATATCTTATTTAGAAGTTTATCTAAATATTTAAAGGAAACCATTTACAGTTTAGTTGGTTGGAGTTATTATATATTTAGATAATTTTCTAAATACCTAAATTCATGGACTAAATGTGCGGGGACTTTTGTGGGGACAGTCCCCCAGGAAGGTAACGCGTTACAGGGCCGGGGGTCTGTCCCCCTGAATGGTAATGTGGTAAAGCAGCGGGGGTCTGTCCCCCTGAATGGTAATGCGGTAAAGCCGCGGGGGTCTGTCCCCCACCACAAGAAAAGAGGGTTTATTATGAATGATGCTTTTAAGGCGTTGTCTGATCCGAGTCGGCGGAAGATTCTTCATTTGTTGAAGCAGAAGGATTTGTCTGCGGGGGAAATTGCGGAACATTTTGATATGGCAAAGCCGAGTATTTCTCATCATTTGAATTTATTGAAACAAGCGAACTTGGTGGATGCGGAAAAGAAAGGGCAGCAGATTATTTATTCTTTAAATACCACTGTGTTTGAGGACGTAGTGACGTGGTTTATGGACTTTCTAAAGAAGGAAGAAGAGGTGTAGAGCAATGAAAAAACAGTGGTTTGGCCTAATTTTATTGGCTTTGATTATCATCGGAACAGCGATTTCTTACCCATACCTGCCGCAGCAAGTGGGCATCCATTGGAATTATAAAGGAGTCCCAGATGACTTTGTCCAAAAATCCTACGGAGCCATCTTTTTACCAGGAATCATGCTGATTTTATATATTCTCACCATCCTGCTGCCGAAAATTGATCCAAAGAAAGCGAATTATCAACGATTTCAGGATACGTATTATCTAATTATGAACATTATCCTTACTTTCCTATTTTTACTGCAGATTGTGCAAATTGCCACGAGCTTAGGCAAGCTTAATCCAGCCTATGTGGTGCCGGAACTGGTTGGATTGTTATTTATTCTCATCGGTAACTTTAGTCCTAAGTTTAAGCATAATTATTTTATCGGCATTCGGACACCATGGACTTTAGCGAGTGAAGATGTATGGAAAAAAACGCACCGCTTCGCAGGGAAAGTCTTTGTGGTCGCAGGGGTGCTATTATTACTTGTTCCAGTCATCCCAGCTGCCATCCAACCGTATTACACCCTAACCGTGATCATTTTTTGCCTAGGCCTGACAGTCCTTTCCTCCTATTACTTTTTTGTCAAAGGCTAATGAAAAGGCATGGTTATTCAATTAAGAATGACCATGCCTTTTTTGCAAAATCGCCCCCTACACTCAGTTGCCGATGAATTTGGTTAGAACGTGTTATAGACATTTTCACAGGTCTCTGCTGTGGGTTGGTAGAAGCAGTGGTTTTTAAACTTTCCTACAAAGGGTTGATTATACCAGGTCGACGGGCACTCACCCGGTGGTTTGAAATACCATAAACTAAATTTTGCCGGCCAGAAACGCTCTCCATTCACTGTCCTTCTCGCTAAGCGCCTTTCTCGTTCCCTTGGCCTTTGATAAAAGTAACCGTGTTGGACGGCTTCAAATGCATGAGGCTGATAGATCATTTCTGGGATGGTCCTTATCCCTTTAAAATCACTACAATTCGCTCGAATTCGGTTAATCCCTACGTTACCCACGAGCAACATCCCCTGTTCCCCTTCCCCTTCTGCCTCTGCCCGAAGTAATCTTGCTAACAGATCGATATCCGATGTTCTAGCTTTTACAACAGCCATTGTATTCTTCCTTTCAACTAGCCATTATCCTTACCATATGTGAATGGGGTATCTTGGGTGCCAGTATAAAAAATGGCTTAATCACAAATAATGAGACAAAATTCTTGTTTTATTTGGAGGCCATTTGCATGACAAGCAAACAGATACAGTTAACATCGGCTGAAATCGCAACCCTCTGGACTTCTTATATGAATAATAGTATGTCCATACAATTTCTAAACTTCTTCTTAAGTACAGTAGAAGATCCTGATGCGAGAAAAATCTGTGAGTTGGGTCATGGGATTGCTACAAAAGTTCTGGCGGAAATTACGGAGTTTTTTCAGCAGGAAGAAATCCCTGTACCTAATGGGTTTTCTCCCAGCGATGTGAATTTGAATGCACCCAAACTCTATACGGATTCCTTTATGATTTTTTACATAAATCATATGTCGAAAGCAGGTATGGCGGGATATAGTGGATTTACCTCGATGTGTGCAAGAAAAGATGTGCGAAAATGCTTTAAAACGGCCCTTATTCTCACTACTGAATTGTTCGATGAAAGCACAGAAGTCTTATTAGAAAAGGGGCTTTTCGTCCGTCCTCCTTACATCGATTATCCCCATCAGAAGGATTTTGTGGATAGCCGGAGCTATTTGAGCGGATTAAACCCTTTTACAAATAAACGCCCTCTGAACACGGTTGAACTCTCGCATTTGTTTATGAATATCCAAAACAACCTGATTGGCGCTAAACTATGTCTTAGTTTTGCTCAATGCTCTCCTCGAAAAGAAGTGCAAAAGCTGATGCTGCAAGGAAAGGATATCTCTGAGAAGCATGTGAGAATCTTTACTTCTACAATGTTAGAGAATAATACACAGCCCCCTATTTCTGCAGATGTTGCCATAACCAATTCCACAGCGGAAGTCTTTTCGGATAAGCTGATGATTTTTCATAATGGATTATTAACCGCTGCTGGAACGGGTAACTACGCAACGGCCGCTGCTGCAAGTCAAAGGACTGATTTAATCGTCAACTATGAACGTCTGTCTCTCGAAATTGCCCAATACGCGAAAGACATTGCCTATTTGATGATTGACCATCAATGGCTCGAACAGCCTCCAGGAACAATGGATAAGGTGAAGTTAGCTCAACATAAGAAGCAAAATTAAGGCATTTTTCAAAAGCAACTAACTAGGATTAGTTGCTTTTTTCATAAAAAATACTTATGACAGTGTTGCAAAAATGGCACGGCTTATCAAAATCATCCATAGAATCACTAGTTCCATATACCCGAAATATAGGATGATAGAATAGTACTTGCAAAGAAATTTTTACCATTTATTAAGTTGGTTTGAAATATACTATAGGTAGTTTCATAGAAAAATTTATGGAAGCGGGAATGCTAATGTTTCAAGCGATTGAAAAAAAGTTCGACAAAACCGTTGATACTGATTCCAAGGTGGACAATGCCTATTTGCTCGTTCACTCGGATTCTCTTAATCTCCATTTGAATTTGGCTCGTGTAAAAATAGGCGACGTACCTGCTACTCCTGAACAGCCCTTCCATACGGCCAGCATCGGAAAAACCTTTACAGCTGTGTTGATTGCGATGTTAGTAGAAAAAGGGAAAATTAGCTACGAGGATCGGGTGGCGACGTTTTTGCCGGCGGAAATGGTTCAAGGCTTGCACGTTTATAAGGGAACCGATTATTCAGAGGATTTAAGTATCTGGCATTTGTTGAGCAATACTTCTGGTTTGCCGGATTATTATGAACTGAAGCCTAAAAAAGGACCTTCATTTCAAGAATTGCTGTTTCATGAGCCTTCCCGATTCTGGACACCGGAGGAGACGATTGAATGGACGAAGCAGCATTTGACCCCTAAGTTCGCACCGGGCAAGGGCTGCCACTATTCGAATACTGGCTTTAATCTGTTAGGGCTGATTATTGAAAAAGTAACCGGGCGGGTGTATCAAGAGGTGCTGCATGAGTACATTTTTGGGCCGCTTGGAATGAAGCATACCTATCTATGCCATTACTCGGAGCCTGCGGTAGCGAGTGATTATCCTGTAGCCACAGTTTATATGAACGATAAGCGAGTCAACGTGACCGAGCATAAGAGCTTCAGCAGTATTTATGCCGGCGGACAAACGGTAAGTACCTCTGAGGACTTGCTTCTTTTCATGAAGGCATTGGTCGGCGGGCAACTGGTTAGCCAAGAGTCCCTGGCTGCCATGCAGAAATGGACAAAAATGTGGCTCGGCGTCGAGTATGGCCTCGGGCTCATGAGGGTGCGAATGCAGCCTTTTACGGAGAAGTACAATGTGTGGGGTCACTTAGGCTCGACGGGGTCGTTTATGCTCTACAATCCTGGCTTCGATGTGTATGTGATCGGGAGTTTTAATCGAACCGGCTATGTGGGAAAAAGCATTCGCTTTGTTTATTCCATTCTGAGGAAGATAGCGAAGGTTGCTAAGAAGTAGGCACTGGCTGAATGTATTTTTCGTCTAGAATTGGTTAGAATCAGCTGTTTGTTGGTGTAAAATTACCCTATTTTAGAGGACTTTGAAATTTATCAGCGATTTTTTGACTGTTATCAGCGAATTAGAGTGGTTTATCAGCGAATTTACAATTTTATCAGCGAATCTGAGCTTTTATCAGCGAATTAAAAAAAGGTAGCAATTCAGCTACCTTTTTTTAATATTAGAAATCAAAGTTATCAGGATCTGGACCGACACGACGGTCTTCGTTCAGGCTGTCGATAGCACCCATATCTTCAGATGTTAACTCGAAATCAAATACTTGTGAGTTTTCGATGATACGGTGTTCTTTGATTGATTTAGGAATCGTCACGACGCCGTTTTGCAGATCCCAGCGCAGGATGACTTGTGCCACAGATTTGTTGTGTTTTTCAGCAATGGTTTGAAGGACTTCATTGTCTAGTAATTGTCCTTGCATTAATGGTGACCATGCTTCAAGTTGAATGCCTTGCTCTTGGCAGAATGCGCGTAATTCTTTTTGCGCTAGACGTGGATGGTATTCCACTTGGTTCACCATCGGCTTGATTTCTGCATCCTTCATGACATCTTCGAGGTGGTGCACATGGAAATTACTTACGCCGATGGCCTTCACGCGGCCTTCTTTGTAAAGTGTTTCTAAGGCTCTCCATGCTTCCTTATATTTACCTGCAACTGGCCAGTGGATCAAGTAAAGGTCCAGGTACTCTAATCCTAATTTCTTTAGGCTTGTTTCGTAAGCTGCAATGGTGGATTCGTAGCCAAGGTCAGCGTTCCACACCTTTGATGTTACGAATAGTTCCTCACGAGCGATTCCTGATTCGCGGATCGCTTGTCCCACGCCTTCTTCGTTTTGATAGATTGCCGCAGTATCGATGCTGCGGTATCCGTTTCTTAGTGCGGCTTTCACAGACTCCACTACCTCAGAGCCCTCTTCCACCTTAAAAACCCCAAGACCAAACCAAGGCATCTTCACGCCATTACTAAGCGTCGTTGTATCCTGTAAACTCTTAACCATACTAAAAAACCTCCTCTAGTTGTAAAAATTGATATCGATGTGCGCTAATGGGGTCAGGCACCACCATGTCCACTGTAGAAATCCAGTTGTCCACGAAGAGTGCCTGACACCCTAATTGTCTACTGCAGAATTACAGGTGTCCACGCATGGTGCCTGACACCCTAACCTCTTGCATTTTACCTTTAGCCTGCTTGTTTTGCAAAGGCTTGGGCTTGTTGGTCTTTCTTTTCGAGACTGCGGCTCACGCCTGTAAGGATGACGGCGCCGAGGACCATTAGGGCTCCAATCCAAGTGGTGTGGATGAGGCCGATGGAGTCGGTGATGGTTCCACCCAAGTAAGAACCGATGGCAATTCCGGCATTAAAGGCCGCGATGTTGATTGCTGAGGCCACGTCGACCGCACTTGGTACAAAACGTTCTGCCAGCATCACGACGTACACTTGTAATCCTGGTACGTTCATAAAGGCAAGCAACCCCATGAAAATAATCGTAATCAGTCCCGCCACTTTAAATGGTGCTGTGAACATAAGGACAAAGAGCACGACCGCTTGAACGATGAACATGTAGAACAAGGATCCAATCGGGTTGCGGTTGGATAGCTTACCTCCAATCATGTTTCCGATGGCAATGGCCACACCGTACGCAAGTAGGATGATAGCAACGGTGCCTTCCTTAAAGCCAGTTATATCTTGTAGTAAAGGTGCTAAATAGGTGAAGACAACAAATGTACCGCCATATCCAAGCGCCGTGATGATGAACATGAGTAACAGACGTCCATTGGTCAGGAGCTTGAACTGGTCACCAAAGCTTGATTTCGTTCCTTTTTTCAAAGAAGAAGGAACGAGCACGCTGTTAGCGATGAGGCCTATGATGCCGATGACTACGATTAGGATAAAAGCGGTTCTCCAACCAAATTGTTGGCCGATAAAGGTGCCGAATGGTACGCCGGTGACGGTTGCGACGGTGAGTCCTGAGAACATGATGCTGATGGCGCTCGCACGGCGGTTGGCCGGTACAAGGTCTGCGGCGATGGTACTGCCGATCGACATGAAAACTCCGTGTGATAATGCTGAGATAACGCGGGCGGTAAGTAACACGCTAATGGTGGTTGCGCTCGCGGCGATGCTGTTGCCGATGATGAAAATAATCATGATCCATAGTAATAAGGTCTTGCGTGACATGCTTGATGTGAGAGATGTTAGGACCGGCGCTCCGAATGTGACGCCGAGTGCGTATAATGATACGGTTAATCCTGCGGTTGTCACAGGAATGTGTAGATCGTTTGAGATCAGCGGCAGTAAGCCGACGCTGATGAATTCGGTTGTCCCGATAGCGAACGCGCTGACTGCTAAGGCGATCAGTGCGAGTGTACTTTGTTTTTGATTTAAAGACATGATGTGTTTCCTCCTTATTTTGTAGGGTTGTATGTGATCTGTAAAAAAGTGTATGATTATTTTCGACCGGCAAGTGTTATTATGGATGATAGATAATCTATTGAGAAGTACGCACTTTAAAGTACGATAGGTACCTATGGGTGCGATAGGCACTTTTTGGTGCCTATGAACGAGGAGGAAAGACTGACGATGGAAAAGAAGAAATATAATATATCGGTGGAAGCAACATTGGAGGTCATCGGCGGGAAATGGAAGAGTGTGATTCTTTGTCATTTAACGCACGGGAAAAAGCGGACGAGTGATTTGAAGCGGCTGATGCCGAATATTACGCAAAAGATGCTGACTCAGCAATTGCGCGAGTTAGAGGCCGATGGGATTATTAATCGGATTGTGTACAATCAGGTGCCGCCAAAGGTTGAGTACGAGCTGAGTGAATACGGCTGGACGCTGCAGGGGATTTTGGATTCGCTGTGTGCCTGGGGTGAAAAGCATATTACCAAGGTGTACGGGGACAAGTTCTCCGTGCTCGAGGAGAATATTTTGAATGAGCCGTTGAAGGAATAAAAGATTTGGGGACAGTCCCCCACTGCTTTAAAGCGGTGGGGGACTGTCCCCATTTTAGTTACTAACTGATAAATTGTTCGAATTCTTCTGCGTGCATGGTTGGGATAAATTCGACGATGTCGTAGGTGGCGATTTCTTTGCTGTAAAACGGATCTTCCTGGATGATGGCTTCGACTTCTTCACGGTTGTTCGCGTTACATAGGATGACCCCACCGACTCTTGGGTTTTGCCTGCCGGAACAGATGAATTTTTGCAAGGAGTAGTATTTTTCTAAGTAGGCTCTGTGCGGCTCTAGTTCTTTTTCTACTTCTTCTAGTGGCTTGATATATTTTAATAGTAAAACAAACATATTAGCATGCTCTCCTCTCTTTTTTTATCAGTATTTCACCACTTCCCCATTGTTTTCCTCTTTTCATATGAAAAATGGGAGCACCGTAGTATGAAGGACATAAAAAAAACAGTTCGCCTCCCCAACCCATTGAGTTGATCAGCAAACCGTTTTTACCCTGTAACATCGGCACTCCGCCCACCTTTTACGACTGAATAAACGGCCGCTCCTTGAGGTGATCCGTGTGCTCTTTCATATGCGCGTAAAACAAGCCGTAGTTTACCCAGCGAATCGGGAACGATAACGTGACCTCGTTTTTCTTGTTGTAAACAAGCACATTCTTTTTGTTATACTCCACCTTTTTGATCTCAGCGATTTCCACCGCGGTCTGCTTCGAGCCATCCACCTTCACAAGTTGCTGGCCGACCACTTGAACTTTTCGTTGTTTATTTTTCGTCAACTCATACAAACAGAGCCCGGCACCAACCACCGTGAGCACCGCCAACACAGGTATCGAATCCTCCCGAAAACCAGTGAATACGGCCTTCACCCAGTGCACAACCGCCAGACCGAGGAAGAACCAGGCCCCACGGCTCAAGCGCGGCGAGCTTTCATAATACACGCTCGTTTCATGTTCCTGCCACTCGGCATCTCTCTTTTTGAAAAAAGCAGCCTTATGCTCTTCGACACTCACTGCATCCCACTCAACAAACTCCGTATAGCTGCCGTCCCAAAGCTCCGCCGTATCGTCGCCGTCCTCAAGCGCATAGCCGCCTGCCCAACCGGCATAGCGAACCCCGTTCTCCACAAAGCTCATCAAATAATAGCGGACCTGTTGGCCGTACATATTTTCCGTTTCGAGCTTATCCATAACCTGGATGTCTTCTGGATAACGAATAACACCCTCTTCCTCCTCCGGCAGGTTGATAATCGTGGAGAAAAACCTTGTTTTCGCTAAATGAGGCTGCTTCCCTTCCTTGATTGGATACAAGTGCTCGAGATTTTTCTCCTTCAACTCCCAATAGACCATTTCTGCCGTTTCAATCTGTTGGGCCGCTGCTGAAAGAGCAGCCGGATGATAGGGGATATTTTTACCGATGCACACCAACAGCGCCTCTGTTTTTATAAAAGGATCGGAGAAATTCATCGCCTGCTCCAGCTCAATCCTTACGTCTTCCGAAAAATAGTATTCCATCAAACTAATAAACAATCGCATCCGCGCGCGGACCGTGAAATAACTCTTCTTCCATGCCGTATACACAAACTTACTGGAAAAATCGGCGTCAAATTTCAAGTATTCTTCTTTTTCCACCCGGTAATCCTTAAGTAGAGCTGGGAGAATGGTCTCCTTTTTATAGCCCTTTTCAAAGCCCGAGGAGTTAAGCGACAAGACCAGATCATACAGCATAAATTTATAATATCTATCACCCAGCTTGTCCAACGTTTTATCAAGGATTCCTTTGATAAGCATTGGATAGGCTGCTAACTCACTGATTGGAATGAGGAAGTTTTCAGTTTGGATTAAATCGACGATTTTTTCCTCAAGGAAATAAAAAATCTCTTCGTCCTCTGTGCCCAGCAAAAACTCAATGGCGCGCTCCTTTGCCTGCAGATCGAACCCGTCGAAATGTTTGAGAAGGCCTTCTATGACTTCCGGCATCGGAAAATCACAGACAAAGTCGATGAGATAATAGGATGGGTTGTCCCAGTTATCCACTCGGTCCGGAAAGCGGGACGCCGCCGTTTTGATTATATCTTTGATCACATCTATTTGAACTTCGAGCCCTTCCTGACGCTTGTATTCGAAAAGCTGGTCAAGAGCCTCGTATCTTTTTTGCGGATTTTCATTTTTAACCTGTTTTAAAATCGAACGCAGCTTTAATTCGATCACGTAATCCCACCCTATCTACAAGTTTATAACTATATCAATTTATTTTATTTCATCCCTATTTTTACCGTCAATTCAAATATCAACCTTTTATGAAAACACTGCTATCCAATGGGGGAAAATTACTATTTTCGCCTTTTTCACTTTCCTATCACAACCAAACCTGTTATTTTTTACTATATATACATTTCAAAGTTCCTTAAAAAAGGAGGAAACCATATGAATGACCTATCTATTGTATCCATTAACGTGCGGACACCGCAGGCGTTTACATATGGAGAGAAAACATTGCTTTCAGCGATTGATAAGAAGCCGGTCCATGGAAAAATCTATCTTTCCACATTGAATTTGGACGGTGACCAGCAGGCTGACCTTCATTTTCATGGCGGTCCTGATAAGGCTGTTTGTGTCTATTCGCATGATCATTATTCGTTTTGGGAAAGCGTGCTCGATACCAAGCTTGAAGTCGGTGCTTTTGGTGAAAATCTAACTGTAACAGGAATCACCGAGGAAGAAGTCTGGATTGGTGATGTCTACGAATTAGGGGAAGCGATCGTGCAGGTTACACAGCCACGACAACCTTGCTTTAAATTAGCAACGAAGCTGAAACAGCCCAAACTGCCGCTCATGGTCCAGCATACAGGCTATACCGGATTTTATTTTCGTGTCTTAAAAGAAGGCACGATTTCGAGTGAGGATTCCTTGAAGCTTCTCGAACGGAATCCCAAAAATGTCAGTATTTCGTATGCCAACAAACTGAAGTATAAAGACAAGACAAATCTGGATGGAATCAAGAAAATGCTGAGTCTTAAAGAGCTTTCGAAGGATTGGACGGAGACCTTCACCAATCGCCTGAAGGAGCTAGAAACATAGACTTAGAAGATTAGGGGAACCCAACATGAATATATTTAAGTTTCACCGGACAATCAAAATTCGATTGGTTGAATCGTTTTTGAGCTCGACCATTGGCGGGATGATTTTTCCGTTTATGGCGATTTATTTATCGCATCATTTTGGAGCGAAGACAGCCGGCTTGCTGCTGCTCGTGAATGTGTTCATAGGCATCGTGATTAACTTTTTCGGCGGTTATTTTTCCGATCAGTTCGGCCGGAAAAAAGTGATTGTGTTTGCTGAGACACTTAGATTCTTTGCCTTTTTTACCATGATGCTAAGTAATTCTCCTTGGTTCTTCTCCCCGATGCTGACGTTTTTCACGATGACGGCGAATAGTATTTGCTGGGGATTGGCGGGGCCTGCCACGCAGGCGATGCTGATTGATGTGAGTAAACCCGAGGAACGGAAAGCGATGTACTCCATCATGTATTGGGCCAACAACCTGTCGATTGCCCTAGGTGGTGTCATCGGAGGATTTCTTTTTAAAAATTACTTATTCGAATTGTTGCTTGCGTTATCCGCTGCGGCGTTACTGACTTGGGTGCTCATCACCTTTTTTATCGAAGAAAGCTATGCGACTGAAAAAACGGAAGGCAAGGCTGTCAGGGAGCACGTGCGCGGAATGATGAACGGCTACAAGGAGGTTTTTCTCGATCGGGTGTTTATCCTATTTGTCTTAGCGGGCCTGCTCGTGTTGTCGATGGAATTCCAGTTGACGAATTATATCGGGATCCGCATGGCGAATGAAATGAGCGAACAGCATCTGTTCGGCTGGAGTTTTGGCGGCATTGAAATGCTCGGATTCCTACGGACGGAAAATACGCTTCTCGTCGTGCTGATGGCATTGGTGGCGACGAAAATTGTAGAGCGGTTTAAGGATCGCCATACCCTGATTGTCAGCTGCATTGTGTTTGTCGTGGGGTATGCAGTGATTTCGTATTCCAATAATATCTGGCTATTGTTTGTCGCGATGCTTGCAGCGACAGTAGCCGAGGTGCTTCGGGTGCCGGTGCAGCAAAATTACATGGCAGAGTTGCCGCCGGAACACGCGCGCAGCTCATATATGGCGGTGTCCGGGTTAACGTTTAATCTCGCGATGCTCATTTGTTCGATCACCGTAACGTTAAGTTCGTTTTTATCCAAGATGGGGACGACGCTTTTTATCAGCAGCATGGGCGTCATCGGCATCCTTCTATTTTACCGGATCGTGCCTGCTTTGGACCAACGGGTTCACGGGGGCGAAGTTGAGTCATCCATGAGGACGGCGAGCCATAATTAATTCATGTAAAAAAAGGAGTCCGGTTTCGTTCGAGCTGGCTCCCTTATTTTAAGGAGGATATTGGGAAGATGTGTTTTGAAAAAAACTGCCCGTTCTGTAACCCGCGTCAAGATCGTGAACAGCATATTGTCTTTGAAAATGAAACCTGTTATTTTTTGCAGCATAATCGCGAGCAGGATGTTTTGGAAGGGTCTGGTGTGATTGTTCCGAAAAAGCACCATGCAAATGCGTTCGAGCTGACAGCAGAAGAGTGGAACGATACGTATGAGCTTTTACAAAAAGCAAAGAACTATCTCGATGATCGGTTCTCCCCGGATGGCTACACCCTGGGCTGGAATGTCGGCGAGGCTTCCAATCAGACAATCTTGCACAGCCATTTACATGTGATTCCGCGGTACAACGATGAACCGTTAGCAGGAAAAGGGCTTCGTTATTGGCTGAAGCAGCAGGGGAATAAGCGGGGTAAATAATCATTTTGTAAAATTTGATACTTTCGGTATGATCGATACCAACTTTAAAGGGAGCTTTCAACCATAACTAGTATTCTGACTGTCTTGGCTGATTTACAAGATACTTTGTCCAAACTTCCCTCGGCTTCTGACAGTGTTTCTTGTTTTCCCACCAACCCTGTCCAAAGTTGCCACGACTTCTGACAATGTTTCTTGTTTTCCCACCAACTCTGTCCAAACTTCCCTCGACTTCTGACAGTGTTTCTTGTTTTCCCACCAACTCTGTCCAAACTTCCCTCGACTTCTGACAATGTTTCTTGTTTTTTCACCAACTCTGTCCAAACTTCCCTCGACTTCTGACAATATTTCTAGTTTTCCCGCCAACTCTGTCCGAACTTCCCTCGACTTCTGACAATGTTTCTTGTTTTTTCACCAACTCTGTCCAAATAGTGGATCTCAATAACAACCATCTATATAAAATAACCATAAAAAAAGAGCTTGGAATTTCCAAGCTCTTTGTATGTTCTACTGTAAAATAACAACTTTAACGGTTCTTCTTCCCCATTGAAGTGCCTGTGCTTTGGTTGGCACGAGGATGTCGATTTTGTGGCCTTTGATGGCACCACCAGTGTCCCCAGCGATTGCCACGCCATATCCTTCTACCCACACCTTACTTCCAAGCGGGATCACGGATGGGTCGACTGCGATTAACTTCATGTTCGGGTTTTCTTTGATATTGTAGCCTAAAGCCGTTACAGAACCAGAATCATAAGGAGTATATGCCGTTGCGGTCACATACATTTCTTTGCCGCTGATTGCGACTCCCGCATCATTGCTTGGTGAGGCGGCTGGCTTTGAAACATGGCGCACTTTTGCTGCAGCTGCTTCTTGGCTAATTTTTGCTTGAATCGACTTCATTTGTGATTCAATGCCGGCTTTTTGCTGTTCGGCAAGCGCCACTTGTTGGGCAATGGCATTATATTTTTCCTGCATTGCAGTTAATGTCTGTTGTCTCTTTTGTAGGTTTTGATCAAGCTCTGCCTGCTGATCGGCAAGGGTTTGACTTTCCTTTTCCAGTGCCTGCTCCTGCTTGTCGATCTCAGCTTTGTCCTTCTCAATCTTTTGAAGGTCCTCTTTTTGAGCCGTCAGGATATCTTTATCTGCATCAATCAGGGTGGATGCAGCGCTCGCACGCTGGATGAAATCAGAGATACTGTCAGATTCGATGAATAGGTTAATCATCAGATTGATATTATTATTCTGCTGCATTGCAACAGCTCTTTGCTTCATAATATCTTTGCGGGCAAGGATTTTATCCTCCAAATGAACGATTTCCTCTTTCTTCGCTTCAATTAATTGATTAGTATCATCGATTTTCTTCTGTGTTTTGGCCATTTCTGCTTTGTTTGCTTCAATGGTATTGTATAAAGACTCTAACTCATGTTGGATATTTTCTATTTCTTTATTAACCGCTTGTTTTTCTTGCTCTTTTTGCTCTACTAAT